>DASTZF010000027.1:0-10331 GCA_035764445.1 Burkholderiaceae bacterium
AGGTACAACGCAATCGCCGAAGGTTCGGTGCCAGCGTGACGGAGCGAGAGTGCCGCGCGCCGTTTCATCCGAACCTCCCGGTGATGTAGTCCTCGGTGTCCTTCTTGGCCGGCTTCATGAACACATCGGCCGTAGGTCCGAACTCGACCAGGTCGCCGAGATACATGTAGGCCGTGAAGTCAGAGCAGCGCGCGGCCTGCTGCATGTTGTGGGTGACGATCAGCACCGTGTAGTCGGTCTTCAGTTCGTGGATCAACTCCTCGATCTTGCCGGTGGAGATCGGATCGAGCGCCGAGCAGGGTTCGTCGAGCAGCAGCACCTCGGGCTTGATCGCGATGCCGCGCGCGATGCACAGCCGCTGCTGCTGGCCACCGGACAAACCGGCGCCGCTTTGCCCGAGCTTGTCCTTCACCTCGTTCCACAGCGCCGCCTTCTTCAGCGCCCACTCGACGCGCTCGTCCATCTCCACGCGCGGCAGCGTCTCGAACAGCCGCACGCCGAAGGCGATATTGTCGTAGATCGACATCGGGAACGGCGTCGGCTTCTGGAACACCATGCCGACCTTGGCGCGAATCAGGCTGACGTCGATGCGGCGGTCGAGGATGTTGTCGCCGTCGAGCAGGATCTGGCCTTCGGCGCGCTGCTCGGGATACAGCTCGAACATGCGGTTGAACGTGCGCAGCAGCGTCGACTTGCCGCACCCCGACGGGCCGATGAACGCCGTCACCTTGCGCTCGGGGATCTCGAGGTCGATGTGCTTGAGCGCGTGGAAACTTCCGTAGTAGAAGTTCAGGTCGCGCACCGAGATCTTCGTCTGCCGCCGCACGGCGGGTGCTTCGAGCACAGCTTCCATCGATACCTCAGGTCTTGTTGCGGAACATCACGCGCGCCAGGATGTTCAAGCCCAGCACGCCCAGCGTGATCAGGAACACGCCCACCCAGGCGAGCGACTGCCAGTTCTCGTAGGGGCTCATCGCGAACTTGAAGATGATGACCGGCACGCTGGCCATCGGGTCGGCGAGGTTGCTGGTCCAGAACTGGTTCGACAGCGCGGTGAACAGCAGCGGCGCCGTCTCGCCGGCGATCCGTGCCACCGCCAGCAGCACGCCGGTGACCACGCCGGCACGCGCCGCCTTCAGCGTGATCGACAGGATCACGCGCCACTTCGGCGCGCCCAGCGCATAGGCTGCCTCGCGCAGCGCATTGGGGATCAGGTTGAGCATGTTCTCGGTGGTGCGCACCACCACCGGGATCACGATCAGCGCCAGCGCCAGCACGCCGGACCAACCCGAGAAGCTCTTGTAGCGCGCGACCACCACCGAATAGACGAACAGGCCGATCACGATCGACGGCGCCGACAGCAGGATGTCGTTGATGAACTGGGTCGCGCGGCCCAGCGCGTTGCGCTGACCGTACTCGGCCAGGTAGATGCCCGCGAACAGGCCGATCGGCGTGCCCAGCGCGGTGGCCAGGCCGACCATCAGCACCGAGCCGTAGATCGCGTTGGCCAGGCCGCCAGCGGCCTGCGGTGGTGGCGTCATCTGCGTGAAGACGTCCAGGCCGAGGCCACCGAGCCCCAGGCGCAGCGTCTCCCACAGGATCCACACCAGCCAGAACACGCCGAACGCCATCGCCGCCAGCGACAGCGTCAGCGCGAGCGCGTTGATGCGGCGCCGGCTGCGATGCTGGGCCAGCTTGCGCGGATCGAAGGTCAGCGCCTTCATGTGCAGGCGCCTTCGAGCCGCCTCAGGCGCATCAGCAGGAATTTCGACGCGGCGAGCACGACGAAGGTGATGAAGAACAGCACCAGCCCGAGGTAGATCAGCGACGCCTGGTGGAGGCCGGCAGCGGCCTCGGCGAATTCATTGGCCAGCGCCGACGTGATGCTGTTGGCCGCCTCGAACAGCGACAACGAGTTGAGCTGGTTCATGTTGCCGATCACGAACGTCACCGCCATCGTCTCGCCCAGTGCGCGCCCCAGCCCGAGCATGATGCCGCCGACCACGCCGGTCTTGGTGTACGGCAGCACCACCTGCCAGATCACCTCCCACGTGGTGGCGCCGAGGCCATACGCCGACTCCTTGAGCATCGGCGGGGTCACCTCGAAGACGTCGCGCATCACCGAAGCGATGAACGGGATGATCATGATCGCCAGGATGATGCCCGCCGACAGCAAACCGAGGCCGACCGGCGGGCCCGAGAACAGCGCGCCGATCACCGGCACGTTGCCGAATACCGCCTGCATCGGTTGCTGCACGAAGCGCGCGAGGATCGGGCCGAACACCAGCAGGCCCCACATGCCGTAGACGATCGACGGCACGGCGGCCAGCAGCTCGATCGCCACGCCCAGCGGCCGCTTCAGCCAGCGTGGCGACAGCTCGGTGAGGAACAGCGCGATGCCGAAGCTCACCGGCACCGCGATCAGCAACGCGATGAACGACGTCATCAGCGTGCCGTAGACCATCACGAGGCCGCCGTAGCGGTTCTGCACCGGGTCCCATTCGGCCCGCGTCAGAAAGCCGAGCCCGTACTCCTGGATCGCCGGCGCGGCGCCGACGATCAACGAGGCGATGATGCCGACCAACAGCGCCAGTGTCAGCAGCGCGGCGGCGAGCGCCGCCGCCGCGAACAGCCGGTCGCCCCAGCGGCTGGGCGCGGTACGTCCCGGGGGCCGGCGAGCCGGCTCGATGCGCTCGATCACTCCCTCGCCAGCCAGTGCGGTGGTCGCGGGCAGTGTAGCGGCCATGGCGTGCCCTCGCTCAGCGCTGCGACCGTTGCGCGTCGCGTCGGCTCACTTGGCGGCTACCGTCACCGGTTTGCCCGAGGTGTCCTTGATCTCGCCCCACGCCTTGTGGACCATCGCCTTCACCGGGTCGGGCAGCGTGACGTACTCGAGCTCGGCTGCCATCTGGTTGCCGTTGGCATAGGCCCAGTCGAAGAACTTCAGCGCCGCTGCGGCCTGCGTCGGCTTGTCCTGCACCTTGTGCATCAGGATGAACGTGGCACCGGTGATCGGCCACGAGTCCTTGCCCGGCTGGTCGGTCAGGATCTGATAGAAGCTCTTGCTCCAGTCCGCGCCGGCCGCTGCGGCCTTGAAATTGGCATCGTCCGCTGCGACGAAGGTGCCGGCCTGGTTGCGCATTAGCGTGGTCGTCATCTTGTTCTGCTTGGCGTAGGCGTACTCGACGTAGCCGATCGAATTGGGCAGTCGCTGCACGAAGGCCGAGACGCCTTCGTTGCCCTTGCCGCCGGCGCCGGTGGGCCAGTTGACCGCAGTGCCCTCGCCGACCTTGCTCTTCCACTCCGGGTTGGCCTTGGACAGGTAGTTGGTGAAGATGAAGGTCGTTCCCGAACCGTCGGCGCGACGCACCACGGCGATTGCGGCGTCGGGCAGCGTGACACCGGGGTTGAGGGCGGTGATCGCGGCGTCGTTCCACTTGGTCACTTTGCCTAGGAAGATGTCGCCCAGCACGGCGCCGGTGAGCTTGAGCTGCCCCGCGGCGATGCCGGCGACATTGATCACCGGCACGACGCCGCCGATCACGGTTGGAAACTGCATCAGGCCGTCCTTGGCCAGCGCCTCGTCAGTCAGGGGCATGTCGGAGGCGCCGAAGTCCACCGTTTTGCTCTTGATCTGGTTGATGCCGGCGCCGCTGCCGACCGACTGGTAGTTGACGCGGGCGCCTGTGGCCTTGTGGTAGGCATCGGCCCACTTGGCGTAGACGGGGGCCGGAAAGGTCGCGCCCGCGCCGGTGACGTCTTGTGCGGCTGCCAAGGTTGGGGACAACGCGGCGGCAAACAAGATGCAGCGAGCGATGATGGTGTTCATGAAGCGCTCCTTCGGTAGGGTCTAGGTGCTTCGAAGACTCTACGAAGGGGTCGTGACAGGTCCGTGACAACGCGTCGACCGCCGTCGGCGTCATGGCGCCGACACAAGACTGTCATGAGGCCGTCACAAAGCTGCCTGCGCAACCACGGTTCATGGCGTCGCCATCGCACGGACACCAACCCTTCATCGATCCGTGGCCAGACTGCCCCCCGTGGAGAGCGAGCGGGTTGGCCCAACCACCGGCGTGCGGCGAATCAGCGGCGGCCACATGCCGTCGATCGTCAAACAAGCGTCACGTTGGCGTCAAAGAAACGTCATGAAGACAAGGCAAACTGAGAGCGGTGAAACCGCCAGCGTCTGCGCCCTCGGCGCTGCTCTATCGCGACCTTGGCGCCCTGGCGTTCAACGCACGGGTGCTCGACATGGCACGCCGGCCCGAGGTGCCGTTGCTGGAGCGGCTGCGCTACCTGACGATCGTCTCGTCGAATCTCGACGAGTTCTTCGAGATCCGGGTCTCCGACACGCTGGACGAGCTGCGTTTGGCCAACCCGGGCAACGAGGCCATCGCTGCAGCGGCGATGCGCGAGATCTCGCTGACCGCGCACGCGCTGGTCGACGATCAGTACGAGCTGTACAACGATCAGCTGACCACCGACTTCAAGAAGGCCGGCTTACAGATCCTGTCGCACGGCGAGCGCAATGCCGCGCAGCGGCGCTGGGTGGCCGCCTTCTTCGCCCGCGAGGTGCGGCCGCTGCTGGTGCCGGTGAGCCTGGATCCGGCGCACCCGTTCCCGCAGGTGGCCAACAAGTCCCTGCACTTCATCGTGCGCCTGAGCGGCCGTGACGCATTCGGTCGCCAGAACGACATCGCGATCGTGCGCGTGCCGCGCGCGCTGCCGCGCGTGATCAAGCTGCCCGACGAGCTCACCGGGCGCCGGCAAGGCTTCGTGCTGTTGTCGAGCGTGCTTCGGGCCAGCCTGAACGAGTTGTTTCCCGGGCGCCACGTCGAGGGCTTCTCACAGTTCCGCGTGACGCGCGACTCCGATCTCGCGGTCGACGAGCTCGAGGTCACCAACCTGCGCCAAGCGCTGCGCCTGGAGCTCACGCAGCGCCAGTTCGGGCGCGCGGTGCGCCTCGAAGTGGCGACCTCGTGCCCTGAGTCACTGTCGACCTTCCTGCTCGAGCAGTTCCAGTTGTCGGAGCAGGCGCTGTACCGCGTCGACGGCCCGGTCAACCTGGTGCGGCTGGCGCAACTGATCGACTTGGTGCCAGCCAAGGCGCTGCACTACCCGCCGCACACGCCGGCGTGGCCGGCCAGCGTGCCGGTCGAGGAATCGATGTTCGAGCGGCTGCGTCACGGCGACGTGCTGCTGCACCACCCGTTCGAGTCGTTCGACCCGGTGGAGGCGCTGCTGCGCGAGGCCGTGCAGGATCCACAGGTGCTGTCGATCCAGCAGACGATCTACCGCACCAGCGCCGATTCCGCGCTGATGGAGCTGCTGCTCGAGGCGACGCGCCGCGGCAAGGAAGTGATGGTCGTGGTCGAGCTGAAGGCGCGCTTCGACGAGGAGGCCAACATCAACTGGGCCGAGCGGCTCGAGGCATTGGGGGCGCAGGTGGTGTACGGCATCGTCGGCCTCAAGACGCACGCCAAGATGCTGTTGATCACGCGCCGCGAGGGCCGGCAGTTGCGGCGCTACGGGCATCTGTCGACCGGCAACTACAACCCGCGCACCGCACGCCTGTACACCGACATCGGTCACCTGACGGCCAACTCTCAGATCACCGCCGACATGGCACAGGTGTTCCAGCATCTCGCGAGCCAGAGCCGCATGAGCGGTCTGAAGGCACTGATCGTCGCGCCCTTCACGCTGCACAGCCGCATGATGGAGCACGTGCAGGCGGCGACGGCGGCGGCGCGGGCAGGCACCGCGGCGCGCATCGTGCTGAAGATGAACGCGCTGACCGACGAGGCGCTCGCGCTCGCGCTGGCCGAGGCCGGCTGCGCCGGCGTCAGCGTCGACCTGATCGTGCGCGGCGCCTGCGTGGTGCCGGCGGGGCGCAAGGGTTTCTCCGACAACGTGCGCGTGCGCTCGATCATCGGCCGCTTCCTCGAACACTCGCGGGTGTTCTACTTCCGCGTCGGCAGCGATGAGAAACTCTACCTGTCGAGCGCCGACTGGATGGGCCGCAACATGTTCCGCCGCATCGAACTCGCGTGGCCGGTCGACGACCCCGCCTTCAGGCAGCGCTTGATCGACGAGACGCTGACGGCGTACCTGCACGACGAGCGCGGTGCTTGGCAGATGATGCCCGACGGCCACTACGAGCGGGTGCCGCAGCTGCGCGGCAAGTCCGGGCGCTCGGCGCAGCAGGCGCTCGCCGAGCGCTATAACGGCCTACCGCGCTGAATCAGATGGACAGCCCCCACGCTCGCATGCGCTCGCTGCCCCCAGGGCTCCGAAGGAGCCCCTTCGTGGCTCCTGGGGTGCGTCAGTGCCTTCGGGCGGCCGGGCGCCGCTGACATGGACCTGATCCTGTGGCGCCACGCCGATGCCGAGGACGGCGACGATGCGCCGGCCGATGACTTGAAGCGCAAGCTCACGCCGCGCGGCGAGCGTCAAGCGTCGCGCATCGCGCTGTGGTTGCATCGCCAGATGCCCGACGGCTTGCGCATCCTGGTGAGCCCGGCGGTGCGTGCGCAGCGTACGGCGGCCAAGCTCGAGCGGCCTTTCACGACGGTGGACTCGATCGGGCCCAGCGCGCATGCCAGGGACCTGCTGGCCGCCAGCGGCTGGCCCGATTCGCGGCGCACGGTGCTGATCGTCGGTCATCAGCCGGCGTTGGGCGAACTGGCGTCGCTGCTGCTCACCGGGCGCGAGGCGCCGTGGACGATCCGCAAGGGATCGGTCTGGTGGCTGCGCCACCGGCCGAGCGAGGCCGCCAAGGACGGCGACGCGCGCGCGCAGACCTTCGTGGTGTGCGTGCAGGCTCCCGAGACGATGTAGCGAACCGCCGCGGTTGTCACGGCCGCCCGTTCAGGCCTCGGCTGCGAGCGATTCAGTCGATGCGCAACTCCAGCGGCCACAGCGTGCGCGACCAGGCCTTCTCCTCCTCGCGCAACAGGTACATCGACTGCGGATGCGCGTCGGCCCATGGCGTGTCGATCACCAGCAGCCAGCCGTCGGCGGTGTGCGCCAGCCGCAGCTGCCCTGGCTCGGGGTTGCGACGGGCATGGCACAGCACGATCGCGATGCGCAAGGCGAGCGTCTGGTCGCGCAACACGGCATCGGCAGACAGCGCGCCGTCGACCTTGCGCAGGCCGCCGCGCTGCGCCAGCACCAAGGTCGCCATGCGCGCCAGCTGGTGGTCGGCGAAGCCCGCCGCGTCGGCATGGCGCACGATGTATTCGCCGTGCCGGTGGTGGCTCTCGTGCGACACCACCATGCCGATTTCGTGCAGAGCCGCCGCGTAGCGCAGCATGCGCGCGGCACGCTGCAGACGCTCGTCGGGCTTCGGCTGCAGCGCCGCGAACAGCCAATTCGCCATGTCGGACACGCGCTGCGCCTGCACGGCGTCGACCGCGAACTGACGCTGCAGGCGCTGCACGCTGGCCGTGCGAATGTCGCGCGCCGGCGCGTCGCGATCGAGCATTTCGATCATCACGCCGTGACGCAGCGCGCCGCGAGCCGGCGCGATGCGCTCGAGCCCCAGCAGCGCAACCAGCGCGCGCACGATCGCCACGCCACCACCGATCACCGGCCGCCGGTCGTCCTTGAGTCCGGCCAGCTTGAGGCGATCGACGTGGCCGGCATCGACCAGGCGGCGCACCAGCGCATCGAGCGCGGGCGCCGTGATCGTGCCGTCGGTCATGCCTTCGGCGCGCAGCACGTCGGACACCGCGCCGACGGTGCCAGACGCCCCGTACACGGCGTCCCAGCGCTCGGCGGTCAACACGCCCTGCGCGCCTTCGAGCCCGGCCTGAGCGGCCACGCGTGCCGCGTTGAAGTTGCGTGCACCGATGCGGCCGTCGCCGAAGTAGCGGATCGACAGCTCGACGCTGCCGACGTCGTACGACTCGACCACACGCGGCGCCTTGCCCTGGCCGAGGATCAGCTCGGTCGAGCGCCCGCCGATGTCGAACACCAGCCGCCGCTCGTCAGTCTCGGGCAGGAAGTGCGACACGCCGCCGTAGATGAGCCGCGCCTCTTCGTGCCCGGAGATGACGTCGATCGGCAGGCCGAGCAGCGACTGCGCGCGCGCCAGGAAGACATCGCGGTTCAGCGCCTCGCGCAGCGTGGCGGTGGCCACCACCCGCACCGCTCGCGGCTCGAGGTCGCGCACCAGCTCGGCATAGCGCGCCAGGCACGCCCAGCCGCGGCCCATCGCGGCGTCGTCGAGGCGGCGTGCATCGTCGAGCCCGGCGCCCAGGCGCACCGTGTCCTTGAGGTACTCGACGCGCTGCAACTGGCCGTGCTCGGCCTTGCAGATCTCGAGGCGGAAGCTGTTGGACCCGAGGTCGATCGCCGCCAACAGGCCTGCCGATTCCGGGTCGGGCATCGGCTCGCCTCTTGCGTCACGCGACGGCGGCGCGCGCCAGTCGCTCGGCGCAGCCGCGCGCCAACTCGGCGTCGCGCGCTTCGACCATCACCCGCAGCAGCGGCTCGGTGCCGGACGCGCGGATCAGCACCCGGCCGTTGTCGGCGAGGTCGCGCTGCACCGCCTCCTGCTCGGCGGCCAGCACGCGGTTGGCTTTCCAGTCGACATCGGGAGCCAGCCTGACGTTGATCAGCGTCTGCGGGAACAGCGAGACGCCGTGCAGCAGCTGCGCCAGGGTGCGACCGCTGCGGCAGACTGCCTGCAGGACCTGCAGCGAGCTGATGATGCCGTCGCCGGTGGTGTGCTTGTCCAGCGCCAGCAGATGCCCCGAACCCTCTCCCCCCAGCAACCAGCGCCGCGCCGACAACTCCTCGAGGATGTAGCGGTCTCCGACCTTGGCGCGTACCAGCGGCACGTCGAGTGAGCGCAGTGCACGCTCGATCGCCATGTTGGTCATCAGAGTGCCGACGGTACCCTCGACCTGCTGGCCGCTGGCGAGGCGCTCGGCCACCATCACGTACAGCAGTTCGTCGCCGTTGTAGACGCGGCCACTGCCGTCAACCATCAGCAGGCGGTCGGCATCGCCGTCGAGCGCGACACCGTAGTCGGCGCCGTGCTCGGCGACCGCCTCGACCAGCGCGGCCGGCGCGGTGGCACCGACGCCGTCGTTGATGTTGAGGCCGTCGGGTGCGCAGCCGATCGCCACCACGTCTGCGCCGAGTTCGTGAAAGACGTCGGGCGCGACGTGGTACGCCGCGCCGTGCGCGGCGTCGACCACGACCTTCAGCCCGCGCAGCGACAGGTCGTGACGCACCGTGCTCTTGCAGAACTCGATGTAGCGGCCGCGGGCGTCGTCGATGCGACGCGCCTTGCCAAGGCCCGCAGAGTCGACCCACCGAGCCGTCTCGCCGAGCGCGCATTCGACCGCTTGCTCCCATTCGTCGGGCAGCTTCTCACCGGCAGCGGAGAAGAACTTGATGCCGTTGTCGGGGTATGGGTTGTGCGACGCGCTGATGACCACGCCGAGATCCAGGCGCAGCGCGCGCGTCAAGTAGGCCACTCCGGGCGTCGGAATCGGGCCGCTGAGCAACGTATCGACCCCGGCCGATGCGAAGCCTGCCTCCAGGGCCGACTCGATCATGTAGCCCGAGATGCGGGTGTCCTTGCCGATCACCACAGTCGGCCGTGCGTTGCCATCGCGCAGCACTCGGCCCACTGCATGCCCGAGCCGCAGCAGGAAGTCCGGCGTGATCGGCGACTGCCCCACCGTGCCGCGGATGCCGTCGGTGCCGAAGTAGCGTCGTGCCATGACTTGCGTTGCCCTCTTGTTGGTGGTCGTTGTCAGCGGCTGCGCCCGATCGCGATCTCAGACTTCAAAGCCGGCGTGCCGCCACACCACCAGGGCGTCGACGGTGGCGGCCACGTCGTGCACGCGAACCAACCGGGCCCCGCGCTGCGCCGCGGCGAGCGCCGCCGCCACGCTGCCCGCGACGCGTTCGGCGGCGGGCCGCTTGGTCAGCAGGCCCAGCGTCGACTTGCGCGACCAGCCGATCAGCAGGGGCCGGCCGAGCGACAGCAACTCGGATTGACGATGCATCAGTGCCCAATTGTGCTCCGGCATCTTGCCAAATCCGATCCCTGGGTCGAGCACCACGCGCTGCTCCACGACGCCCGCGCGCACGAGTGAATTCAGGCGCTCGCGCAGGAACTCACGCACCTCGTGCACCACGTCGGCATACGACACCGACGACTGCATGGTGGCAGGGTCCTCACCCAGCATGTGCATCAGGCAGACGCCACACGACGCGTGGCTGGCCACCGCCGCCATGGCACCGGGGCGCCGCAGCGCCCGCACGTCGTTGACGATGTCGGCGTGCGCGTCCAATGCGGCGCGCATCAGCTC
>DASTZF010000028.1:0-7955 GCA_035764445.1 Burkholderiaceae bacterium
GCGAGCTCGCGCGGGCGGGCCTGCTGCATACGGACGTGCTGACGGTCGACACGCGCGGCATCGCCGCCTACGCGCGCGCGCCCGAATTGCAGCGTGGACAGTTGCAGTGGCGCGACCTCCCGGCTGCCAGCGGAGACACGACGATCGTGCGCCGCGCCGACGATCCCTTCTCGCCCACCGGTGGCCTGCGTGTGCTCGGCGGCAACCTCGGCCGCGCGGTGATCAAGGTGTCGGCGGTGCCCGATGACCGCCACGTGATCGAGGCACCCGCCGTGGTGTTCGATAGCCAGCAGGCGCTGCTGGCGGCGTTCGCGGCGGGGCAACTCGAACGCGACCTGGTGGCGGTGGTGCGCTTCCAGGGGCCGCAGGCCAACGGCATGCCCGAGCTGCACAAGCTGACGCCGCCGCTGGCCGTGCTGCAAGGCAAGGGCTTCAAGGTGGCCCTGGTCACCGACGGGCGCATGAGCGGTGCGTCGGGCAAGGTGCCGGCGGCGATCCACGTGACGCCCGAAGCGTTGGCCGGGGGGGCGCTGGCCAAGGTGCGCTCGGGCGACGTGATCCGCCTCGACGCCGATGCCGGCACGCTGGAGGCGAAGGTCGATGCGCTGACGTGGGCCGAGCGCGAGCGCGAGCCGATCGATCCGATCCAGGCCGATGACAACGCGCACGGCCTCGGCCGCGAGCTCTTCGCGGGTTTCCGGCGCAACGTCAACGGTGCCGAGCAGGGCGCCTGCAGCTGGCTGTGAGAGCGATGTCGATGCTCGACACCAAGGCACTCGCCGTCCATGGCCCCGTGATCCCGGTGATCGTGCTGCAACGGGTCGAGCACGCGGTGCCACTGGCCGAAGCGCTGCTCGCCGGCGGTGTGAAGGTGCTGGAAGTGACGCTGCGCACGGCGGTGGCGCTGCGCAGCATCGAGGCGATCGCCAAGGCGGTGCCGCAAGCGCTGATCGGCGCGGGAACGTTGCGCACCGCCGCCGACGCGAAGGCCGCCCGCGACGCCGGCTGCGTGTTCGGCGTCAGCCCCGGCTACACCCCTGCGATCGGTGCTGCTTGCCGCGACGTGGGCTTGCCGCTGCTGCCCGGCGTGGCGACGGCGACCGAGGTGATGGCGGCCAACGACGACGGCCTCGCCTTCCTGAAGTTCTTCCCCGCGGTGCCGGCTGGTGGCGTGGCAATGCTCAAGGCGCTGCACGGGCCGTTCCCCGATGTGTCGTTCTGTCCGACGGGTGGCATCACGGCGGAGAACGCGGCGTCGTTCCTCGCGCTGCCCAACGTGCGCGTGTGTGGTGGCTCGTGGCTGACGCCGGCCGACGCGATCGAGCAGGGCGACTGGGCGCGCATCACGCGACTCGCGCGGGACACGTCGACTCTGCGGCAGCGACCCTGAGCGCGGTCGGCGGGCGCCGGGCCGCTCCCAAGCCCGCCGCGCCCCCTCCGGGGGCAGCGCAGTCGCGAAGCGACAAGCGTGGGGGCCTACTGATGATCGCGCTCGATCAGCTCGATCTTGTAGCCGTCGGGGTCGGTGATGAACGCGATCACGGTGGTGCCGCCCTTGACCGGGCCGGCCTCGCGCGTGATCGCACCGCCGTACTGCTGGGCCTTGCTGCGCACCGCGGCGCAGGTGGCCGCGACGTCGGGCACGCCGATCGCGATGTGGCCGTAGGCGCCGCCCATCTCATAGCGATCGACGCCGTAGTTGTAGGTGAGCTCGATCTCGGCGTGCTCGGGGTTCGAGCCATAGCCGAGGAACGCGAGGTCGTATTTCTGGTCGGGGCGCTCGGTCGTGCGCAGCAGCTTCATGCCGAGCACCTTCGTGTAGAAATCGATCGAGCGTCGCAGGTTGCCGACCCGCAGCATCGTGTGGAGCAGTCTCATCGGGCGTCGAAGATCAAGCAGGTGGTGGTCGCGTGGGCGAACAGTGTGCCATCGGGGCTGACCAGCCGACCCTCGGCGGTGGCGACCCTGCTGCCCGAGTGGATCACGTCGCCGATCGCGCGCACCAGCGGCACGCGGTCGCTCAGGCCCTTGACGAAGTTCACTTTCAGCTCCAGCGTCGTGTAGGCCTTGCCCACCGGTAGCAGCGTGTGCACCGCGCAGCCGACGCACGAATCGAGCAGCGTGGCCATCCAGCCGCCGTGCACACCGCCCAGCGGGTTGTAGTGCTCGAACGCCGGCTTGCCCTGGAACTCGGCGTGGCCCACCGAAGCTTCGACCAGCCAGAACTGCAGCGTGGTGGTGATCGGCGCGCGCGGGATCTGTCCCTCGAGCATCGCCTCGAAGAATTGCAGCCCCGACCTGCCGGCGACCTGCTCTGGCTTGGCCAGTCCCACCGGCGCCGCGCGTGCGGCCAGCTCGGCCTCGCGTGAGCGCCAGCGTTGCAGCGTCTCGTGTCCGGCGTCGGCGGTCGTCTGCGTGATGTTCATGGCAAATCCTGGTGGCTCGCGGGGTGGGCAAAGGTTGTATCTACAATCATTGTAGCTACAATCATCGCATGAGCACCAGTGCCACTGCCGCCGCGCAGCCGCGCGGTTGCACCAACCTCAAGCTGCGGCAGCTGTCGCGCGCCGTGACGCGGCACTACGACGCTTACGTCGCGCGCACCGGCTTGAAGAACACGCAGTACTCGCTGCTGTCGCACGTGGTGCTGCTGGGGCCGATCCAGCCGGTCGAACTGGCGCGGCGCATGAAGCTCGACGCCTCGACGCTGACGCGCAACCTGCAACCGCTCCTGGCGCAAGGTTGGGTCGAGGTCGGCCCGGGGGCCGACGCACGCAGCCGCTCGATCAGCGCCACGCCGACGGGCCGCGCCAAACGTACCGAAGCCCAGCGCGCATGGAAGCAGGCCCAGCTCGCGCTCAACGAGCGTCTCGGAGATGCCCGCGTGGTGCGTCTGCACGAACTGCTCGACACCTGCCTGGCCGAACTCGAATCCGAGAGGGACGAATCGCATGACTGACTCTCACGCCGACGCGCCGCGGGCGCTGCCGGCCTTGGCCTGGGTGTTACTGGCCGCGGCCGGCACGTTTGCGCTGACGATGGGTGCACGCCAGTCGATGGGGCTGTTCGTCAGCACGCTGAACACGAACACCGGCATCGGCCTGGCGGGCGTCAGCTTGGCCTTCGCGATGGGTCAGCTGTGGTGGGGGCTGACGCAGCCCGTGGCGGGCATGGTGGCCGACCGCGTCGGCGCCGGCCGCGTGCTCGTGGTCGGCCTGCTGCTGGTGGCGCTTGGCACTGCGTTGACGCCGTTCATGGCCAGCCGCGAAGGGCTGATTCTGTCGATCGGCATCCTCGCTGCGGGCGGCGCCGGGATGGCGGGCCCCGCCGTGCTGATGGCCGCCACCGCGCGGCTGGTCGCACCGCAGCGGCGGGGCATGGCTGCGGGCGTGGTCAACGCCGGCGGATCGTTCGGCCAGTTCGTGTTCGCGCCGGTCGCGCAGGGCATCACCGCGGCCGCGGGCTGGGTGGCAGCACTGCAGAGCCTGGCAGCCTTCACGCTGCTAGCGCTGCCGGCGGCATGGGTGCTGCGCACGCGCATGGCGCAGCACCACAACGTCGCTGCAGGCGCCGCGCCGGCGGTGCCGCACGAGAGTGTCGGTGCCGTGTTGTCGCGCGCGCTCGCGTTGCCGAGCTATCGCTGGTTGTGTGCGGGTTTCTTCGTCTGCGGCTTTCACGTCGCTTTCATTGCGACGCACCTGCCCGGCGTGGTCGCGAGTTGCCAGCTGCCGCCGCAAGTCGGCGCCTGGGCGCTCGGCGTCATCGGCCTGTTCAACATCCTCGGCAGCCTCGCGATGGGCTGGGCCATTGGGTACCAGGGCGGCCGCTGGCGCATGAAGTCGCTGCTGTCGTTGACCTACGCGGCGCGCGCGCTGGCAGTGCTGGTGTTCGTGTTCGCACCGAAGACGTCGAGCACGATGCTGATCTTCGCCGCGGTGATCGGCTTCACCTACCTGTCGACCGTGCCGCCCACAGCCGGCCTGGTGGCGCGCTTCTTCGGCCCGTCGCAGATGGCGATGCTGTTCGGCGTGGTGATGCTGTCGCATCAGATCGGCGGCTTCCTCGGCGCCTACCTCGGCGGCAAGACCTTCGAGTGGACCGGTGGCTACGACTGGATGTGGTGGGCCGACATCATGCTGGCGGTCGGCGCCGCGCTGGCGCACCTGCCGATCGACGAGCAGCGCGCGCCCATCGCCGCGCAAGCGGCCTAGTGCTCGGCGTCACCCGGCGCGCGCGGCATCGAGCCCCGGCGCCACGTTGTCGCCGTAGGCCTTGCGCCAGCGCTGGTTGATGCGCTCGTTGGTGTCGAGCCGTTCGCCGGGCAGGCTGTCGTCGGCATGCCACGCTGGGATGCGCGTCTCGACCGAGAAGTGCGTCGTCGGCTTCACCGCCGATGGGTCGTCGAGGCTGCCCACCGTGAGGTCGATGCGCTCGCCGTCGAGATAGTCGAACGACAGCGGAGTGCCGCAGCGGCCACAAAAGCCGCGGCGCGCGATCTTCGACGATGCGTAGTACGACGGCTCGCTCAACCAGCGCAGCTCGGCCTTGCGCAGGTTGATGAACGCGGCGCGCGTGTTGCCGACCGCCAGTTGGCACATGCGGCAGTGGCAGTAGTAGCCGTCGCGGTGGTCGGGTGTCGCTTCGTAGCGCACGCGGCCGCACAGGCAGCCCCCGGTGAGCGGCGGCAGCGACTTCGTGGTGGCATCGGACATGGCAACCTCCGACGCGAGCCTAGCGGCTCGACCGCGCGCTCACAACCTGGGCGCCGCTCGGGCGCGGTCGAGCGCAGGGTCTTGCGAGCGCCTCAAGCCTTTGGCGGCATGGTGTAGTTCAGCGCCCGCCGGCCGCCGTCGACGTAGACGATCTCGCCGGTGATGTAGCTGGCGGCGTCGCTGAGCAGGAACGCCACCGCGTCGGCCACCTCGTGGGGTTCGCCGAGCCGACGCAGCGGCGTGCGCGACAGGATGCGCTCGCGTGCCTCGTCGCTGCCGAGCACGGCGGCACGGGCCAGCTCGGTGGCGATGGTGCCCGGACCGACCGCATTGACTCGCACGCCGCGATCGGCCAGCGCAAGCGCCATCACGCGCGTCAGTTGGTCGACGCCGCCCTTGCTGGCGTTGTAGCTGGCGATCGACGGGATCGCCATCGTGCCGTTGACCGAGCTCATGTTGACGATCGCGCCGCCGCGGGCAGCGACCATCGCGCGCGCCACCGCCTGTCCGACCAGGAAAGAGCCTTTCAGGTTGACGCCGATCACCGCGTCCCAATCGGCCTCGCCGATGTCGAGGAAGTCGGCCGCCTTGAAGATGCCGGCGTTGTTGACCAGCGCATTGACCGGCCCCAGCGCCTGCTGCGAGGCAGCGAGCGCAGCGTCGACGTCGGCCTTGCGCGACACGTCGCAGCGCAGCGCGCAGGTCTTCGCGCCGGCGGCGCGCAACTCGTCGGCCAGCGCCTGCGCGCTCGCGAGGTTGACGTCCCACAGCGCAACGGCAGCGCCGTCGGCCGCCAGCCGGCGCGCGCATGCCGCGCCGATGCCTTGCGCCGCGCCGGTGACGATGGCGACGCGGTCTTGCAGTGCGAACGAGGGCTTGCTCATGCACACATCTTACGAGCCGCGGTCGAGCCACGATGCCATGCCCTGCGCGTTGATCTCGACATCCATCGCGAGCAGCTCGAGTTTGCATTCGACGTCGCTGAAGCCGTGCTCGGTCAGCCGGTGCCGGTACATGGTGCGCAACGCGTCGCACAGCTTGGCGTGGCGCTGCTCGGCGCCGCGCAGCCGCTCGCCGATGGTTGCCATCTCGTCGATCTGCGCGAGCAGCAGCGGTCCCAGATGCGGCGCGTTCGGTACGCGCCCGAAGTGGGTGACACACAGTGCGGCAGGCTCGCGAGCCAGCAGCCGTGCCACCGAGGCCTTCAACGGCTCGGGGTCGAACTGCACTGGCGCGCTGGTCGGGGTGACCCAGCGTCCGCGCGCGTTGACCAGCTCGGGATAGCTCAGACCGAAGGTGTCGCCGGTGAACCAGGTGCGCGTGCGCTGGTCCCAGATGCAGTGGTGGTGGCGTGCGTGGCCCGGCGTGTCGATGAACTCGAGCACGCGCTCGCCCAGCGTCAGCGTCATGCCGTCGGCCGTCACCATGACGCGCGCCGCGTCGACGCCCAGCGGCACGCCGTACGAGCGCGCCATTTCGGCCTCGCCGTACACCGCCGTGGCGCCGGCATACAGCGCGCTCGGGTCGACCATGTGGCGCTGGCCGCGCGGGTGCACGGCCATCCGCGCGTGAGGCAGTGACTGCATCAGCAGCCCCGCGCCTCCGGCGTGATCGAGATGGACGTGGGTCGGAATCACCCAGTCGACCGCGCCGGCATCGAGCCCGAGCGCGCGCAGCGCCGCCAGCAGCCGCGGCACCGCATGGTTGGTGCCGGTGTCGACGAAGGCCGCATGGCCGCCATCGACGATCAGGTAGGCGGCGTCGAAGCGCGGCCGCTCGAAGCCGGTATCGATCGTGTAGAGGTCCGCGCCTTGTGCCTTGACGAAGTCGGGCAGCACCTGCATCGGCTGCGCTACGACTGGCCCGCGTACACCGCCCACAGCCGGCCGAGGTCGGCGGCACCGTCGTTGCCTTGCACGCTGCGCAGCGTCTGCACCGCCTTGCTCTTGGTCTTGCCCGACTGCAGTTGCGCAATGCCGAGGTGCAGCTTGGCGTCTTCGGGGCGCTTGAGGCCGCCCTTGGCGATGCCTTGCTCGATCAGCGGGATGCCTTTGTCGGCCTGGCCCATCGTGACGTAGACGTAGCCGACGTGCACCAGCTCGTTGCCGCCCTTGGACGCCATGGCTTCCTGCAAGTCTTTGTCGATGCTGGCCTTGCCCTCGGCTTCCTGCTTGACGGCCAGGTCGCGCAGCCGCTTGTGGCGCTCGGCCTCGGCGCCGGTGCCGAGCGCCCCGTTCGCGAAGCCTTTGTCGATCACCGCCTTGCCTTCCGCTGCGTAGCCCGCCTGCAGTGCGAGCTGCGCCATCTCCATGTAGTCGTCGGTCTTGCTCAGCGTGCCGGTGGCCAGCCGCAGGCGGAACAGGTCGAGCGAGAAGCGATCGGAGAAGCCGCTCTTGCGCGGCAGGCGGCCGAGCACGATCGACCAGTAGTCCTTCTTCGGGTAGTTGACCAGCAGCTTCTCGACCGTGGCGGCTTGACCGACCGGGTTGCCGGTGCGTTGCTGCGCGTCGGCCAGGCGCAGCAGATCGCCTTCGTCGGGCTTGCGGCCGGCCTGTTCGGCGGCGCTCACCGCGGCTTGCGCCTCCTTGGCGATCACCGAGTAGTCGCCACTCTGGCTCTGTGCGTAGGCCTGCAGTTGCTTCAGCTGCGGGCTGTTGTTGCCGGCCGCCACCGCGCGCTGCACCCATTGGTTGGTGCGCGGCCAATCCTTCTGCTGCGAGTACGCGAAGGCCAGCATCTCGGCAACTTGTCCCTGCTCCGCGCCACTCAGCTTGCCGGAGTTGAACAGCGCCTCGAAGCCCTGGATCGCGGCGGCGGTGTCGCCGGCGCGCTGCGCGGCGGCGGCCTTCATGCGGTCGATCATCAGCTGCTCGGCGGGCGTCTTGCCGCCCACCGCGTCAGCCTCGCGCGCTTTGGCCAGCGCCTCCTTGGACTTGCCGGCCTTGAGCAGGTCGGCGGCTTGTTGCAGCGGCTTGCCGACCTCGGGGCGCACGCCCTGCGCGTGCGCGGTGAATGCCGTCAAGGACACCGCGACGGCACCGATCCAAAGGGCCAGACTCTTCATCGACTCCAACTCCGACGCGCCGAGCCCGCGGCTCGCGCCATCAATTCAGGAACTGCTCGTTGCCGATCAAGCCGATCTTGGTGACGCCCAGTCGCTGCGCATTGGCCATCACCATCGCGACCACCTTGTAGGTAACGAGTTTGTTGGGCCGCAGGTGGACTTCGGGCTGGTCGGGCATC
>DASTZF010000029.1:0-10635 GCA_035764445.1 Burkholderiaceae bacterium
CGGCGCGTTCAGCGCCGCAACGGCGGTACCGCAGCCGCCCGCGCGGAGCGAGTACCGCAGCGAACCCCGCCTGCAAGGCGGGGCGGCCCATTCTGAGCCCCGGCGGGGTACCGCCCTCGGGCTTCGCTCGGTCTCGGCACGCAAGCACCGGCACATGGGCATGCGACTCATGCGCGAGCCTCCTCAGCCTTGCGCACCTTCACCCGCACGATGTCGGCGCTCGAGCCGGTCGCGTCGGTCAAGTCGATCGACATCGTCGCGAGCGCATTCAGGCTCGGCACGCCGAAGTCCTTGGCCAGCGGTGTCGCCCAGTGATCGAACTGGCCGATCAGCAGCAGCGTATCGGGGCGGATGCCCTGGCGCAGCACGGCGCGGCCGCGCACGCTGCGCTTCGGCGTCGCGAGCTCGATCTCGTCGCCGTCGTCGATGCCGAGCGCGTGCGCCGCCTGCGGGTTGATCACCACGCCGCGGTGGCCAGCCACGTTCTCGGCCACCTCGCGGATCATCTGCACGCCGGCGTTGCCGCCCCATGCGTACTGCATGCTGCGCGCGGTGAGCAGCCAGAACGGATAGTCCTGAGCGCGCGCGCCGCTGGCGGTGACGATGCCTTCCCACAGCGCCGGGAAGTCCTTCCACGCCGGCAGCGCCTGGTACTCGGCCATTTGCTTGTCCCACCAGTGCATGCCGTGCTCGTGCAGCCGGCGCTGCAGCTGCGCGCCGACGCGCTGCAGCCGCTCCTGGTACGGCATCTCGAAGCGCAGGCCGCGCTCGACCATCGTCGGGTACAGGTACCAGTCGAGGCGCGGGAACGGCTTGGTCGCGAGGCCCTGCTGCTTCCACCAGTCGAGCCCGTGCGCGTGTTGGCCGTCGGTTAGCTCGGCGCTGGCGGCGCGGCACACTGCGTCCCAGATCTCGTCGCGCGTGTGCGCGAGATCGACGTCGAGCGAGAAGTCGCCGTGCTCGCTCTTCAGCGCGACGCCGCCGGCGCCGCGGTTGATCGCCGCGTTGTAGCGGTCGAGGATGCCGCAGCGGCGCGCCAGCTCGGTGGCGATGTCGGTGAAGTCGCGCGCCTGGCCACGCATCGGCACCACCGGCTGGCGCAGCGCGAAGCCCTGGTGATCCCAGAACTGCTCGACGTACTTGGTGCCGCCGATGCGGATCAGCTGCAGCCCCTCGAGGTCGGTGGCGTCGGGGAGCAGCAGGTCGGCGTAGTGGTTGGTCTCATCGCGCGTGTACGCCATCGCCACGACGAACGGAAAACGCGCGATCTTCTCGCCCATGGCCGGCGTGTCCCAGAACGAGATCGCCGGATTGGTGCGGTAGACGAACCAGACGTCGGGCAGCGTCACCGGCGGCAAGCCTTCGGGCGTGCGGTCGAGGAACATCCACGAGAAGTGCGTCGGCCCCAGCGCCTGGCTCCACGCGCCGTTGCCCACCAGCGGCACCATCGTCTTGTAGGCGTTGCGGATGTTGGGCCGCGGCGACCAACCGGCTTTGTCGGTCGGGTTCAGCGGGTAGGCCATGAAGCCGTCGGGGCCGGGCTTGGCGCTCTCGAGCCGCTCGGACATCGGCCTCACCAGGCGCACCGTGGTGCCGAGCGTGCCGCCTGGCACTTCGAGCGCGCCGACCAGGCACGCCAGCAGCGTGCGCGCCCAGCAGCATTCGTAGCCGCCCCAGCCGTTGT
Source organism: Burkholderiaceae bacterium (assembly GCA_035764445.1). Classification (GTDB taxonomy): domain Bacteria; phylum Pseudomonadota; class Gammaproteobacteria; order Burkholderiales; family Burkholderiaceae_C; genus JAEUPI01. The sequence continues at coordinate 1,685 of DASTZF010000029.1, forward strand.
TGACGGTTTTGCCGAGCGTCACCGCGACCGGGCGGTACGGCAGCGTGCGGCCTTCGATATCGATCGTCTGTCCGACGCACGCATGCTCGACGAACTCGTGCGCGATGCGGCGCATCGTCGCCGCCGGCACGTCGCACACGCCCTGCGCCCACTCGGGCGTGTACGCGCGCAGGTGCTGCACCAGTCGGTCGAACCCGGTCTCGCCGATGAGCAAGCCGTCGGCCAGCACCTCGTCGTCCGCGCCAATCTCGATGGCGTCGACCTCGACGGCGCCCTCGAGCCGCTCGGCGATGTCCGGCGTGTCGTGTGGCACCGCGCGGCCGCTCACGCTGTCCCACACCAGCGGCTTGCGCGTCGCGCGGTCACGCAGGTAGTAGCCGTGCGGACCCACCAGGTACGCCGACGCGGTGCGCTGTTTCAGATACGGCAGGTCGAGCCGCTCGCGCGGCATCTCGTGCAGCATCACGTGGATCAGCGCGAACAGGAATGCGGGGTCGGTCTTCGGCTTGATCGGCACCCACTGCGCCGAGCACGCGCCGGTCACCGACAGGTGCGGCTCGACCTGCACGCGCTTCATGCCGCGCACACGCGCGTTCGCGTGCCGCCACACGCCCACCACGCCGCCGGAGGCCTCGATGTTGGAGCCGCACGAGATCAGGTAGCGCGTGGTCGGCGTGTCGGCCGCGACGATGAACGCGCGGTGCCAGAACTCGCCGTACAGATGTTCGGAGTGGTCGCACTTGACGCCCTGCCCCGAGCCGAACCCCATGTCGACCGGCCCCCACGCCGCGAGGAACGCCGGGAACGTGCCCATGTACGACTGCGGTGTGCCGCCGCCGCCGAAGCTCGCCGCCAGGCGTGGGTAGCCCGAGTCGTCGAGCAGGGCGGCGGCGCGGATCGCGTTGAGCTTGTCGGCGATCAGGTCGAACGCTTCGTCCCACGAGATCGGCACGAAGCGCGGATCCTCGTGACGCCCCTTCTTCGGGTTGCTGCGCTTCATCGGCGTCAGCACACGGTGCGGGTTGTAGGTCTTCTGGATCAGGCCGTACGCCTTGACGCAGACCTTGCCGCCGCCCGGGTGGATCTGCGCCGCGCAGAAGTTGGGTTCGACCTCGGTGGCCACGCCGTCCTGCACTTTCACCGTCAGCAGGTCGGGGCCTGCCACGCACTGGTAGCAGTAGGTCGGCACGCGGCGCGTGCCGGTGTCGGTGACGGTCGGCGTCGCGGCCACGGTTGTCAGCCTCGGGTCGCGCCCACCTTCTGTGCCTTGGCCGCCAGCCGCTGCGCGGTCTTCGCCACGTCGACGATGAAGCGCGAGTGGCGGCCGCGCACGATCGGCTCGACCGAATCGCGGCCCTCGACCTCGAACACCGCCGCGCGGCCGTTGAGCTCGGCCAGCCGCACCGTGATCTCCACCGGCATGTCGAGCAAGGTGGCGCCGATGTGGTCGATCTCGACGCGCGTGCCCACCGAGTCTTCGCCGTTGTCGAGGTGCGGCAGCAACAGGTTGCGGCACGCGATCTCGATGTCGCGCACCAGCATCGGCGTCGCGTAGACGCGCGCCGCGTCGCCCATGAAATCGATCGTGCGCTCACGGTCGACCGTGAGCTTCACGGTGTCGGTGAGGCCGGCGCTCAAGCTGGGTTTCATCGTGGTTCCTTTCTGAAGCTTTGAAGTCAGAGACCCATGTACGCCTGCTGGACCTGCGGGTTGCGGCGCAGGTCGGCGGCCGGTCCCTCGAGCACGATGCGGCCCGCTTCCATCACGTAGCCGCGATCGGCCACGGCGAGCGCGGCGCGCGCGTTCTGGTCGACCAGCAGCACGGTGGTTCCGCGCGCCTTCAGCGCGGCGATGTGCGCAAAGATCTCGGCCACCAGCCGCGGCGCGAGGCCCATGCTCGGCTCGTCGAGCAGCAGCAGCCTGGGTGCCGCCATCAGCGCGCGGCCGATCGCCAGCATCTGCTGCTGGCCGCCCGACAGTGCGCCGGCGGCCTGCTGGCGCTTGCCGCGCAGCGCCGGGAACAGCGCGAACACGGTCTCGGTCGCCTCGGGTGTGCCGCGCGCGAAGGCACCTAACCGCAGATTGTCGTGCACGCTCAGCGGCTCGAACACCTGCCGCCCTTCGGGTACCTGCACGATGCCCAGCTGCACGCGGCGGCGCGCCGACAACGTGGTGATCTCCTGGCCGTCGAAGCCGATCGCGCCGGCGCTGGCGCTCTGCACGCCCGATATCGTGCGCAGCAGCGTCGTCTTGCCGGCGCCATTGGCGCCGACCAGCGCCACCAGCTCGCCGGCGCCGACGCGCAGGTCGACGTCGGCCAGCGCCGGGATGCGGCCGTAGCGGGCACCGAGGGCGCGCACTTCAAGCATCGGCAGCCTCGCTAGCGGTGTCGACGACGCCGAGATAGGTCTCGACGACGGCCGCGTTGTCGCGGATCTGCTGTGGCGTGCCTTCGGCCAGCTTGCGTCCCTGGTCGAGCACCAGCAGGTGATCGGACACGCCCATCACCAGCTTCATGTTGTGCTCGACCAGCACCACCGTCGTGCCTTCGGATGCCAGCCGCTTGATCAGCCCATCGATGTCGCGTGCTTCGGTGGCGTTGAGCCCCGCGGCCGGCTCGTCGAGCAGCAGCAGGCGCGGCTCGGCGGCCAGCGCGCGCGCGATTTCCAGCCGCTTGAGTGCGCCGTACGGCATCGCGTCGGCCATCTCGTCGGCCCAGTCGGCCAGCCCGACGTGCGCGAGCAGCTCGTGCGCGCGCTCGCGCGTGGCCGCCTCGCTGCGCACCAGCGACGGCGCGCGCACCAGCGTGGCCCACAACGCGTCACGCTCGAGCAGGTGGCGCCCGGTCATCACGTTCTCGAGCGCCGTCATGTTGAAGAACACCTGCAGGTTCTGGAACGTGCGGCCGATACCGGCGGCGGCGAAGCGGTGCGCGCTGCAGCCGGCCAGCTCGCGGCCCTCGAAACGGATGTGTCCGCTGTCGGGCTCGACCAATCCGGTCAGCAGGTTCAGCAGCGTGGTCTTGCCGGCACCGTTGGGCCCGATGATCGAGTGCACCGCGCCGCGCGCGATCGTGAACGACACGCCGTCGATCGCCCGCACGCCGCCGAACGCCTTGCTCAGGTCGTTGACCGCCAGCAGCGTAGTCATGTGAGCCCCTTGCCCGATGGGTACGTCGGTCGATCCCCCGAGGGGATGCGGGCCGGCTTGGGAGCGGCCCGGCGCTCGGCCCGCTGCACCGCAAACCACCACGTCATCGCCGCCACCGTTGCGACCGGCGCGCCAGGGTCGGCACGATGCCTTGCGGCAGGAACACCAAGGTGGCGATCAGCACCGCGCCGAAGGCCATCATCTCGTAGTCCTTCAGCACGGTCAGCAGTTGTGGCAGCGTGGTCAGCACCGCGGCGCCGACCACCGCGCCGAACACCGACGCCATGCCACCGAACACGACCATGATCACCAGTTCGACCGAGTGCATGAACGACGCCTTGGCCGGCGTGATGAAGCCGGCGTAGTGCGCCGTCAGCGCGCCGGCACAGGCCGCGAACAGTGCCGAGATCACGAACACGCGCAGCTTGTGGCGCGCGGCATCGATGCCGAGCACACGCGCCGCGGTCTCGGAGCCGTGCAACGCGCGCAGCGCGCGGCCCGCCGGCGAATCGATCAGGTTCAGGGCCAGCCACACCGCCAGCAGCAGCGCGATGCCGACCACCGCGTACCAGACCCGCTCACCGTGCAGCACCACACCAGCCAGCGCCAGCGGCGGCACCGACATGCCGTCGGGGCCGCCCGTCCACTTGTCCTCGGTGGTCAGCACGATCGACACGATCACGCCGAGCCCCAAGGTCGCCATCGCGAGGTAGTGGCCCTTCAGGCGCAGCGTCGGCTTGCCGACGACGTAGGCCAGCACACCGACCGCCAGCGTGGCGACCATGAGCGACAGCGAGCCCGGCCATCCATAGGTGCCCGAAAGGATCGCCGAGCCGTAGCCGCCGAGCGCATAGAAGCCCGCGTGGCCGAGGCTGATCTGGCCGGCATAGCCGATCAGCAGGTTGAGGCCAACGCAGACGATCGCGTTGAGCCCGACCAGGATCGCAACCTCGTAGAAATAGTTGTTCGCCAGCAGCAGCGGCAGCACGGCGATCACGGCGGCCAGCGCGAGCAAGCCCCCGGTGCGCGCGCTGGCGGCCCAGTGGCGCACGCGCGGCGGCGCGGCGGAGCGCGGCGCGAGCTCAGACACGTTCGATCCGGCGTGCACCGAGCAGCCCTCCGGGCATGAAGAACAACAGCGCCAGCAGCACGAGGAACGCGATCGCGTCCTTGTAGGCCGACGACACGAAACCCGCACTCAACGCCTCGAGCAGCCCGAGCACCAGGCCGCCGACCACCGCGCCGGCGAAGCTGCCGAGTCCACCGAGCATCGCGGCCGCGAAGCCCTTGAGCCCGAGCATCACGCCGCTGTCGTACGACGTGAAGGTGATCGGCGCGGTCAGCACGCCGGCTAGCGCGCCGAGCAGCGCCGCGAGACCGAAGCTCACCAGCAGCACGGTGCGCGTCTGGATGCCCATCAGCCGCGCGGCCAGCGGGTTGTACGAGCTGGCCAGCATCGCCTTTCCGAACAGCGTGCGGCCGAAGAACCACGACAGCACCGCGACGGCGAGCGCGGTCACCCCGAGCACCCACAGGCTCTGCGGCAGCAGCGTGGCGCCGAAGAGCTGAATCGGCTGCTCGCCGCTGAAGGCGGGCAGCACGTGGATGCGCTTGTCCCACACCAGCTGCGCCAGCCCGCGTAGGAACAGCGACGCGCCGATCGTGATGATGATCAGCGTGACGGTGCCGGCATTGCGCGCCGGTTCGATGGCCAGCTTGTCGAGCAGCAGCCCGACGATCGCGGCCACCGCGAGCGCGAGCGCAACGGCCAGCGACAGCGGCAGGCCGGTGGCCAGCAGCGCCACCGCGCTCATGCCGCCGATCATCACGAACTCACCCTGCGCGAAGTTGATCGCGCCGCTGGCGTTGAAGACGATCGAGAAACCCAGGCCGACCAGCGCATAGATGGCACCGGCGGTCAATCCGCCGGCCACGAACTGCAGCCACTGGCCGGCCATGGGTTCTCGCTCCCCGAATCCGCGTCGTCGCGCCTTCTACGGCAACAGGGCCCAGGTGCCGTTCTTCACCTCGAGCATGCGAAACGCGCTCAGGTCCAGTCCCATGTGGTCGGCGGCCGACATGTTGACCACGCCGCCGGTCCCGACATAGCCCTTGGTGGCCTCGAGCGCGTCGCGCACCTTGGCCTTGTCGCTCGAGCCCGCGCTCTTCATCGCGCCGACCACCAGCATCAGCCCGTCGTAGGCATGACCGCCGAAGGTCGAGATCTCGCTCTTGTACTTGCCTTCGTAGGCGTCGCGATAGCCGACGACCACCGGCTTCTGCGCATCCTCGGCGCTCAGCAGATCGCCCACCAGCACGGCAGCGGCCGGCAGCCGCACGCCGTCGGCGGCGGGACCCGACAGCTTGATGTACTCCTTGGAGGCGACGCCGTGCGACTGGTACAGCGGCAGCATCAATCCGACCTGCTTGTGGTTGCGCGTGACGATCGCCGGGCCCTGTCCGAAGCCGGCGTTGAGCACGGCCTGCGCGCCGCTGGCGCGGATCTTGGTGAGCTGCGGCGTCATGTCGGTGTCGCTGGCGCCGTAGGTCTCGTCGGCGACGATCTCGACGCCGCGCTGGCCCGCGACCTTGAGGCACTCGGCGCGCATCGACTTGTCGAAGCCGCCACTGCCGGAGATCAGCGCGGCCTTCGCGAAGCCGCGCGCCTTCATGTCGACGAAAATCTTCTCGCACGCCATGCGATCGGTGTGCGGCGTCTTGAAAACCCACTTCTTGACCGGCTCGACGATCACCACCGCGCCGGCCAGCGAGACGAACGGCACGCCTGCCGCCTCGGCGAGCGGCACCGCCGCCATCGTGGTGCCGGTGGTCGAGCCACCGACCAGGGCGTCGACCTTGTCCTGCTCGAGCAGCCGCTTGGCGAACGTGCGCGCCTTCTCGGCGTCGCCGGCATCGTCGTAGGCGACCAGTTGCAACTTGCGACCGAGCACGCCGCCGGCGGCGTTGACGCGCTCGACGTAGAGCTCGAGCGTCTTCAGTTCGGGGTCGCCAAGGAACGACGCCGGCCCGGTGACCGACAGAAACGCACCGATGCGGATCGGCTCCTGTGCGGCGGCGCCGCCAGCAACGAGCCATGCGGTGACCGCCGCGGCGACTCCTCGACACACGACACCGATGCGGGAACGTTGGCCCATGACTGTTGTCTCCGTTTGGCCTGCATGCACCGTCGCGCACACCCGCGACGGACCGTGGCCGCGGCGGCGATGCCGCCACGACTAGAATTCCCAGCGCTGGACCATTCTGGTACCGGAATGCGCTTATTAACTTGATCTGCTTCAAGGCTTTGGCGGGTACCTGGCCATGAAGCTGCGCCCATGAGAGCGCCGACCCCGCGCACCGCAGCCGCCAAGCCGGCGCGACGCCGCGGCGCTGCGCATGGCGACGACGCGGTGGCCGTGCGGCCGGTGCGCCGTGGCGACCTCGATCAGGTGATCGCGATCGACGCCACCGTCACCGGGCTCGAGAAGCAGAGCTACTGGCGCTCGGTGTACCGGCGCTACGGCGCAGGCACCCACGAACACCGGCACTTTCTGGTCGCGGTGGCGGGCCGGCGCATCGTCGGCTTCCTGATCGGCGAGGTGCGCGACTGGGAGTTCGGCTCGGCGCCGTGCGGCTGGGTGTTCGCGATCGACGTCATGCCTCAGGTGCGCCAGTCGGGCATCGGCACGCAATTGCTGCAGGCGGTGTGCACGCTGTTCCGCCGCGAGGGCGTGCGCAAGGTGCGCACGATGCTGTCGAGCGACAACACGCTGATCCTGTCGTTCTTCCGCAGCCAGGGCATGATGGCCGGCCCGCTGATCCCGCTGGAGATGGACCTTGACTGAGCGCTGCACGGCCGCTCCGAAGGCGCTCGCTCCCCCTCGGGGGGACGGCCCGCAGGGCCAAGGGGCCCATCGAGAGCGCTGCACGGCCGCTCCGAAGGCGCCCAAGGGGGCACACACGGAAGTGCGCGCATGAAGCTGCAGAAGAACACGCTGCTGGCGCTGTACAGCGTGCTGGAGTTCGCCGCCGACCCGACGCGCCACATCGCGGCAGCGGCGATCGCCGAGAAGTACGGCGTGTCGCAGCACCACCTGGCGAAGGTGCTGTCGGAGCTGGCGCGCGCCGGTGTCGTCGAGTCGGTGCGCGGCGTCGGCGGCGGCTACCGTTTCGCCGGCAACCTGCGGCGCCTGACGCTGATGGACATCATCCGGCTGTTCGAACCCGACGGCCTCGGCACCGAGGCCGAGCCGACACCCAGCGGCACCACGCCGGTCGATCTGGCGCTCGACGCCGTGCTGTCGGAGATCGACCAGTTCGCGCGCGCGACCTTCGGCTCGATCACGCTGGCCACGATGCTGCGGCTGATGCAGCGGCAGTCGCAGGCCGGCGCGTCTCAGCGCCGCGCTACTGCAGCGAAGGCGAGTTGAACAGCCAGATGTCGCTGGCCGACGAGTTCCAGTACGTGTTGCCCATGCGCGGTGCGACCTGCCCCGTCGGCCCCGGCACGATCATCGTCGGCAGCGCTTGTGGCTGAGCGGCCGCGAACTTCGCTGTCGACAGCGTGACGAAAGTGCCGGCGTCGGCGACGACCAAGCGCTGCTCGCCGCTCCTGCGTCTTTACCGGCTGCACGACCAGGCTGCGCAACAGCACCACGCCACCGTGGCGCGGGCTCAGGTTGGGTCGCCACATCGAGACCGCGACCACGCTTGCGTCGCTGGGCGACACCGCGATGTTCTCGGCGAACATCTGCGTGTGGAAGATGGAATCGCTGGGCAGCCGCACACGGCCGGTCTCGGCCAGCGACGGCAGGCTCAGCCGCGCCACCTCCCCGCTGCCGTTGAGGCCGACGTAGAGCGCGCCGCCGTCGGGCGCCAGCCCGAGCGCGAACGGCTCGGAGCCGATGGCCGTCGAGTAGCTGATCGCGCCGGTGGCCGGGTCGATGGTCGCAATGCTGTTGCCGACGCCCGTCGCGCTGCCGGGGATCGACGCGTAATAGCGCTGCCTCGCGGTGTCGTACACGAGGTCGTTGTGGACCAGCGAGAGCTTGGTCAATGTCCCGTCGGGCGGATCGACGAACAGCGGCTGCCCGGCGACGGTGGCGCCGACGATCGTCAGCGTGATCGGCGGCTCGGCACCGTCGCCTTCGAAGCGGCGCTCGGCGCGCACCAGGCCGATGCCGGGCGCCCACCAGGTGTCCTCGGTCGCAGTCGACGACAGCTCGCTCTGAGCGAGCGACGACGGGGTCAGCGTGAACACGATCACCGTGCGCAGGTGCGCTGTCTCGGCGCTGCCGCGAGGTAGTGCCAGCGTTTCGAAGCCGACCAGCTGCCGCCGATATTCGAGCCGGTAGCCTTCGGGATGTCCGTCGCCGCCGAGGTCGACGCCCCAACTGCCTTGGCGAATCGATTCGAGCACAGCACCGGGCGCAAAGAACGGCTCCGGGATCTCGAGCAGGTCGCCAACGAACTGGCGAACCGACGGCGGCGCTACGTCACCGATCGGATCGACCGACCAGATGCCCTGCGCGTCCTTGCGGTACTGCGTGTTGACCGACTGGCCGAGCGCGGTCTCGTTGACCGTGATCAGTCCATTCGCATCGGGGCCACTGACGACCGTGCGCGTCAGTGCGTTGGGAGCGCCGTTCTGAGCGAGGTCCAGCTGTCGCCGCTGGCCATCGGAAAGAAGTTGTCGGCGCGCCTGTCGACGCGCGCGCCGGTCGGCGTGTTGTCCTGCGACAGCGCGGGCGGCGGCTCGCGGAACGCCGTTGAGCTTCCACCACCGTCGCCACCTCCACCGC
>DASTZF010000030.1:0-8718 GCA_035764445.1 Burkholderiaceae bacterium
CGACGGTTTTGCCGGCCTCGTGCCGTGGCTGGCGCTGCACCGCGAGGGCCTGAGCGTGCTGGTGCATCCGAACACGCTGGCGCCGCGCGCCGACCATCTGGTGCACGCGATCTGGCTCGGCTCGCCGCTGCCGCTGCGTGACGATGTGCTGCCGGACGCGATTACCGCCAGCGAGGAGTCTCCTGTCGTACCCAACACCTGACCCCATCGGCCGACGCCAGCAATAGGCCGTCGGTGCCGCACCGCGCGAGGAGGAGGAGCCATGCACGTTCTGCTGAACGAGATCCGCCGCACGCCGATGTTGTGGCTGCTGGTGTTCGTACCCGCCGTGCTGGTGGCCGAGCACGTCAAGCCCGACGCGCACACGCTGCTGTTCGTGCTGGCGGTGCTGGCGATCGTGCCGCTGGCGGCGCTGCTCAGCCACGCCACCGAATCGGTGGCCGCCAAGACCGGCGACGCGGTCGGCGGCTTGCTCAACGCCACGTTGGGCAACCTGACCGAGCTGGTGATCGCGATCTCGGCGTTGCACGCCGGCCAATACATGCTGGTCAAGGCCTCGATCGCCGGCGCTATCGTGACCAACACGCTGTTCATGCTGGGGGCGTCGTTCCTGCTGGGTGGCCTGGCGCACCACACGCAGGAATACAACCGCGTCAGTGCCCGCATGCAGGCGGCGCTGCTCTTCCTGGCCACCGTGGCGCTGCTGATCCCCTCGGCGATCGCCAAGAGCGACGCGGTGGACACCGGCGCGTTCACCGCCAAGCTGAGCCTCGGCCTGGCGGTGCTGCTCGCGCTGGCCTATGCGCTCAGCATGCTGTTCTCGCTGAAGACGCACCGCGAGCTGTTCGCCAGCGCCGGGCATCACGGCGACGACGCCGACGCGCCGTGGCCGATGGGCGTCGCGCTGGTCGCGCTGGCCGTCGTCACCGTGCTGGTGGCGCTGGTCAGCGAGATCTTCGTGGCGTCGGTGCAGGAGGCTGCGCAGGCGTTCGGCATGACGCCGGCATTCGTCGGCTTCATCGTCGTCGCGCTGGTCGGCGGGGCGGCTGAGATGGCATCGGCCTTCTCGGGCGCGCGCAAGAACCGGCTCGACCTCAGCGTCGGCATCGCGCTCGGCAGCGCATCGCAGATCGCGTTGTTCGTGGCGCCGGTGCTGGTGCTGCTGAGCTACGTGGTCGGCCCGACGCCGATGGACCTGCAGTTCTGGCCGGGGGCCGTGGTGATGATGCTGATCGCCACGATGACGGCCTCGCTGGTCACCAACAGCGGCCGCTCCGCGTGGTTCGTCGGCGTGCTGCTGCTGATGGTCTACGTGATCTTCGCGCTGACGCTGTACCTGCTGCCGCCGCGTGCGGTTTGAGCACGACGCAGATCGCGTTCGTCGAGCGACCGCGCCCGCCTGCCGCTACCGACGCGCGGACCCGCCCGCGGCAGGCGCGTCGCGGCCAGTTGCCGGCGCTGCCGGCGCCGCGTCACCGATCGGCAGGCGAAACAGCTTGAACGGCGGCTGGCCGGGATGGGCGCGCTCGAGCAGCGGCTTGGCGACGTTGTAGACCGGGATGCCGTTGACCGTGCGGCCTTCGAGCGCACCGCGGTGCGCATGCCCGTGCACCACCACGTCCACCGGGTAGCGCAGCAGCGGATCCTCCAGGCGGCTGCTGCCGAGGAACGCGTAGATTTCCGGCGGCTCGCCGTCGACGGTGCCGGCGATCGGCGAGTAGTGCAGCAGCGCGATGCGGTGCCGCGTGCGCAGCTTGGCGAGCGCCGACTCGAGCTTGATCGCTTCTTTCAGTGCCTCGTTGACGAACTGCTTGATCGCCGGCTCGCCCCACGCGCCGAGCGAGCCGCGCCCGAAGCCTCCGGCAAAGCCCTTGGCCCCCGCAATGCCGACGCCGTGCACCTCGACCGCCTCGCCGTCGAGCACCTGCGCGCCCACGGCCTGCAGCGCGCGCCGCACGTCGTCGGCGGCGTCGGATTCGTAGTCGTGGTTGCCCAGCACGGCGATCACCGGCACCGAGACCACGCTCAGCTCGTCGGCCAGCACCTTGGCCTCCTTCGGGGTGCCGTAGTCGGTGAGGTCGCCGCACAGCAGCAGCGCGTCTGCCGCCTCCGAGGCCTGTGCGAAGAAGCCGCGCAGCGTACCCACCGACGCCTCGGTGCAGTGCAGATCACCGATGGCGGCAAAGCTGACGCTGCCCTTGCCCTTCATTGAACGGTCCTGCAGAGCATGCAGCAAATTGCGCTCCCGCGGCACGCGGCTTGCCCCGCATGTTGTGATGGGCAAGCCCTGCGATGCCGGCGATGCGACGCTCTTCTATGCTCAGTTTCTGCAGACGCTGCAGAGGCACGGCCTGCCATTCCTGATCGGCGGCGCCTATGGCTTCGCCCACTTTACCGGCATTCGCCGGCCGACCAAGGACCTGGACATCTTCATCCGCCAGGGCGACTGGCCGCGCTTGGCACAGCTGGCGGCCACGACGGGGCACCGCGCCGAGCTGGCGTACGCGCACTGGCTGGGCAAGGTCGAGGACCACTCGGGCTACATCGACGTGATCTTCAATTCCGGTAACGGACTGTCGCCGGTCGACGACGAATGGTTCGAGCACGCGCCCGACGGCCAGCTGCTCGGCCTGGCGGTGAAGCTGATGCCGGCCGAAGAGAGCGTGTGGACCAAGGCGTTCATCATGGAGCGTGAGCGCTACGACGGCGCCGACGTGGCGCACCTGATCCACGCCTGCGCGTTGCGCATGGACTGGCAGCGTCTGCTGCGCCGCTTCGGGCCGCACTGGCGCGTGCTGCTGTCGCACCTGGTGCTGTTCGGCTTCGTCTACCCCGCCGAGCGCTCGCTGGTGCCGAGCTGGCTGATGGACGACCTCACCGCGCGCTTGCGGGCGGAGACCCGTGACGCGCCGCCGCGCACACTGGACTGCGCCGGCACCCTGCTGTCGCGCGAGCAGTACCTGCCCGACGTGACGGACCAGGGGTACGAAGACAGCCGGCTTGCCCACCGCACGATGACGCCCTCCGAGGTCGCCGACTGGACCGCGGCGATCAAGCCGCCCGCCGACGGCACCGGGTGAGGAGCAGCCTGATCTACGCGGCCTCCTCCACCCAACGCCCCTGCTCGACGTCTTGCGCGTGGCCCGGCGGCAGCTGCAGCCGCGGCACCAGCGCCTTGCGGCGGTCGGCCAGGATCTGGATCAGCGTGGTGGCATTGCGCTGGCCCTGATCCTCCCAGTTGTTGTTCATCACCACGTGGGTGGTGAACGTCTCCGGCGCGAGGCGCTCGACCTTCGATGCGATCTCGATCAGCTCCTGGACCGGGTAGTCGTAGTTGAACCGCTCGGCCGCCGACGCAGCACCCTTGATGTTCCAGGTCTCGTGGTTGCGTCCGTGCAGCCGCACCAGCGAGTACTGCATGTGGGTCGACTCCCAGACCGCGGGCACGGTGTTGGCGAACCCCTGCGGTGAGTCGATCACCGTGTGCACGACGTTCAGCTCGCGCTCGAACGCCAGCGTCGATCCGACGTGCGCGGCGTCGAACCAGGTCTTGTTGCGGAACTCGACGCTGACCGTGTAGTCCTTCATCGCCTCGACGCACTGGCGCACGTGCGCGTGGCCGTCGCGGTTGCGGATGACCCACGGCGCGAACTGGAAGTGCACCATGCCGAGCTTGCCCGCGACGCGCAGCGGTTCGAGCGCCGCCTTGAAGCGGCTCCACAGCGCCTCGCGCAGCCCGGTGCCCAGGTCCTTGAAGTAGCAGGTCGGCTTCTGCGAGCTCGGTAGCTCGCCGCGCAAGTCCGGCGGCAGCACGTCGGGCTTGGTCGCATGCCCGGTGAAGATGCGAAACGCCTTGGCGTTGATCGTGAAATTGGCCGGCGTGCGATCGGCCCACGCCTGCGCCGTCGCCGGCAGCGGAATCGCGTAGTACGAGGTGTCGACCTCGACCATCGGAAAGCGCGTCGCGTAGAAGCGCAGACGACCTTCGGGCGTCTTCACGTCCGCTGGATAGAACTTCTTGGAGGCGACCAGCGACTTGTCGCTCCACGACGCGGTGCCGACCAGGACTTTCATGTCACTTCCCCGAGCGTTGCGCGTGTGCACACCATAGCCGAGCCGGCCGTCCACACTGCGAACAGAGCCTTGGCGCGACCGCTGCGCGCACAATGCGGCGCTTCCACCAGCACCAGGCCGACCATGCCGATGCGCGCCAAGGCGGTTGTCTTTCGCGGCGACGCGGGGACCGTTCGCGTCGAGGAGCGCTCAAGGCAGCAGCGCGTCGCCCGTGCGATAGGCCGCCGTGAACGCATCCAGGCCGTGGCTGCCGCCGTTGACGAGCCGGCGCGCGGCCTGAAAGTTCTGGTGGATCAGAGCGTCCTTGATGTTCAGCTCACGATCGCCGAGGAACACGCTCAGCAGGTCGGCCGCCAGGTCGGCGTTGTTGGCCAGCTCGGGCCGTGCCTCGAGGTCGACCTGCAGGCGCTTGCCGTAGCGCCTGTAGTTGAAACGCCCGGTCAGCTGCACGAAGCCGCGGCCTCGATAGCGCTCGCCATCCGGCGCGCCGCGATTGCCGAGGTCGCCGCGGCGGTCGTAGAGGTCGAACGGGTGCCCTCCGGGCGAGGTGTTGAACTTCGACCGCCCCTCGCTGACCGGCAGGAACGATGCGGTCTCGGCGCGAATCGTCGACACCGCCATCAACACCATCACGCGATCGCCGAGTCCGCGCGAATCCAGCGACTTCAGCACGGCCGGCAGGTTCGTCTTGATGTCGTCGATCTGCGCATCGGGACACATGCGGCTGGCCACGCCGATGCTCATGGCAGCGGTGGCATCGGGCAGCGCGTCGCTGTCGACCAGCCCGAGCGCCGCCAACGTGCGCGGACCGGCCACCCCGTCGGTCAGCAGCGCGCCAGCGGTGCTGCGCTGGAATCCCAGCACCGCCTGCTCGGTCGCCGGGCCGAAGTCGCCGTCGATGGCCCCAGGGCTGAACCCGCGCTCCTTCAGAGCCCGCTGCAGCCGCTTGACCTCTGCACCCTGGGAGCCGAATGACAGACGGTTCATACAGACCTCCGTCGAAGAACCTGCACCACGCCGCATCGCCGCGCGACGGTCCGCCCTGAGCGGCCCGCACGCACAGCCAGGCCGCCCCCTTGACAGACAAGTTAGCAAACCAGGGGTGCGGCCGCCACCCCACGATTGATGATGAAAGCCGATCGAAAGGCAACCCACGGCAGCGCCGAGCGGCGCAGCGCGTCCGCGGCGCGCTGACGCAGCGCCGCCGACTGCCGCGGAGCGGCGGACGGCAGTGCGCATCGACCGACGTCGGCACGCGTGTTGCTGCACTGGCGGTGTCGTCACACACCGCAAAGGCAACGACATGGCATCCAAGGTCAAATCCCGTGCGGCCCCGCGCAGCCGCACGCCGCAATCGGTGGCTGGCGAAGAAGACCCCGGGGCCGCTCTCGACGCGGTCCATACGGCAACTCCTGCCGCCTCGTCGCGAGGCAGCGGTGGCACCGGCGTGTTGCCAGCGAGCCAGCCGATGAGCCCCGGCGACGAAGCGCCTCCCGGAACGCCCGGCACGGGCGAGGCCGTGTGCGGCCGCTGCGGCGGCAGCGGCCGCGTCGGCAACGCGCCGTGCCCCACGTGCGGCGGCAGCGGCACGGTGACGCGCGGCCTCGGCGGCGGCTGAAGCAGGCCAGCCGCCGCGCGGGCCGGCTAGCAGCACCTCCCGCTGCGGCCTCCGTAGCGGGCCTGCTGGCGCTCGCGGAAGAACGCCTCGTGCGACATCACCGGCGCGCCGGGATGCTGGGCCCGCATGTGCGCGACGTAGGTGTTGTAGTCGGGTACGCCGACCATCAGGCGCAGCGTCTGCGCAAGGTAGCGGCCGGCGCGGCCGATGCGTGCGGCCGCGCCTTGGCTCTCGCGACGCTCAGGCACCGCCAGCTCCCGCCGGCAGCGCGGCGAACGGCGTCTCGTGCGCGGTGGGCTCGCGGTGGGCGCGCGCCTGCAGCACCGCGCGCACGCTGTAGAACAGCACGCTGACGACGACTAGCATGAACAGCACGCACAGCGCGGCGTCGAGCCGATCGTTGAAGACGATGCGCGACATCTCGCCCGCGCTCTTCGCCGGCGCCAGCACCTGCCCCTGCGCGAGCGCGTCGGCGAACTTGTTGGCGTGCGACAGGAAGCCGACCTTGATGTCGTCGGAGAACACCTTCTGCCAGCCGGCGGTCAGCGTGCACACCAGCAGCCACGCAGCCGGCGCGATCGTGACCCAGGCGTAGCGGTCCATCTTCATCTTGAACAGCACCACGGTGCCGAGCAGCAGCGCGACCGCGGCGAGCATCTGGTTGCTGATGCCAAACAGCGGCCACAGCGTGTTGATGCCGCCCAGCGGATCGACCACGCCCTGGTACAGGAAGTAGCCCCACGCACCGACGCACACCGCGGTGGCCAGCAGGTTGGCCGGCAGGCTTTCGGTGCGCTGCAGCGCCGGCACGAAGCTGCCGAGCAGGTCCTGCAGCATGAAGCGGCCGGCGCGCGTGCCGGCGTCGACCGCGGTGAGGATGAACAGCGCCTCGAACAGGATCGCGAAGTGGTACCAGAACGCCATCATCGCCTTGCCGCCGACCACCTGGTGCAGGATGTGCGCCATGCCGACCGCCAAGGTCGGCGCACCGCCGGCGCGCGACAGGATCGTGTTCTCGCCGACGTCCTTGGCGGTCTGCGTCAGATCGGCCGGCGTGATCACGAAGCCCCAGTTCGACACCGCCTGCGCCACCGCCTCGGGCGTGGTGCCGATCAGCGCCGGCGGGCTGTTCATCGCGAAGTAGACGCCCGGCTGGATGCACGCCGCCGCGGTGAGCGCCATCACCGCGACGAACGACTCGGCCAGCATGCCGCCGTAGCCGATGAAGCGCGCGTGGCCTTCGTTCTCGAGCATCTTCGGTGTCGTGCCCGACGAGATCAGCGAGTGGAAGCCCGACACCGCGCCGCAGGCGATGGTGATGAACAGGAACGGGAACAGGTTGCCCGACCACGCCGGCCCGCCGCCGTCGGCGAACTTGGTGAGCTGCGGCATCTGCAGCATCGGCGAGACGATCACGATGCCGACCGCCAGCGCGATGATGGTGCCGATCTTCAGGAAGGTCGACAGGTAGTCGCGCGGCGCCAGCAGCAGCCACACCGGAATCGATGCGGCGATGAAGCCGTAGGCGATCAGCATCCAGGTCAGCGCCTTGCCGTCGTAGGTGAACAGCGGCGCCCACTCCTTGCTCTCGTGCACCCACTGGCCGGCGACGATCGCCAGCATCAGCAGCACGAAGCCGATCACCGACACCTCACCGATGCGCCCGGGCCGCAGGTGACGCAGGTACACCCCCATGAACAGCGCCACCGGAATCGTCGCCGCCACCGTGAAGGTGCCCCACGGCGACTCGGCGAGCGCCTTGACGACGATCAGCGCCAGCACCGCGAGGATGATGATCATGATCATGAAAGCGCCGAACAGCGCGATCAATCCCGGTATGGTCCCCATCTCCTGCTTGACCAGGTCGCCCAGCGAGCGGCCATCGCGGCGCGTGGAGATGAACAGCACGATGAAGTCCTGCACCGCGCCGGCGAACACCACGCCGGCCAGGATCCACAGCAGCCCGGGCAGGTAGCCCATCTGGGCGGCGAGCACCGGGCCCACCAGCGGCCCTGCGCCGGCGATGGCCGCGAAGTGGTGGCCGTACAGCACGTACTTGTTGGTCGGCACGTAGTCGAGGCCGTCGTTGTGCTTCCACGCCGGCGTCTGCCGCCGCTCGTCGAGGCCGAGCACGCGCGTTGCGATGAACAGGCTGTAGTAGCGGTACGCGATCAGGTACACGCAGACGGCCGCCACCACGATCCACAACGCGCTCACCGCTTCGCCGCGGCCCAGCGCGATGGTGGCCAGCGCGAACGCGCCGACCACCGCGACCGCCAGCCAGGTCAAATGCCGCCCGATGTTCGCCATGGTTGCCTCCGACTGCACGAGGGACGCCAACGCGACCCAGGGGCTGGAGCGCGCCGACTGCGAACGAGTTTCTTGCAGCGCGTGCGCAGCGTCAATCGGCAAGAGCTTAGGGGCGGTGGGTCACGTGGATCGCAACCCGCTATGCTTGCGCGACAACAGCGTCACGGGATGAAGCACAGCCGTCCAGCGCGCATCGCCTGCAGCGCTTTGCTGTCGATTTGCGTCATCGGCGCCTGCACGACGCCGGCCGCGCAGCGTCCGCCTGCGCTCAGCTTGTACGAGCGTCTCGGCGGCCGGCCGGCGATCGTCGCGTTGGTCGACGATGCCATCCGCAACTTCGCCGCCGACCCGCGCATCAATCAACGCTTCGCCAAGGCCAACCCCGACCACCTGCAGAACAACCTGGTCGACTTGCTGTGCGAACGCGCCGGCGGGCCGTGTGTCTACAAGGGCCGCAACATGGCCGACGCGCACGACGGCATGCAGATCCGCGACGACGAGTTCAACGCGTTGCTCGAGGACATCGCCAAGTCGATGGACAAGCTGAAGGTGCCGGCAGCCGAGCGGCGCGAGTCGCTGGCGATCCTCAACCAGATGAGGAACGCGATCGTCGGGCACTGAACGAGCGCGCCCCCGACCGTGGCGCGTTTCGGTGCATCGAGCATCGCTGACCAGCCTCGCCGCCCTTCAATGCCTTGGACAGTCCGATGACCACC
>DASTZF010000031.1:0-5816 GCA_035764445.1 Burkholderiaceae bacterium
CAGTCACCGCGCAGGCAACCTGCCCGCGACGAGCATCCCGAGCACATTGATCGCCGCCGCGACCCACACCGTGGAGGCATAACTGCCGGTGCGGTCGAACAGCGCCCCCGCGAGCACCGGCAGGCCGATGGCTGCCGCGCACCACGCGATGTAGAGGCGGCCTGCGACGTGGCCGAACTGGTTCTTGTGCCAGTACTGCGCGATCGCGCCGGCGGCGAGCCCCGAGACGATGCCGTAGCCGATGCCGATGCCGATGAGGCCGAGGGCAAAGGCGGCGCTCAGCGGCGTGGGGTTGAGCATCAGCAGCATGGCGCCCGCGAGCGAGCACGCATGCGCGCCCACGCCCACGCGCGCGGCCGCGAAGTGATCGACCAGCCATCCACCGACGATGCGGGCGGCGCCGACGGCCCCCGTGACGAAGGTGGTGGCGCCTACCGCGAACGCCGCGGCGCGAGCCGCCGGTGCTCGACGACCTGTGAGTCGGCTCGCCCATATGCAAGCCGGTAACCGCCGGTTGCGTCCCGCTGCATCTGCCGCACCACAATGCCGAGTGACCGGGCAGCCCACGCAATGACGAAGACGCTCGAGAGGCTCGTGGCTCACTTGCGCGCGCTGTTCGGGCTGGACGTCGCTGCGCCGCGGCGGGCGCTGCTCGTGCTGCGCGGTGTCGGCATCGCAGCAGGTTGCGCCGTGCTGCTGCTGGTCGCCTACGCGCTGCTGCTGATCCCCTTCACGCCGGCGGTCGACAACGTGCTCAAGGCGCGCAACGAGCGGCCGAGCGTGCTGCTGGCCGCGGATGGCTCAGTGCTGGCCACGTTCAGGCGGTCGAACCGCGAATGGCTCGCTCTCGACACCATCCCGCCGCACGTGGTCGATGCACTGATCGCCACCGAGGACCACCGCTTCTGGCAACACGGCGGCGTCGACTGGCGGCGCAGCGTGGCCGCGGTGTTCCGCACGGTCGGCGGCGATCGCCAGGGCGGATCGACGATCACGCAGCAACTCGCGCGCAACTTCTTCCCCGAGGAGATCGGCCGCGCACCGACCGCGACGCGCAAGCTCAAGGAAATGATCACCGCGATCAAGCTCGAGCATCGCTACTCCAAACGCGAGATTCTCGAGACCTACCTCAACACCGTCTCGTTCCACTACAACGCGTTCGGCATCGAGATGGCGGCTCGCACCTACTTCAACAAGCCGGCACGCGAGCTCACGGTGGCCGAGGGTGCCACGCTGGTGGGGCTGCTCAAGGGCACACGCCTGTACAACCCGGTCTCCAACCCCGAGCGAGCGCGCGAGCGCCGCAACCTGGTGCTGGCACAGATGGTCAAGCACGGGAAGCTCGGCCAGCCGGCGTACGACAAGCTCAGCCGTCGCCCGCTGCGCCTGGAGTTCGTGCGCCAGGACCTGCAGCCCGGCCCGGCGCCGCACTTTGCCGACGTGGTGCGGCGCTGGTTGCTCGGTTGGAGCGAGCCACTCGGCTACGACCTCTACGCCGATGGCCTGGTCGTGCACTCGGCGATCGACGTGCGCCTGCAACGCCTGGCCACCGAAGCCGTGCAGCGCCGCCTCGATGCGTTGCAGACGGTGGCCGACGTCGAGTGGGGGCGCGCCAGCGGCAAGCTGCTATCCACACGCATGGAGGCCTACCAGCAGGCGCGGCGCAAGACCGAACCTTTCGCGCACTTCTGGGCCGTGCAAGGCGAGCTGGTCGATGCCTTCATCCGCGAATCGCCCGAGTTCGCACGGCACCTCGATGCTGGCCAATCGAAGGAAGAGGCACTCGCGCGCCTGCGCGCGGATGCCACCTTCATGAATGCACTTCGCGAGCGCAAGACCCGGCTCGAGGCCGGCCTGGTGGCCATCGATCCGCGCAGCGGCCAGGTGCGCGCCTGGGTCGGCAGCCGCGACTTCGCGACCGACAGCTTCGATCACGTGCAGCAAGCCCACCGACAGCCGGGCTCGACCTTCAAGCCCTTCGTCTACGGCGCCGCGCTCGAGGCGGGCATCGACCCGCAGCGCGAGTTTCGCGGCGGCCCGGTGGCGATCCGCATGCCCGACGGCAGCGTCTGGAAGCCCACCGACTTCAGCGAGTCCAACGGCGGCCGCTCCACGCTCGAGGACGGACTGATCTACTCGCGCAATACCATCACGGCGCAGGTGATCCAGGAAGTCGGCGCACCCGCGGTGGTGAGGTTCGCGCAACGCCTGGGCGTGCGCGAAAGCAAGCTCGAGGCCGTGCCGTCGCTCGCGCTCGGCACCAGCGCAGTGACCTTGCTCGAGATGGCCAGTGCCTATGCCAGCATCGCCGCGCTCGGCGAGTACCACGCACCGGTGCTGGTGACGCACGTCACCGATGCCAACGGAAAGCTGTTCGCGCAGTTCGCGCCACCGGCACAAGCCACACCCGAACGCGTGCTGCAGCCCGACGTCGCCGGGCGATTGATCGACATGCTGCGTGCGGCGGTGGATCGCGGCACCGGGCGCGGCATCCGCGACAGCCACGGCATCCAGGCCGACGTGGCCGGCAAGACCGGCACCACGCAGAACAACGCCGACGGCTGGTTCGTGCTGATGCACCCGCAGCTGGTGACCGGCGCCTGGGTCGGCTTCAACGATCCGCGCGTCACTCTGCGCAGCGATCATTGGGGCCAGGGCGCGCACAACGCGCTGCACGTGGTGGGTGACTTCACGCAGCGCGCTCTGACCGAGCGCGCCATCGATGCGCAGGTCGAGTTCCCGAACCGCGGAGGTCCAGGCATCCAGGCCACCTTACGCGGCATCGGCGAGACCATCAAGCGGTGGTTCGGTTGGGGTGACCGTTAGCGGGGTTCGCAGCAGCTCGTGCTCGAGTCACCGCGCAGGCAGCCTGCCCGCGACCGAGCGCCCGCGAGCACCGGCAGGCCGATCGCTGCCGCGCACCAGGCGATGTAGAGGCGGCCTGCGATGTGGCCGAACTGGTTCTTGTGCCAGTACTGCGCGATCGCGCCGGCGGCGAGCCCCGAGACGATGCCGTAGCCGGACGCCAATGAGGCCGAGGGCGAAGGCGGCGCTCACCGGAGTCGGTTTCAGCATCGGCAGCATGGCGCCCGCCAGCGAGCACGCGTGCGAGTAGAGCAACCATTTCGCAGTTGCACTCCTACGAAGTTGGGATGCACGCCCCTCCAAAGGCGTCGCATGATTTGTCTAGGACGACGAGCTGCTTCGGCGGGTGGCTCAGTGCGAGTACCCCTCGCGCGAAAGGAGGCCCGACTTGGAAGAGACACAGATGGATCAAGAGAGCCGCAGTCTCATCCGATGGCAACGGCGACTGCTGCCGCTGATGATGTCGATGCTCGTCGGAGCGTCTCTCTTCTTCTTCATCGCAACGGCGTGGCAGCTGTGGTCGCTGAATGCGGGCATCCGCGATTCGCCGCAGCTACCTGTCGAACAGCTGCTGAGACCAGCCAACTGCGCTCCTTCACAGTCCGCTGAGGCGTGTCTCGCACAGAGAAAGTTCGATACCTCTGCGATCCTCGAGGCGCACACCCTCGGTCACCGCTACCACCAAGCGATGCACGTCGTCGCATCGAGTATCTGGTCTCGCTACCTGGGTTTTGTGACCGGCATGACTCTCGCGTTGATCGGGGCGGCATTCATCCTTGGGAAGATCGACGTCAAAGAGTCCACGGCCGAGGGCAAGTTCGGCGACTGGGGTGCATCGCTTCGAACCACTTCACCCGGGCTCGTGCTCTGCGCGCTCGGGACGATTCTGATGGTCGTCGCGATCACGACGCTCCATACCTTCAAGGCTGAAGACCGGGCATTGTTTGTCACCGGCGAGTTGCCACCGGTCGACTTGTCTGCCCCCAAGCCAGCATCGACGCCAAAGTGAGGGATGACCATGAATGCGATCGTTCTAGGGCGGCCCGTCCCTATTCTCAAAACAGCGCTGTCGCTTGCGCTGGTCACCGTGGCATCCGCCGCGGCGGCGGAGCGAGACTGGACAACCATACCGGCTGACCAGCAGCTCCTCGAGCAAGGTAGTCGGGCGTACAACTCCGGCCAGTGCATGGATGCCGTGTTGTACCTGTATGCCTACTACCAACGCAATCCGCCAGCCATTCAAGAGAGTGCAGAGCATCGAGACAAGGTGAGAACGGCGCTGAGCGCCTGCGACAGAAGGCTTGGTTCAGCGACCAGCGAAGGCAAGTATGACGATCCCAACGCGAAGAAGGCACCGCCCGGTACCCCCGGGGGGCTGCCGCCGGTTGAACTCCACGCACCCAAAGTCGGTGCCAAGAACGGCCGCTGCGACATCTACGCTTCAATCGCCACCGCGCAGCAGCGCGCAAATCTGACGCAAGCCTGCAAGTTCGCTGGCGGTCGATGGGACACCAACTACGGCGTTCACTTCAACTGGTGTCTCAACCAGGCGGCCTCCGTTGTCAAGAGCGAGACAGCTGCCCGCCAGCAGTTGCTTGAACAGTGCAAGCCCTGATCTCCGCCATCGCGTTCGCATCCGGAAGCGACCCAGCGCAAGTGCCACACGCTATGACAGCCGCTCGGAACGCGCTGTCACATCGGCGCTCAGCTGCCGCACGATCTCACTGGTCTTGCGGATACTCGCTTCGCTGAGCGCAAGGCCCATGGTGGACGCGACCGAGAGCAACCGGGCGTTCAGTGCGCGGTAGCGCGCGTCGCCCTTCGGCGTCAGCCGCACGAGCTTGGAGCGCTGATGCTTGGGGTTGTCGATGAAGTCCACAAGCCCCTCGGCGGCAAGCTCGTCGGCCAGGCGTTGCATGCGCTGACGGCTGGTGGGTCGCATCTGGGCGATTTGCGGCACGGTCAGCGGGCCCAGCAGCGCCAGGCTTCGCATGAAGCCGAATGCGCCGCCGCCCCAACTGGTGATGAGTCCGGTCTTCTGGCCAAGCGCCCGTATCCGGAAGAAGCACTGGGCCACCTCGAGCATCAGCTCCGCGACCGCCTCGGCCTTGCCATCGGCGGCGGGGCGAGCGTCCGTGCTTCGGCGCGCGCCGTTTCGTTGTCGTGCCGACGCCATGCTTGCGTTCTCCTCGTGAGCGCCAGTGTCTTGTATTGACACCTTGGTTGTCAATTTCTAGGATGACACCCAAGTTGTCAAGTTGGCGGCTATCGGGTTGAAGCCTCCAACGTCAACAGGAGCAGACAACGGGTCGACTCGGTGGAGCACCAGTGATCAACACCGAAACCGCAGGCGCCATCGTGCGTCCGCCGCACCTCTTTCTGGCAGCGCTCGTGCTCGGCTTCGTCGCGGATCACGTGCTCCCGCTGCCGTTCCCGGTTTCACGCATCGGCCTGGCCCATTGGATCAGCGCCGGCATGGCCGGCTTCCTGGTCATCATCGGCATTGCAGCGTTTGCCGCGGGCATCCGCAACTTCTCACGCGCGACAACGCCCGTGCAGGGCACCAAACCCACGAGCACGCTGGTGACGAGCGGCATTCACGGCTGTTCGCGCAATCCCATCTACCTCGGCATGTTCCTTCTCTACGTCGGGATCGGCCTGGCCGTGCGGAGCCCTTGGGTCCTGATCCTCACGCTGCCACTGGCGGTCACGATCCGCTACGGCGTCGTCGAGCGCGAGGAGGCCTACCTCGAGCGGCGGTTCGGGGACGCCTATCGACACTACAAGACCCGCGTGCGCCGTTGGCTGTAGCCATTGATGGCAGCGATGACACGCATTGCCCTGTGGGTCGCGCTTGCGTTCGTGTTGGCCGGTGTCGGCACGTTGAGGTGGCCGCTGCCCGAGTGGCGCACCGGCCGCCAGGACGTGGCGGCGCTGGCGCTCTCGACCGG
>DASTZF010000032.1:0-16012 GCA_035764445.1 Burkholderiaceae bacterium
ACCGAGCCGCCCGTGTCGCTGCCGAGGGCGAAATCGCACAGGTGGTTCGAGACCGCCGACGCCGACCCCGACGACGAGCCGCCGCTGATGTGGTCCGGCGCGGCGCCGTTGACCGGCGCGCCGAAGTGCGCGTTCTGGCCGTTCATCGAGAACGCGAATTCGTCGGTGATCGTCTTGCCGACGAAGCGCGCGCCGGCGTCGAGCAGCCGCTGCACTGCCGGCGCGGTCGTCGTCTTGATTCCCGACATCGCGAGCACGAACGGCTGACCTCCGCTCGTCGGGTAGCCGGCAACGTCGTAGAGGTCCTTGACCGCGAACGTCAGCCCGGCGAGCGGCCCTCCCTTCGCGTGGCGGACCGGGGCGTCCGGATACGGCATGAAGGCGCGGGCGGCATCGCGAAGCATCGTCATGGCAGCTCTCCTCCCTGCGATTCTTGCCGACCCGACCGACGATGAAGCCGACCTTGACGCCTACGCCGCGGCGGCCTACCTTGCGACTCCGGTCTCGGCACCGAGGGCCAGGCGGCCCTCCTCGGCGCCCGGACTGCAAGGCCGCACCCGCTCGGGCCGTCGCAAGCAACCCCATTGGTTGCGATAGGAGACCCGTATGCCTGCCTACATCACCCTGGCCAACTTCACCGAGCAAGGCGCGCGCAACATCAAGGATTCGCCGAAGCGCTATGAGGCCTTCAAGGCCGCCGCCGAGGCCGCGGGCGTGTCGATCAAGAGCGTGCACTGGACCACCGGCGCCTACGACATCGTCATCGTGTCGGAGGGCCCGGAAGACGCCGTGATGACGCTGGCGCTGAAGACCGCGGCGCTCGGCAACGTGCGCACGCAGACGCTGCGCGGCTTCACGCCGACGGAGATGCGCAAGCTCGTCACCGACCTGAAGTAGTGCGCTGGTGGTCGACTGACCGCCACTCGCACGGCGGCCGGCCTGCGGGCCGGCTCGCTATTGGAGAAGCAGCACGCCCGAGTCGCTCGGGTGATTGCGGGCGGCTGGTCCATGCCCAATCTTGGCGACCCCGGTGAGCGCCGCCCACCGAGGGACACAACGCAAGAACCGAGGAGAGAGCATGAACTGGAAGCACACTGCCTTCGTGGGCGCTTTCACGTTGACCGCCTGTGCCACGAGCCTTGCGCAAGCGCCGTGGTATCCGAGCAAGTGGGGTGCCAACGATGAGATCGGCGCCGCCAACTACTTGTCAGCCCAGGGCGCCAAGTACCAGGGCGCCGTGCAGGCGATGATCAATCCGATTGGTATTCGCTGACCGGCGAAGCCTGGGGCCAGCGTCCGAGTAGGACGCCGGCCACTGACGCCGGCGCGCAGCCGGTCAGGCGACCGGCATTCGAACCAGAGCACAGAACTGACCGGCGTGTTGACAAACGAGTGCCAAGGAGCGCGTTCGGTGCCGCGTGAGCGGTCCTGCGGCCGCCGACGGGGCCCGCGTGTCCGCACGGTGTCGGGGGAGTCCGGTCCGGTGTAGGCTCACCATCGCCATGGCCGAGACCGCCTCGCCGATCGATCCTGCTCAGCTCGAGCACTGGCGCGAGTGGGTCGGCCGCAGCGAGCAGCGCAGCGACATCGTGGGCGCAGGCGCCATCGATGCGTTGGCTGCCACACTCGACCGCGACGACGCGCCGGTGCGACCGGGCGACGATGCACCGCCGCTGTCGCACTGGCTGTTCTTCCTGCCGCTGGCGCGACAGTCGACGCTCGGCCCCGACGGGCACCCGCGACGTGGCGGCTTCCTGCCCCCGATCGAGTTGCCACGCCGCATGTGGGCTGGCGGACGACTGCAGTTCCACCAACCGCTTCAGGTCGGCGACGCGATCACGCGCACGTCGCGCATCGCGAGTGTCGACGCGAAGAGCGGCAAGAGCGGCGCGCTCGCGTTCGTGACCGTGCGCCACGAGGTCGGCGGGCCGCGCGGGTCGGCGATCGTCGAGGAGCACGACATCGTCTATCGCGACGCGCCACGGCCGGGCGCCACACCGCCGGTGCCGACTGCCGCAGCAACCGACGAGACCTTCTTGCGCCGCATCGTGCCCGATCCCGTCTTGCTGTTCCGCTATTCGGCGCTCACCTTCAACGGCCACCGCATCCACTACGACCGCAGCTACGTGACCGAGGTCGAGGGCTACCCCGGCTTGATCGTGCACGGCCCGCTGATCGCCACGCTGCTGATGGACCTGCTGCGCCGCGAGCGCCCGCGCGACGTGATCCGGCAGTTCTCGTTCACCGCCAAGTCGCCGTTGTTCGACCTGCATCCGTTCGACGTCTGCGGCCGCTTCGATGGCGACGGGCGCGCCGTCGCGCTGTGGGCGCGCAACCACCAGGGCTCGCTGGCGATGCAGGCCAGCGCCGAACTGGCCTGATGCCGAGGGCACCATGAGCAGCGATTCATCCCACACCGAGGTGCGCGACGCGGTGCGCGCGCTGTGCGCGCAGTTCCCCGACGAATACCACCGCGAGGTCGATGCGAAGCGCGCCTATCCCGAAGCCTTCGTCGACGCACTGACCAAGGCCGGCTGGATGGCCGCGCTGATTCCGCAGGAGTACGGCGGCTCGGGCCTCGGACTCACCGAAGCGTCGGTGATCATGGAGGAGATCAACCGCTCGGGCGGCAACTCCGGCGCCTGCCACGGCCAGATGTACAACATGGGCACCTTGTTGCGCCACGGCTCGGCCGAGCAGAAGAAGCGCTACCTGCCGAAGATCGCCAGCGGCGAGCTGCGCCTGCAATCGATGGGCGTGACCGAGCCCTCGACCGGCACCGACACCACGAAGATCAAGACCACCGCGGTCCGCAAGGGCGACCGCTACGTCGTCAACGGCCAGAAGGTGTGGATCTCGCGCGTGCAGCACTCCGACCTGATGATCCTGCTGGCGCGCACGACGCCGATCGCCGAGGTGGCCAAGAAGAGCGAGGGCCTGTCGATCTTCATCGTCGACCTGCACCACGCGGTGAAGCACGGCATGACCGTGCGGCCGATCGCCAACATGGTCAACCATGAGACCAACGAGCTGTTCTTCGAGAACCTCGAGATCCCGGCCGAGAACCTGATCGGCCGCGAAGGGCAGGGCTTCAAGTACATCCTCGACGGACTGAACGCCGAGCGCACGCTGATCGCCGCCGAGTGCATCGGTGACGGCCGCTGGTTCATCGACCGCGTCACCGCCTACGTGAAGGACCGCGTCGTGTTCGGGCGCCCGATCGGCCAGAACCAGGGCGTGCAGTTCCCGATCGCCGAGGCGCACATCGAAGTCGAGGCCGCCGACCTGATGCGCTTCGAGGCGTGCCGCCTGTTCGATGCGCACCAGCCGTGCGGCGCGCAGGCCAACATGGCCAAGCACCTGGCCGCGAAGGCGTCGTGGGAAGCCGCCAACGCCTGCATCCAGTTCCACGGCGGCTTCGGCTTCGCGTGCGAATACGACGTCGAGCGCAAGTTCCGCGAGACGCGGCTGTACCAGGTGGCTCCGATCTCGACCAACCTGATCCTGAGCTACGTGGCCGAGCATGTGCTCGGGTTGCCGCGGAGTTTCTGATGGAGCACCCACGCTCACTTCGTTCACTGCCCCCCGAGGGGGCGTCAGCGCCCTTCGGGCGGCCGGGCGGGCGCTGATGGCTCGCCCGCTGCATGGCATCACCGTCGTCACGCTCGAGCACGCGATCGCCGCGCCGCTGTGCACGCGTCACCTGGCCGACCTCGGCGCGCGCGTGATCAAGGTCGAGCGCCCCGGCGTCGGCGACTTCGCGCGCGGCTACGACGAGCGCGTCAAGGGGCTGGCGTCGCACTTCGTGTGGACCAATCGCTCGAAGGAGAGCCTGACGCTCGACGTCAAGCACCCCGAGGCCAGTGCAGTCCTCGACGCGCTGCTGGCGCGCGCCGACGTGCTGGTGCAGAACCTCGCGCCGGGTGCCGCGGCACGACTCGGCCTCGCGTTCGACGTTCTGCATGCCAAGTGGCCGCGGCTGATCGTGTGCGACATCTCAGGCTACGGTGACGACCCCGAGCGCCCCGGCCCTTACCGCGACAAGAAAGCGTATGACCTGCTGATCCAGAGCGAGGCCGGCTTCCTGTCGGTCACCGGCACGCCCGAGCAGCCCGCCAAGGCCGGCTGTTCGATCGCCGACATCGCAGCCGGCATGTACGCGTACAGCGCGATCCTGGCGGCGCTGATCGAGCGTGGCCGCAGCGGCCAGGGCGTGCGGCTCGACGTCTCGATGCTCGAATCGATGGCCGAGTGGATGAGCTTTCCGCTGTACTACGCGTACGACGGTGCGAGCCCGCCGCCGCGCGCCGGCGCCGCCCACGCGACGATCTTTCCGTACGGGCCGTTCCCGGTCGGTGACGGCCATGCAGTGATGCTGGGGTTGCAGAACGACCGCGAGTGGCAGGTGTTCTGCGCCAAGGTGCTGCAGCAGCCCGAATTGGCGAGCGACCCGCGCTTCGACGCCAATGCGCGCCGCGTCGCCGCGCGCGATGCGCTGGCGGCGATCATCGACGAGGTGTTCTCCAAGCTGAGCAGCGAACAGGTGGTGCAGCGGCTCGAGCAGGCCCAGATTGCCAACGCGCACGTCAACGGCATGGCCGAGGTGTGGGCACACCCGCAGCTGGCCGCACGTGCGCGCTGGACCGAGGTGGCGTCGCCCGCTGGGGCGATTCCGGCACTGAGGCCGCCGGCGCTGCCGGCGTCGTTCGATGCGCGCATGGACGCCATCCCAGCGCTCGGCCAGCACACCGATGCGCTGCTCGCCGATTGCGGGTTCGACGACGCGACGATCGCGCGCTGGCACCGCGACGGCGTGGTGTGACCCCTAGGAGGTTGCCGATGGCCCACGATTCCCCGGGCGTCGAGCTCGCACGCTTCGCGGCGACGCTGCGCTTCGACACCATCCCCGCGCCGGTGGTGGCGCGCACCGAGGACCTGCTGCTCGACTGGATCGGCTCGGCGCTGGCCGGCAAGGGCGCGCGGCCGGTCGAATCGATCACCCGCTTCATGCTCGCGCAGGGGCCCGCCGATGGTCCGTCGGAGGTGCTGATCCACCGGCGCGGCTCGAGCCCGCTGATCGCCGCGGCGATCAACGCCGCCGCGTCGCACGTCGCCGAGCAGGACGACGTACACAACGGCTCGGTGTTCCATCCGGCGGCGGTGGTGTTCCCGCCGACGCTGGCGGTGGCGCAGGCGCTGGGCCGCTCGGGGCGCGACCTGCTGGCTGCGGCGGTGGCCGGCTATGAGGTCGGCATCCGCGTCGGCGAGTTTCTCGGCCGCTCGCACTACAAGGTGTTCCACACCACCGGCACCGCGGGCACGCTGGCCGCTGCAGCGGCCACTGGCCGCCTGCTGCGGCTGACGCCCGAGCAGATGGCGCACGCGTTCGGATCGGCCGGCACGCAGGCGGCGGGGTTGTGGGAATTTCTGCGCGAGGCGGCAGACTCCAAGCAGCTGCACACCGCCCACGCCGCGGCGGCCGGGTTGACTGCGGCCCACCTCGCCGCCGAAGGCTTCACCGGTGCCAGCCGCATCCTCGAAGGCGAGCGCGGCATGGCGGCCGGCATGTCGAGCGACGCCGACCCGGCGCGCCTGACCGACCGCCTCGGCACCCGCTGGGCGACCGCCGAAACGTCGTTCAAGTTCCATGCATCGTGCCGCCACACGCATCCGGCTGCCGACGCGCTGCTCAAGCTGATGCAGGAGCAGCGGCTGACCGCCTCCGACATCGCCGGCGTCACCGCGCAAGTCCACCAGGGCGCACTCGACGTGCTGGCCCCGGTGACCGATCCGCAGACGGTGCACCAGTCGAAGTTCTCGATGGGCACCGTGCTGGCGATGGTGGCGCAGTATGGCCATGCCGGGCTGGCCGAATTCGACGCGCACTACCGCGACGCGGCTACGGTGGCCTTCCGCGACCGCGTGCAGATGGTGCTCGATGCCGAAGTCGATGCCGCGTACCCGGCGCGCTGGATCGGCAAGGTGCAGGTGGCCACGCGCGACGGCCGACGCTTCAGCGCGCGTGTCGACGAGCCCAAGGGCGACCCCGGCAACACGTTGACGCGCGCCGAGCTCGAAGACAAGGCGATCCGGTTGGCCGCCTATGCCGGCGGCGCCAGCGAGGCCGAGATGCAGGCGCTCGCCGCGCGCGTGTGGGCGATCGCAGGCGCACCGGTGGTGACGCGGCTGCTGAGCTGACGGGCCCGATCTTTGCCCCGCTGCACGCCGCGCATGACGCCGCCGGTGCGGGTTCCGCCGTAGCCGCCGTCGCCGCACGCGATGGCACGATGCCGCCATGATCGACCACCTCGACCACCTGGTGCTGACCACCATCGATGCGCCGGCGTGCATCGACTTCTACACCCGGGTGCTCGGCATGCGGCTCGAGACCTTCGCCGGCGAGCGGCAGGCGCTGCGCTTCGGCAACCAGAAGATCAACATCCATCGGCGCGGACACGAATTCGAGCCGAAGGCGCACCTGCCGGTGCCCGGCGCACTCGACCTGTGCTTCATCGCCGACCGGCCCCTGGCCGCGGTGATCGAGCACCTGAAGCGGTGCGACTGCCCGCTCGTCGAAGGCCCGGTCGAGCGCACCGGCGCGACGCATCGGTTGCGCTCGGTCTACGTGCGTGACCCCGACCTGAACCTGATCGAGATTTCGGAACTGTTGGACTAGACAAACCAGGAGACGTCGATGATCGCTCGCTTGCACACCGTCCTGGCCGCGCTCGGCGCCCTCACGCTGTCCGCCGGCGCGCTCGCGCAGGGCTATCCCAGCCGCAACATCACGCTGGTGGTGCCGTTCGCCGCCGGCGGGCCGACCGACGTCGTCGCGCGCACGGTGGGTGCGGCGATGTCCAAGACGCTCGGCCAGACGGTGGTCGTCGAGAACAAGACCGGCGCCGGCGGCACGCTGGCGGCCAACTACGTGGCCAAGGCGGCACCCGACGGCTACACGATCCTGATCCACCACAACGGCATGGCCACCGCGCCTGGCCTGTATCGCAAGCTGCCGTACAACCCGTTGACCGACTTCGAGTACATCGGCCAGGTGGTCGACGTACCGATGACGCTGCTCGGCCGCAAGGACCTGCCGCCGAAGACCGCGCAGGAGCTGGTGAGCTACGTGAAGGCCAATGCGTCGAAGCTGACGTTGGCGCACGCGGGGCTGGGCGCGGTGTCGCAACTGTGCGGCATGCTGTTCCAGAAGATGCTCGAGACGGAGCTGACATCCGTTCCCTACCAGGGCACGGCGCCAGCGCTCAACGCTTTGCTCGGTGGACAGGTCGACATCCTGTGCGACCAGACCACGCAGACGCTGCCACACATCAAGGCCGGCACCGTCAAGCTGTACGGCGTGACGACCAAGGAGCGCATCAAGTCGCTGCCCGACACGCCGACGCTCGACGAGAGCGGGCTCAAGGGCTTCGAGGTCAAGGTCTGGCACGGCGTCTACGCTCCCAAGGGCACGCCGGCGGCGGCGATCGACAAGCTCGACGAGGCGCTGCGCGTCGCGCTGAAGGATCCGGCCGTCGCCGTGCGCCTGGCCGAACTCGGCGGCGACATCGTGCCCGAGGCCAAGCAGACGCCCGACGGCCTGCGCAGCTGGCTGCGCCCCGAGATCGAGAAGTGGGGTGCCCTGATCCGGGCCGCCGGTCAGTACGCCGACTAAACCTCACGATCGAGCGGACAACCACCCAACGCATGTCGACTGACGAACTCGAGATCCGCCGCCTGATCGAGCGCTGGGCGCTTTGGCGCGACGCCGGCGACTGGGAGCGCTTTGCCACCGTCTGGCACCCCGACGGCGTGATGATGGCGACCTGGTTCCAGGGCCCGTTCGCCGAGTTCATCCGCGTGACGCAGGAAGGGTGGGCGCGCGGCGTCAGCATCCTGCACTTCCTCGGCGGCTCGGCGATCGAGGTGGCTGGCGATCGCGCGATCGCGCAGACCAAGATGACGATCTCGCAGCGCGCGCCGGTCGACGGCGTGCCGTGCGACGTGGTGTGCACCGGTCGCTTCTACGATTTCGTCGCGCGTCACGAGGGCCAGTGGAAGCTGCTGCACCGGCAGCCGATCTACGAGAAGGACCGCATCGACCCGGTCGACCCCGCCGCGACGCTGAAGCTTGACGCCGCGGCGCTGGCCGCGCTGCCCGAGGGCTACCGACACCTGGCCTACATCCAGCAGCGCATCGGCTACCGCGTCAAGCTCGACATGCCGATGCTCAAAGGCCCGGCGGTCGAGGCGCTGTACCGGCGCGCCGCCGCGTGGCTGGCCGGCGGCGAATTGGAGCGTTGAGCACGCGCTCGGCACCGCGTCGAAATGGGTGAACCGCACGGTTCACACCTTCATTCACAGAGCTGACGCATCTGGTCGCGCGAGTGACGTGCCCCTCGATCACGGGCGCGCAGTTTCTTGTGCGTCCGCTCGTAAGGCGGTGGCGCTTTGCCAACTTCTTGACGCAATTGCCCCGAGAGGCTCCGTGAAGATGCCGCTCGCCTCCGGTGGTGCGGCCTGTGTGCCCATGCCGTGCGGGGGTTGGAATTCAGGAGCGGACCCTCGTATGAGACTGACCCTGCCCACGCTGCGCACGCGCGCACCCGCCGGCCTGCCGGCGGTGGCCGCCGTTGCGCCCGCGCGCGGCCAGTGGTTCGGCCGTGACGAGGCGATTATGGGCACCGCGATCCACGTCGAGCTGTGGGCCGACGACGCCGCGCCGGCGCAGCGGGCGATCGACGCGGTGATGGCCGAGATGCACCGCATCGACCGGCTGATGAGTCCGTTCAAGGTCGACTCGGAGCTGTCGCGCGTCAACCGCGACGCGGCCCGGCATCCGGTGCCGGTCGGCGTTGAGACGTTCGGCCTGATCGAGCGCTCGCTGCACTTCTCGCAGCTGTCGGACGGCGCGTTCGACATCACCTACGCAGCGGTCGGACGCCTCTACGACTACCGCCAGGGCGTGGCGCCCGACGCCGCCGCTCTGCAGCGCGCCCGGCAGTGCGTGGGCTGGCGGCAGCTGGTGCTCGACGCCAAGGCGGGCACGGTGGGCTTTGCGCGCCCGGGCATGTGCATCGATCTCGGCGGCTTTGCCAAGGGCCACGTGGTCGACAACAGCATCGCGATCCTCAAGCGGATGGGCATCGCGCATGCGGTGGTGGCCGCCGGGGGCGACAGTCACGTGCTGGGTGACCATTGCGGCCGCCCGTGGTCGATCGCGATCCGCGACCCGTGCGATCCCCAGTGTGTGGTTGCCGTGCTGCCGCTGCAGGACACGTCGATCTCGACCTCCGGCGACTACGAGCGCTACTTCGAGCGCGACGGCGTGCGCCACCACCACCTGATCGATCCGAAGACCGGCGTCTCGCCGCGCGCGGTGCGCAGCGTGACGATCCTGGCCGCCGACGGCCTGACCAGTGAGGCGCTGTCGAAGTGCGTCTTCGTGATGGGGCTCGAGCGCGGCATGCGGCTCATCGACCAGCAACCGGGTGTCGACGCGGTGGTCGTCGATGCCCAAGGAGCGCTGCATTTCTCCAGCGGATTGGCGGCGGCCCCACAGGCCGGCCATGCCACGCGGCAATGAGTTCAAGAAGAGTCTGAACAACACTCAAGGAGGCGGTCATGACATCGCACAACAACAATCAAACGCGACTTCAGACACCAACCTTGCTGGCGGCGCTGCTCGCAGCGGCGCTGGCGGCTTGCTCGGGTTCGGGCGACAGCGAGGACACGGTGGCCGTCAACGGCGACGTGGCGATCGCCTACGCCAAGCGCGTCAACACGCTGGGCATGAACCCGACCGACGGCGCACCGTTCGCCGCCGGCGGTGACCTGATCATCCGCGAGAAGTCGTCGCCGAGCGCGCCGGAGCACAACATCACGTCGGCCTACACGCGCGGCGTGGGCGATGTCTCCGACCCCGAGGTGTCGTACGACGGCAAGAAGATCGTGTTCGCGATGAGCTGTCCGACCGGCAACAACGCCGCCATCGGCAGTGCAGCGTGCACCGGCCGCTGGAACATCTGGGAGTACACGCTGCCGGCCAGCGGCTTCAGCGGCGGCACGTTCCGCCGCGTCACGAGCTCCGGCACCGATGACGACGTCGATCCGTATTACCTGCCCGCCGGCGGCTTCGTGTTCGCATCGAACCGCCAGGCCACGACCAAGAGCACGCAGGCGGTGGGCACGCAGCCGTACTTCGCGCTCGACGAATACGAGCGCGAGCGCGTGCTGAACCTGCACACGATGGACAACGACGGCGGCAACATCAGGCAGATCTCGTCGAATCAGAGCCACGACCGAAACCCGGTGGTGCGCGCGAATGGGAACATCATGTTTTCGCGCTGGGAACACGTCGGCGAGCGCAACCGCTTCGCGGTGTTCCAGGTCAAGCCCGACGGCACCGACATGTTCACGTTCTACGGTCCGCAGAGCCCGGGCAACAGCTTCCTGCACCCGCGCGAGATGGACCCCAGCGGCCCGTTTGCCGGCAAGCTGGCGTCGACGCTGATGTCGCTGTCGGGCACGCAGGAGGGCGGTGCGTTGATGCTGATCGACAGCGCCAACTACTCCGAAAACGATGCGCCGGCGCGGCCCGGCCTGCCGGCCGGCGGTGGCCAGCGCCAGTTCACGCAGCAGTTGCTCAACGACGGCCGCGGCTTCTCGGAGTTCGGGCGCGTGACGTCGCCGTACCCGCTGTGGGACGGCACCAACCGCGTGCTGACCTCGTACCGCCCCTGCGAGGTGACGCGCACCGCGCCCGGCACCGCGCCGGTCGTGGTGTCGTGCGCCACGCTGACCGAGGCCGAGATCAGCGCGCTGGGCGACCAGGACCGCATGCGCGGCGCGCCGGCGGTCGTCAACGGCGTGCAGCTGGAGGACAACGTGCCCGCTTCGTACGCGGTCTACATGTTCGATCCGGCGTTGAAGACGTTCCAGATCGTCGCCGCGCCGCCGGCCGGCTTCATGTACGTCGACGCGATCGCGTTGCAGGCGCGCGCCACGCCGCAGGTGGCGCAGCCGACGCTGGTCGACGCGACGCTGGCAGCGCAGAACAAGGCGCTGATCGAAGTGCGCAGCGTCTATGACACCGATGGGCTCGGCCGCATGGCCGAAGGCATGCTCGCGGCGGCCGACCTGCCAGCCGGTTGCTCGAAGGGCATCGCGCTGACCACGCCGGTCGATCCGCTGGACACGCGCACGGAGGTCGCGCACGTGGCCAAGATCAAGGACCCGGCCGATCCCGCCTATGGCTGCGCGCCAGCGCGCTTCGTGCGCGCCACCCGCGCGGTGGCGCCGCCGTCGTCGGCGATGGGCCTGCGCAGCGCGATCGGCGAGACCGAGTTCGAACAGGTGCAGATCCTCGGCTATGCGCCGGTCGAGCCCGACGGTTCGTTCAAGCTGCACGTGCCTGCCGACACGCCGCTCGCGCTGTCGATCGTCGACGCCAAGGGCCGCAGCATCCAGACGCACCTGAACTGGATCCAGGTGCGCCCGGGCGAGCGCCGCACATGCGACGGCTGCCACAGCCCGCGCCGCGGCGCGTCGCTGAACTCGGGTCAGGTGGTCAACGCCACCCCGGCGGGCGTGTCGCCGGCGCTGTGGAGCCAACACCAATCCGGCGAGACGATGGCCTCGATGCGCGCGCGTCTGTACAGCGCCGGCAACCCGATGAACGACACGCGCGACCCGCTGCAGCTGAACCCCGACATGGTCTACAGCGATGTCTGGGCCGATGCAGCGTCGGGTGGTGTGACTCGCGCACCGATGACGATCAAGTACACCGGCAACACCAACCCGGCCGATGACTTGGCGACCGCGGTGCCGACCAACGGCATCATCAACTACCCGACGCACATCGCGCCGATCTGGACGCGCGACCGCGGTGCCAACAGCTGCACGGGCTGCCACAGCGATCCGGCCAAGCTCGACCTGCGGTCGACCACCGCCGGCACCGGCCGCGTCACGTCGTACGAGGAGCTGCTGATCGGCGACCCGGTGATCGATCCGACCACCGGACTGCCGCAGATCGAGATCCGCGAGGGCGAGCCCGAGGTCGTGCGCGGCGTGCCGCTGGTCAACAACATGGCCGGCAGCGCGATGGGCATGACGCGCTCGAGCCGCCTGGGCGAGATCCTGTACGGCGAGAGCCTGAAGGCGGGCGCCGAGGCGCTGGCCGCGCATCCGAACCCGCCGGCCGGTGCGCCCGACCACTCCAAGATGCTCAACAAGGCCGAGCTGCGGCTGGTCACCGAGTGGATGGACCTGGGCGGCCAGTACTACAACAACCCGTTCGATGCCGGCATCGCGACGATGAACCCGCTGAGCGAGGCCGCGTTCGACACGACGATCCATCCGATCCTGATGAGCGACTGCGCGGCCAGCTGCCACCAGGCCGGCGGCATCCAGGGGTCGGTGGCGCCGGGCACCTCGTTCCAGGGCAACCGCTTCGTGCTGACGGGCAGCCCCGAGGGTGACTTCAACGTCACGCTGTCGATGGTTTCCGACGCCTGCAACCCGGCGTCGAACTACCTGCTGCTGCGTCCGTCGACGGCGCCGCACCCGTCGGGCGCGACCGCGGCAGTGATGCCGGTGGGCAGCGCCAACTACAACACGATCAGCAGCTGGATCGCGGCCGGCTGCAGCGCGCAGACTGCGAACGCGAGGACGAGCAGACGATGACAGAAAGAACGCAGCGGACCAGGCGGTCCGCTGCGGCGGTGCGCGGCACCGTCGCAGCGGCCGCCGCCGTTTGGGGGCTCGCCTCGTGCGGCGGCGGCAACCCGCTGGACAACCCCAACACCTTGCAGAACCCCACGCTGACGGGCAACCAGCGGCTCGCCTTCGCGTACTTCCAACGCTGCGTGTTCCCGGTGTTCCTGGCGCAGCTGCCGATCCGCCTCAATGGGCAGACCACGGTGAACACCTGCGCGGCGTCGGGTTGCCACGACAACACCAACGGCACCGGTGGCGCATTTCGTGTCATACCCAACGCGCAGCCGATCGACCTCGCCAATCCTGCCAATACAGCGGACATCATCAAGGCCAGCGACATGTACAAGAACTTCTACTCGGCGCAGGGTGAGGTGGTGTTCGGATCGCCACTGACGTCGCGCATCCTGGCCAAGCCGATGGTGAACGGCGTGCTGCACGGCGGCGGTCTGGTGTTCGAGAACGCGCAGGATCCCAACGCGCGATTGATCCAGTACTGGATCAATAACCCCGCACCCAGTGGAACCAGCGAGTTCGACCCCGCCACGTTCGTCATGTTCACGCCCGCGGATCCGAACACCGGCGCCTGCAACACGCAATGAATTCGCTCCTGGTGAGCCGGGCCCTGGGGTGCCGGGAGCTGGCGACTTTCTTCACCGCATGCCTGGCCATCGTGATGCTGAGCTTGTTGGGGGCGCCGCCCGCGCGCGCGGCCGACGCGCCGGAGCGCCTGCGCGTGGCCGACCCCTACCTCGAACTGCACACAGGCCCCGGAAGGGGCTTTCCGGTCTTCTTCGTGGTCTCGCGCGACGAGTGGGTCGAGATGCAGCTGCGCTACACCGACTGGTACAAGGTGCGCACCGACGGCGGCAAGGAAGGCTGGGTGCACCGCTCGCAGCTGACCAACACGTTCACCGAGGCGGGCGTGCAGAAGACCTTCCGCGACACCGCGCTCGACGACTACCTGGCGCGGCGGCTGCAGATGGGCGCCGCGTGGGGCCAGTTCAAGAACGAGCCGATGCTCAAGCTGTGGACCAGCTACCGCATGTCGGAGACGCTGCACCTCGAGGGCACGATCGGCCAGGTGCAGGGCACCTTCTCGGGCACCGACATCTGGCACGTCAACCTGCTGGCCGAGCCGCTGTCCGATGTGCGGCTGTCGCCGTTCTTCGCGATCGGGGTGGGCAAATTCAAGAACCTGCCCAACACCACGCTGGTCGGTGCGCTGCCGACCAACGCCAATCTGTCCAACGCGTCGGTCGGTGTGCGCTACTACCTGACCGACCGCTTCATCGCGCGCGCCGACTACACGCTGTACACCGCCTTCGTCGGCGACACCCGCACCGCCGAGTACCGGGCCTGGACGCTCGGCCTGGCGTTCTTCTTCTGAAAGCCTGAATCGCCATGCGCACCTTTGTCGTCGCCTTGAGCCTCGTCACCGCCTGCGCCTGGTGCGTCGCGCAGACCACGACGCCGCAGCAGCCGGGCAACGAGCAGGTGATCCAGCCGCAGGTCGAGCGCCGCGAGGTCAAGCTGCCGAAGTACCCGTCGAAGGACTTCGAGATCGGCGCCTACCTCGGCACCTACGCGATGCAGAACTTCGGCTCGAGCCTGGTGGGCGGCGTGCGCCTGGGCTACCACATCAGCGAAGACATCTTCGTGCAGGCGGTGTACGGGCAGACCAAGGTCAGCGACGAGAGCTTCCGCCAGATCCTGCCCGGCGGCATCTTCGCGCAACCGGAGGAGACGCTGAAGTACTACAACCTCTCGGTCGGCTACAACATCCTGCCCGGCGAGGTGTTCTGGGGCCGCAGCACCGCGTTCGCGTCGTCGCTGTACGTGATCGCCGGCATCGGCAACACCAACTTCATCGCCAGCGACAAGGTCAACCACCGCAACCGGCAGACGATCAACTACGGCGCCGGCATCCGCGTGCTGTTCCACGACCGCTTCTCGGTGCAGATGGACATGCGCCAGCACATCTTCGATCTCGACATCCTCGGCAAGAACGAGAGCACCAAGAATCTCGAGTGGACCGGTGGGGTCAGCTTCTATTTCTGACCGATGGGACCCTCATGAGCACACCGACCCCACGATTCCGCCGCTGGCGCAGCGCGCTGGCGCTGCTGCTGGCCGCCGGCGCCGCGCTCGCCACGGCCACGCCGCTGGCACCGAGCGCGCCGGCGCCCGACTTCACGCTGCGCACGCTCGACGGCCAGAAGCTGCGGCTGGGCGAGCAGCGCGGTCGCGTCGTGCTGGTCAACTTCTGGGCCACCTGGTGCGGGCCGTGCCGCCAGGAGATGCCGCACCTGAACAAGCTGTACGAGAAGTACAAGTCGTCGGGCTTCGTGCTGCTGGGCGTCAACGTCGACGACGACGCCGCGCAGGCCGCCGGCGTGGCGTCGAAGCTCGGCGTCACCTTCCCGGTGCTGCCCGACGCCGACAAGCGCGTCAGCCGCCAGTACGACCTGAGCGCGATGCCGTCGACCGTGCTGATCGACCGCGACGGCCGCGTGCGCTATCTGCACCGCGGCTACCAGAACGGCTACGAAGACACCTACGACCAGCAGATTCGGGAGTTGCTCAAGGAATGAGACGGATCCCCCCCGAAGCGCCTTCGGCGCCTCCCCCCAGGGGGCGCCTCCAGCGGACCGGCAAAGCCGGATCCGCGGCGGCCGCCCGATGGCGTTCCGTTTCATGCGTCGCGGGTGCCGCTTCGGCGCCGTGGAGAACTGAGATGCCTCCGGGTTGGATGACCGAGGACGTCGTGGCGTTCCGCGACAACGTGCGCAAGGTGTTCGAGCGCGAGTTCGCGCCTCTCGAGGAGCGCTGGCGCCGCCAGCACCTGGCCGACCGCAGCGTGTGGCGCCGGGCCGGCGAGATGGGACTGCTGTGCACCAGCATTCCCGAGGCGTACGGTGGCGCGGGCGGCACCTTCGCACACGAGGCCGTCGTGGCCTACGAGCAGGGGCGCGCGCTCGTCAACAGCTTCAGCATCAACGTGCACAGCGGCATCGTTGCGCACTACCTGCTGGCCTACGGAAGCGAGGCGCAGAAGCTGCGCTGGCTGCCGAAGATGGCCACCGGCGAGCTCGTTGCCGCCATCGCGATGAGCGAGCCGGGCGCCGGCAGCGACCTGCAGGCCGTGCGGACGAGCGCGCGCCTCGAAGGCGGCGAGTACGTGATCGACGGCGCCAAGACCTTCATCACCAACGGCCACCACGCGGACCTCGTGTGCGTCGTGGTGAAGACCGACGCCTCGCGCGGCGCGAAGGGCGTGTCCCTGCTGATGGCGGAGACG
>DASTZF010000033.1:0-16556 GCA_035764445.1 Burkholderiaceae bacterium
CAGATCGCGCTGGCCGACAGCTTCGAGGTGATGCTGTGGCAGCCCGAGGCCGAGACGCCGCCCGACAGGGCCAACACTGCTGCACGGCATCGGCGTTGCCGCGCAGCGCCACGGCATGGAACCGGGGGCGGCGATCGATGCGTTCACGCGTTTTGTCGCGCAAGCGCCGCTGCTGGGCTTTCACGTCGCGTTCGATCGCGCGTTGATCGAGCGCAGCTGCGCCGCGCTGAAGCGCCCGCCGCCCGGCAACGGCTGGCTCGATATCGAGCCGCTGGCGGCGTTGCTGCATCCGCAGGTGAGGGCGCGCTCGCTCGACGACTGGATGGCGCACTTGCGCATCCGCTGCCTGCGACGTCATCATGCCGCGGCCGATGCGCTGGCCACAGCCGAGCTGCTGCTCCACTTGTGGCCGCAGCTGCGTGCCGAAGGTGCCACCGGCTTCGACGAGGCGGCTGCCTTGGCGGCGCGGCGGCGTTGGCTGGCCGGAGCCTGAGGGCCGAACGCCTGGAGCCGTGGCGTGCCTCAGGCGTCGATCGACCACTGGTGCGCGCACCGGCGGCAACACACCCGGACCGAGCGTGCGGACGACGCGGCCGCGCCCTCAACCAGCGTGAAGCGCGCGTAGGCACCGCAGTGCGGGCAGTCGGCCTGGTTCGCGGCATGCTCGGCATGCATCAGCAGATACAGATAGCGCCGCAGCGCCCACACACCGATCACGCCGCAAGCCAGGACGGCGAATGCATCGATCAGGCGGTCGCTCCAGCTGGTGAAGTGCATCGCCGCCTCGACCGCACCAAACAGTCCGACCGCACACAGGAAGGTGAGTGCCAGGTGCGCGTGGCTCTGCAGCAGCTCACGTTCGTACCACTTGCGAAAGCCGTGGCGCCGGATGCCATCGCTCAGTTGCATGGTGAGCCCTTGTACAGCAATGTGACACGCGGTGGTTCGCTGGCGGTCAAAGCACAGCCAACGCCTCGGCATCGGCGGCGGCCACTCGTGACCAACCAAGTGTAGGGCGCCGTGGTCTCTGCCATGCGTGCTTGCAGCCCCGTGCGCCGGCGGGGCCACAGGTCGCGCTGATCGGGGCGACGGTCATCACGCTGTATCGGTTGCTGGTCACCGGGTTCAAGGCGGGCACAGGACTGGCCGGGCTCGGCCGAGGCGCGTTCGGTGTGGGCCTGGCTACGGGCTGGATGGCACGTCGAGTTGCCTATGTGATCGGCTTCTTCGTCATGCTGGCGCCGCTGGGCTGGCACCCGCACCCGATCCACGAGCGCGAGGCCGGCAATGGCCGCCACTTCACGGCCTTGATGGTCCGGCTCGCGCGGCCGAAGCGGGTAAATCGCCGTTTCCAGCGCTGTAGACACGCGAGTGTCGCCCGGTCGTGAGGAAGTTGCAGTTTGATGCGGGCGGCGCCGGATGTAAGCTACACGCCATCTTCGGGAGTAGCGAGCCCGGCGCACCAGCCGCGGCCCTGATCGTAGGAACTCTCGCCATGACCAGGATTTTCCGGAAGACCGACAAGGGCGTCGACGAGATCGCGACGCGGGCCAACCGACTGGTGCCGCGTCTGCGCACGGCGCTGATCCTTGTGGACGGCACGCGCGACGAAGGCGAACTCGCGACGTTGATTAAGGAGCATGCGCGCGAGACGCTCGAGGAGTTGCTGACGCTCGGCTACGTTGAAGTCGCGTCAGTCGCCGAAGCGCCGCCAAAGAAGGCCGCTCAGGAACCCGCGCCGAAGAAGACAGCCACAGAGCCAGCCAGCGGCGAGAAGTCGTTCGCCAGCTTTCGCGCCGAGGCCGTGCGCGCGTTCAACGATCTCACCGGCCCGGCCGGCGAGTCGCTGGCGATGAAGATGGAGAAAGCCACCTCGCGCGAGCAGCTTGCCCCACTGCTGCAGACGGCCTACCAGATCATCGGCACATCACGCGGCAGTCAAGCTGCGACCGAGTTCAAGGCGCGTTTCGCGTCGTTCTGAACGCAGCTGCCCGCGGTAGCGGGCCAGCCTGGGTCCGCGGCTGCGCGACCCCGGTTTTCGATACGTCGCCTTTACGCCAGCCGCGATCCAATCGCGCGATGTGGCCGCATGCGCGGCAATGGACAATGCGCGACGGCAAATCATGCAGGCAGTGGATTCCAAAGTGGCGCGCGTGCCGGGGCGTCTGAGCCGCCACGAGCGCCTGCTCGTGTGGGTGGGTGACAACGCCAACGCCGAAGCGCTGGTGCGCCACGCCAGCCAATGGGTCGCCAACAGCGCGACGCCGTGGACGGCGATCGCTGTGCACACCATCGACGCGAAGCCGTCGGTGCAGGAGCGACGCTGGTTGCTGCGTGCGATGGAACTGGCCGAGCGCCTCGGCGCCGAGACCGCAAGCGTGTACACCAACAGCGTGCTCGACGCGGTGGTCGAGCGCGCGCGAGAAGACGGCGCGACCGTGGTCATGATCGGCGGCCATCCGCCGGACGGCTGGCTGGACGAAGGCCGGCGCCACTGGCTCGGCGACCTGGCGGACGGCCTGAGCAAGCGGCTGCCCGATGTGACCGTTACCGTGGTGCAGTACCCTAGCGAGAGCGTGAGCCCGCGCAGCATGCTGCAGCGCTCGGTACGCTGGCGGATGCCGTTGCCGGCCGTGTTCATCACGCTGACGGTGGTGGCACTTTGCACGGCCATCTCGATGATGCTTGAACAGTATGTCGACGTCAGCACGATCGACATGGTCTACCTTGCAGGCATCGTGTTCGTTGCCCTGAATCTGGGGCAGACGGCGGCGGTGCTGGCGGTGCTCGCGAGCTTGCTGGTGTTTGATCTGATCTTCGTGCCGCCACGCTGGTCGCTGATCCCGGCGGAGACGCAGTTCTTCTTCACCTTCGGCGTGATGCTGGTGATTAGCCTGCTGGTCGCGCGGCTGGTGGCGCATGCGCGTCTACAGGCGCACGTTGCGGCGTCACGCGCGCGGCGCACACAAGCGCTCAACGAGCTCGCCCGCGAGCTGGTCGGTGCCACCTCGGAGGCCCATGTCGCGACCGCACTCACTGCGGCGGTGCGCAGCACCTTCGGCGCCGAGTCGCAACTGTGGGCGCCGGACGCTCGCGGTGCGCTGCGGGTGGCCGATGGCCGGGGCCCCGATGCCGGTGGTCCGCTGCCCGACGACGCCACGCAGCAACTGTTCGCGCAGGGCGTCATGGTCGACGCGGTTCCAGACACCGCGGGTCATCTGCCGCACCTGCTGTTGCGCGGCGTCGGCGGACCGTTGGCCGTGCTGACGCTGCAGTCGTGGCACGACCCCGGGACCGCGCCCGAGGATCGCGCGTTACTCGATGCCTTCGCCAACCAGGCGGCGCTGGCGCTCGAGCGCCGCCTGTTCGAGCATCGCAGCGCGAAGGCCAGTATCGAGGCCGAGACCGAGCGCTTGCGCAACACGCTTTTGTCGGCGATTTCACACGACTTCCGCACGCCGCTCACAACCATCATCGGCTCGGCCAGTAGCCTGCTCGAGCAGAGCGCGGCGCTCGACGAGTCACGGCGCCAGCGACTGCTCGGCAGCATCGTGGCCGAGGCACAGCGCATGCATGGCTCGATGAGCGACCTGCTCGACCTCACACGCATGGAAGAAGGTGCGGTGCGGCCCGACGGCGAGTGGTGCCCGGCGGACGAGTTGGTCGCCGAGGCGCGGCAGCAGGCCGCCTCCCAGCTGCGCGAACACACGCTTCAGCTGCAGGTGCCGGGCGACGCCATCGTCTGGTGCGACCCGCGGCTGATGCAGCAGGCGCTAGCCAACCTGCTGCACAACGCGGCGCGTCACACACCCAGGGGCAGCACGATCACCGTGGGCGTGCGGGTGTCGCCGTCGCATTGGCAGTTGGAGGTGCGTGACAACGGCCCCGGGCTGCCGCCGGGCAGCGAGCGCGAGGTGTTCAAGAAGTTCCACCGTGCGCAGCACGAGCCGACCGGTGCCGGCACGGGGCTCGGCCTGGCGATCTGCGCCGCGGTGGCGCGCCTGCACGGCGGAGACATCGACGCGCGCAACGACGGCGGCGCCTGCTTCACGATGACGCTGCCGCAGCCTGCCGCGCGGGCACCGTCCATCGACGAGGAGCGCTGATGCCGCAAACCATGCGCGCTGCCAATGTGCTGGTGGTCGAGGACGAAGCGTCGATCCGGCAGTTGCTGTCGACCACCCTGCAGGCCGAGGGTTTTGTCGTCTTCGAGGCGGCCGATGCGCGCGAGGGCGAAACGCTGGCCGGCAACCG
Source organism: Burkholderiaceae bacterium (assembly GCA_035764445.1). Lineage (GTDB taxonomy): Bacteria > Pseudomonadota > Gammaproteobacteria > Burkholderiales > Burkholderiaceae_C > JAEUPI01. Next base: position 4,255 of record DASTZF010000033.1, read on the forward strand.
CCGCATCGATCTCTTCCTCATCGACCTTGGCCTGCCCGATCGCGACGGCTTGGGTCTCATCCGCCAGCTGCGTGGCTGGACGCAGCGACCGATCATCGTGCTGTCCGCGCGCGCACAGGAGGCGCAGAAGGTCGAGGCCCTCGACGCTGGTGCCGACGACTACCTCACGAAGCCGTTCGGCGTGGCCGAGTTGCATGCGCGATTGCGTGTCGCGCTGCGCAATGCCGCACGCAGCGCCGCTGATGCGAAGACCGTGGTCGGCTTCGGCGATGTGGTCATCGACCTCGCGGCGCGCAGCGTATACCGGGCGAGCGATGCTGTGCGCCTCACCGCCACCCAGTGGCGCTTGCTGGAAGCGCTGGCGCAGCAGGCGGGGCGCGTGGTCACGTCGCGCCAGTTGTTGCGCGAGGTGTGGGGCCCAGGGCATGCCGAACAAGGTCACTACCTGCGCATCTACGTGCGCCAGCTGCGCCAAAAGCTCGAGACCGATCCGGCGCAACCGGCACACCTGCTCACCGAAACCGGCGTTGGTTATCGGTTGCTGGCCGAACCGCGTGACGCAATGCCCGACGCAAGCTGACAGGCACCTGACAACGTTGCGTGCCTCGGTGTTTTCCTCGAGCGCATGCGCTTCTTTACGGACCGTTTACGCTGTCGTCGCTAGGGTGCGGCTGACGCGTCCGCGTGGAGGCCCAGTCACGCCGCGCGCACAACCGGTAGCAGGAGATTATCAATGTCGGCACGCATGGAAACCGTCAAGCAGCGGGCCCCCGACTTCCAAGTCGAAGAGAAGAGAGTCATCTTCGCGTCGTCGCTGGGAACCGTTTTCGAGTGGTACGACTTCTATCTGTACGCAACGCTGGCGCCGTTTTTCGCGGCGCTGTTCTTCCCCAAGGGCAATGCCACCGCGGCCCTGCTGTCGGCCTTCGCTGCCTATGCGGCCGGCTTCCTGGTGCGGCCGTTCGGCGCGCTGGTGTTCGGCCGCGTCGGCGACCTGGTGGGGCGCAAGTACACCTTCCTGGTCACCATCGTCGTGATGGGTTTCTCGACGTTCGCGGTCGGCTTGCTGCCGACCTACCAGAGCATCGGCTGGGCGGCGCCTATCCTGCTGGTTAGCCTGCGCCTGCTGCAAGGTCTCGCGCTTGGCGGTGAATACGGTGGTGCGGCGACCTATGTCGCCGAGCATGCGCCGAACAACCGTCGCGGCTACGACACGAGCTGGATCCAGACCACGGCGACGCTGGGCTTCTTCCTGTCGCTCGCGGTGATCGGCGGCGCGCGGCTGTGGATGGATGCGAAAGACTTCGCCGAATGGGGCTGGCGCCTGCCGTTCCTGGTGTCGCTGATCCTGCTGGTGTTCTCGGTCTACATCCGGTTGAAGCTGCAGGAGTCGCCGGTGTTCCGGCGCATGAAGGCCGAGGGGAAGGGCTCGAAGGCGCCTTTGACCGACAGCTTTCTGAAGTACCCGAACAACAAGTACGTGCTGCTGGCGCTGCTGGGCGCCACCGCCGGCCAGGGCGTGGTCTGGTACACGGGCCAGTTCTATGCGCTGTTCTTCCTGACCATCACGCTGAAGCTCGACTACCTGACGGCTTACATGCTGATCGGTGTGTCGCTGCTGCTGGGCACGCCGTTCTTCATCTTCTTCGGATGGCTGTCCGATCGGATCGGCCGCTTGAAGATCATCCTGGCCGGTTGCCTGATCGCCGCGGTCACCTACTTCCCGCTGTTCCAGGGGCTCACGCACTACGTCAATCCGGCGCTCGAGTCCTACGCCGCGAAGACCCCGATCAGCGTCACCGCGCCGGTGGCCAATTGCAACTTCCACCTGTTCGTCGGACCGTGGAGTGTGTTCTCCGACTGCGACAAGGCGAAGGACTTCCTGACCAAGCAGGGTCTGTCCTTCAAGTCCATCTCCGGTCCCGCCGGCGAGCCGTTGACGGTGAAGATCGGTGACAAGGAGCTCAAGGGTGCGTGGGACGAGAAGGCTGCGCAGGCCGCGCTGAAGGACACCAGCTATCCCGGGCCGGCCGACAAGAACAAGATCAACTACCCGATGACGCTGGTGATCCTGTTCATCATGCTGATCTACGTGACGATGGTGTACGGGCCGATCGCCGCGTTCCTGGTCGAGCTGTTCCCGACGCGCATCCGCTACACGTCGATGTCGCTGCCGTATCACATCGGCAACGGCTGGTTCGGCGGCATGCTGCCGTTGCTGGCCACCGCGCTGGTGGCGGCGTCGGGCGACATCTACTACGGCCTGTGGTACCCGATCATCGTGGCCCTGATGTCGTTGGTGATCGGTGCGCTGTTTCTGAAAGACACCCGCGGACGCGACATCCACCAGGATTGACGCTACCGTGATCCGACGCCCGCCTGCCCGGCGGGCGTTTTCTTTTGCGGCGTGTTCCGCTGCCGCAGGTCAATCGCCGCGCGAGCAGGCGGCCTACACTTTTGCGACCGCTGCCCACCGCACAGGTTGCCCGAGCCGTCGAGATGCGAATCGCGTTGCTGACCGATCTGCATGCCAACCGCGAGGCGCTGGACGCGGTGCTGGCGCACGCGAGCGGCGAGCGCATCGACCGTCATGCGCTGCTCGGCGACTTTGTCGGCTATGGCGCCGAGCCGGCATGGGTGGTGGACCGGGCACGCGAGCTGGCCGCTGCCGGCGCCATCGTCGTGCAGGGCAACCACGACGAGGCGGTGGTGCACGGCAGCCGGGCGTCGATGCGGCCCGATGCGCGCCACTCGATCGAGTGGACGCGTGCGCGGCTCGACGCCGAGCAGCTGGCGTTCCTCGCGGCGCTGCCGATGTCGCACACCGAAGGGCCCGCGCTGTACGTGCACGCCAATGCCTGGGATCCGCCGAAGTGGTCGTACATCGAGACTCGCCACGACGCCGTGCGAAGCATGCACGCCACCACTTGCCGATACACGTTCTGCGGCCACATGCACGAGCCGATGCTGTACCACCTGTCGCGCAGCGGCAAGGCCGGCGACTTCAAGCCGGTGGCCGGCGTCACGATCCCGATGCCGCCGCACCGGCAGTGGCTGGTCGTCCCGGGCTCGGTGGGCCAGCCGCGCGACAACAATCCGGCCGCCTGCTACGCGGTGTTCGATCTCGAGCAGGCGCAGGTGACCTACCACCGCGTCGCGTACGACCACGAGGCCGCGGCGGCCAAGGTGCGCGCCGCGGGGTTGCCGCAAAATCTCGCCGAGCGCCTGGCCGATGGCAGCTGAGCAAGCCAGTGACACCGCGGTGTCTGGCCATGCCGCTCCGCTCGAGGCGGGCCGCATCGTCGACGGCTTCTTGTTGGAGCAGCGCGTGCATCAGGGCGGCATGGCCAACCTGTGGAGCGTCAGCCACGAGGCTCATCCGGGCCCGCTGCTGATGAAGGTACCGCGGCTGCGCCCCGGCGAGGACCCGGCAACGATCGTCGGCTTCGAAGTCGAGCAGATGATCCTGCCGACGCTGCACGGGCCGCACGTCCCAGGCTTCGTGGCACGCGGCGACTTTGCGCGGCAGCCCTACATCGTGATGGAGCGCATCGCGGGTCCGAGCCTCGCGCCGCGCGCCGACGATGCGCCGCTGGCCTTCGACGAGGTGGTGGAGATCGGGGCGCGGGTCGCGGCTGCGATCCACGACGTGCACCGGCAGCATGTGGTGCACCTCGACGTCAAGCCCGAGAACATCCTGTTCCGCGCCGACGGCAGCGCGGTGCTGATCGACTACGGGCTGTCGCGCCACGATGCGTTGCCCGACCTGCTGGCCGAGGAGTTTCGCCAGCCGATGGGTTCGTGGCCCTACATCGCGCCCGAGCAGGTGGCGTTCGTGCGCGACGACCCGCGCAGCGATCTGTTCGCCCTCGGCGTGATGCTCTACCAATTCACCACCGGTGAGCTGCCGTTCGGCGAGCCGACCTCGATGCGCGCGCTGCGGCGGCGCCTGCACGTCGATCCGACGCCACCGCGCGCGCTGCGCGCCGACTGTCCGCCGTGGTTGCAGGAGCTGATCCTCAAGTGCCTCGAGGTCGACCCGGCACGGCGCTTCCAGACCGCGGCGCAGCTGGCCATCGCGCTCGAAGACCCACGCCAGCTGCCGCTGACCGCGCGTGCGCAGCGACGCTTGGCCAGCAGCTGGCTGGCCCGCTTGCGGCGCCGTTATTTCAATTGGGGGCAGCCCGCGCCCGCAGTGCACGGCGCGCGTGCGCAGGTCGTCCGCAGTCCGATCATCCTCGCAGCGGTCGACTTGAGCGACGCCGAGGCCGAGCTGGCGGCTCAGGTGCGCGAGATGGTGCGCCGCGTCCTGCTCACCGAGCCGGGTGCGCGCCTGGCCTGCGTGAGCGTGCTGAAGACCGGACTGCTGACGCTCGACGACTACGAGGACGCCGCCGGCGGCAATCGTCAGGTCAAGCAGCTGGCGGCGCTCAAGCATTGGGCGCGGCCGATCTCCAAGCTGCTCAACCTCGACGACGGGCGTTTGACGTTCCACGTGCTGGAGTCCACCGACCCGGCCGCTGCTCTGATCGAATTCGCGCAACGCAACGGGGTCGACCAGATCGTGATGGGCGCGCGCGGTCAGTCGGCGATGCGCCGCTACCTCGGCAGCGTCAGCTCGCAGGTGGTGGCGCAGGCGCCTTGCACGGTGACCGTGGTGCGCGTCTGACGGGCATTCGCCGCCTGCCAGTCTGAAAGGGCGCTGAATGCGGCGCGCGTCGGCGCCACGATGCACCTGCCCATCGGGTCGACCCCGGCACCCGGGTGATGCGAACGCCGCTCGAAGCCGATCCGCAGAATCCCTGGTATCGAGCGCGCAAATGGGCGGTGCCGGGCTGCACCTGCGCACCTACAATGCGCGGGCCATTCTTCACGGGCGCTGCGGCACCACGACGCACACGCATCGCCTCGTTCCGGAGGGGATGCCTTGAAAGCTGCGCTGTCCTTCGCGCACGCCATCGATCGCTTCAATGACGGCTTCGGCTGGATTGCCGAGTGGGCGGTCGTGCTGTCGTGCTTCATCAGCGCCGGTAACGCCATCGTGCGATACGGCATCAGCATGAGCTCGAATGCGTGGCTCGAGATCCAGTGGTACCTGTTCGCCGCCGCGGTGATGTTCGGCGCCTCGCAGGTGCTGCGCGTCAACGAGCACGTGCGCGTCGACCTGCTGTACGCGCGCTACTCGACGCACGGCAAGGTCTACGTCGACCTGTTCGGGCTGATCGTCTTCATGCTGCCGGTGTTGGCCGCGATGCTGTACTTCTCGTGGCCGATGTTTCTCGACCGCTTCCATACCGGCGAGATGTCGACCAGCGCCGGCGGCCTGATCCGCTGGCCGGTGGTGCTAACGATGCCGCTCGGCTTCGCGCTGCTGGTGCTGCAGACGGTGGCCGAGATCATCAAGCGCATCGCGTGGTTGCGCCATGAATACGAGATGGACACGCACTACGAGAGGCCGCTGCAATGACGATGGAGGCCTTTGCCCCCACGATGTTCGCGGGGCTGATCCTGGTGATGCTGATCGGCTTCCCGGTGGCGTTCTCGCTGGCGGCACTCGGCCTGGGCTGTGGCCTCTACGCGGTGCAGATGGGCTGGTTCCCGGGCACCTTCATGGGCAACCTGCCGCTCAACGTGCTGGGCATCCTGTCCAACGACCTGCTGCTGGCGGTGCCGTTTTTCACGCTGATGGGGGCGATCCTCGAGAAGTGCGGGCTGGCCGAGGACATGCTCGACTCGATGGGCCAGCTGTTCGGCCCGGCGCGTGGCGGCCTCGGCTACTCGGTGATCATCGTCGGCTTCATCCTCGGCGCGATCACCGGCACGGTGGCCGGCCAGGTGATCGCGATGGCGATGATCTCGCTGCCGGTGATGATGCGCTGGAACTACAGCATGCGCTACGCCACCGGCGTGCTCGCGGCTTCGGGCACGATCACGCAGTTGGTGCCGCCGTCGCTGGTGCTGGTGGTGCTGGCCGATCAGCTCGGTCGCTCGGTGGGCGACATGTACAAGGGCGCGTGGGGGCCATCGATCCTGCAGATCGCGCTGTTCGCGCTCTACACCTTCATGCTCGGGCGCGTCCGCCCGCACCACATCCCCGGCGTGCCCAAGGAAGCGCGCACGCTCGACGGCTGGGCGCTGTGGCGCAAGTGCCTGCGCGGCATCATCCCGTCGGCGGTGCTGATCTTCCTGGTGCTCGGCAGCATGGGTGGCCTGCCTTTCGTCACCACGGCGGTGTGCACGCCCACCGAGGCCGGTGCCATGGGCGCGGTGGGCGCCTTCGTGCTCGCGGCGATGCACCGCCGCCTGACCTGGCCGCTGGTCAGGCAGGCGATGCTGGGCACCATGCGGCTGACCGCGATGGTGATCTTCATCCTGATCGGCTCGCGCGTGTTCTCGCTGGTGTTCCAGGGCGTCGAAGGCGGCAAGTGGATCGAGCACATGCTCGGCGGCCTGCCCGGCGGGCAGATCGGCTTCCTGATCGCCGTCAACATCTTCATCTTCTTCCTGGCGTTCTTTCTCGACTTCTTCGAGATCGCGTTCATCATCATCCCGTTCCTGGCGCCGGTGGCCGACAAGCTGGGCATCGACCTCATCTGGTTCGGCGTGATGATCTGCGTGAACATGCAGACCAGCTTCATGCACCCGCCGTTCGGCTTCGCGTTGTTCTACCTGCGCGGCATCGCCGACACGCTGTTCAAGAACGGCTCGCTGCCGAAGAAGCTGCAGTCCAACGACATCTACCTCGGCGCGATCCCGTGGGTGCTGATGCAGCTGGTGCTGGTGGGTGTGGTGATCGCGTTCCCGCAGACGGTGACCGTCTTCCTCGACAAGGAAAAGGCCTACGACCCCGACGCAGCGACCAAGATGCTGCAGGAGCTGCGCACGCGTCCGCAGCCCGCAGCCTCCGATGCCGCGGCGTCGGCGCCGACGGCCCCGTCGTCGCCGAGCGACGATCCGACGGAAGCGGTGCGGCGCGCGATCGGCCAGGACAAGAAGTAGCGCCGGGCTGTCCGCCGGCGCAGCACCGCGGAAGTGCCGCCGCGCCTACGCCATGATGTTGACGCCGCCGTCGATGTACAACGTCTCGCCCGACAGGCGGCGCGCGTACGGCGTGGCCAGGAACGCGCAGGTGTAGCCGACATCCATGATGTCGACCAGCTCGCCGAGCGGCGCGCGCTGCGCGGCCTCGTTGAGCAGCAGGTCGAAGTCCTTCAGTCCCGACGCGGCGCGCGTCTTCAGCGGCCCCGGGGAGATCGCGTGCACGCGGATGCCTTGAGGCCCGAGCTCGTACGCGAGGTAGCGCGCGCAGGCCTCGAGCGCCGCCTTCACCGGCCCCATCACGTTGTAGTTGGAGACCACCTTGTTGGCGCCGTAGTAGCTCATCGTCAGCAGCGTGCCGCCGTTCTTCATCAGTGGCGCAGCGAGCCTGGCCATGCGCACGAACGAATGGCACGAGATGTCCATCGCCTTGGCAAAACCATCGGCCGAGCAGTTGAGCAGGCCGCCCTGCAGGTCTTCCTTCGGGGCCCAGGCGATCGAGTGCAGCAGGATGTCGAGTTCGCCCCAGGTCTGGTCGATGCGCTCGAAGACCTGTTCGATGTCGCCGGCGCGTGCCACATCGAGCTGCATGAAGATCGGCGCCTCCAGCTCGCGGGCCAGCGGCTCGACATAGCTCCTCGACTTCTCGGCGCCATAGGTGATCGCGAGATCGGCGCCGAGCTCGCGAAACGCCTTGGCGCAGCCGTAGGCGATCGAGCTGTCGTTGGCGATGCCGCACACCAGCGCCTTGGCGCCCTTGAGGATCGGACGCGGTTTCTCGATGCTCATTCAGAGACTCCTTGAATGTTCATGGTCGGCACGCGCTCGGGCACCGTCAGGCTCGCCTCGGTGGCGGCCAGCACATCCTTCACCGCTACGCCAGGGGCGGTCTCGAGCAGCGTCGCCTTGCCGTCGGCAAACGCGATCACCGCCAGTTCGGTGACGACAAGATCCACTCGGCGCAGCGAGGTCAGCGGCAGCGAGCATTGCTTGACGATCTTCGGCTTGCCCTTGGCGGTGTGCTGCATCGCGACGACCACGCGCTTGGCGCCGGTGACGAGATCCATCGCGCCACCCATGCCGGGCACCATCTTGCCGGGGATCGTCCAGTTCGCGAGGTGACCCTGCTCGTCGACCTGCAGCGCGCCCAGCACGGTGATGTCGAGGTGGCCGCCGCGGATCAGGCCGAACGACAGCGCGCTGTCGAACGTGGCCGCGCCCGGCAGCGCGCTCACCGGCCGACCTGCGGCATCGGTGAGGAACTGGCCGATCAGGCCGTCCTCGGGGACCGGCCCGGTGCCGACCAGCCCGTTTTCGGACTGGAAGAACACGTGCATGCCCGCAGGCACATGGTTGGCCACCTGCGTCGGGATGCCGATGCCGAGGTTGACCAGCATGCCGTCGCGCAGCTCGAGCGCCACGCGCTTGGCGATCACGGTTTGTGCGTCCATCGGCTTACTCGTGGGCGATGACGTAGTCGACCAGCACCGCCGGCGTCACCACGTGGTCGGGCGAGACCATGCCCACCGGCACGATGTGCGCGACATCGGCGATCACCGTCTGCCCGGCCATCGCGATCACCGGGTTGAAGTTGCGTGCGGTCAGCGCGTAGGTCAGGTTGCCGAGGTAGTCGGACAGGAACGCCTCCACCAGCGCGAAGTCGGCACGCAGTGGTGTCTCGAGCAGGTAGTCGACGCCGTCGACCGCGATCTTGCGCTTGCCTTCCTCGACGAGCGTGCCGACGCCCGTGGGCGTGAGGATGCCACCGAGGCCGAAGCCGCCGGCGCGGATGCGCTCGATCAGCGTGCCTTGCGGCACCAGCTCGCACTGCATGGCGCCCTCGATCATCTTGCGCTGCGTCTCGGGGTTCAGCCCGATGTGGCTGACGATCGCCTTGCTCACCGCGCCGGCGCTGATCAGCTTGCCGATGCCGCGGCCCGGCATCGCGGTGTCGTTGGCGATCACCGTGAGGTCGCGCTTGCCCTGGCGCACCAGCTCATCGACCAGCCGCTCGGGCGTGCCGACCCCCATGAAGCCGCCGATCATCAGCGAAGCGCCGTCCGGTATCAGCGTCACCGCGTCGGCCAGCGCGATCGTCTTCATGCCCCTGCCTGCAACGCTTGCGCGGTGTGCCGCGCGATCATCAGCTCTTCGTTGGTCGGGATCACCCACGCGCGCACGGCGCTCGCTGCCGTGCTGATGCGCGGGCCGCCGCTGCGGTTGGCCTCGGCATCGAACGCGATGCCGAGCCAAGCGGCGTGCCGGCACACGCGCTCGCGGATCGGCGCCGCGTGCTCGCCGATGCCGGCGGTGAACACCAGCGCGTCGATGCCCTGTGCGGCGGCGGCGAGCGAGCCGATCTCGCGCGCGATGCGGTAGCAGTACAGCTCGATGGCAAATCGGGCGCGCGGATCGTCGCTGGCCAGCAGTGCGCGCATGTCGCTCGACACGCCCGACACGCCGAGCAGCCCCGACTGCTTGTAGACCAGGTTCTCGATCGCGCGTGCGTCCATCTTCAGTTCGTCGAGCAGGTACAGCACGACGCCGGGGTCGATGCTGCCGCAGCGCGTGCCCATCGGCAGCCCGTCGACCGCGGTGAAGCCCATCGTGCTGGCGACGCTGCGCGCGCCGACCATCGCGCAGGCGCTGCTGCCGTTGCCGAGGTGCGCGACGATCGCGCGGCCGGCAGCCGCATTCGCGTCGACCGTCGGCAGCACGCTGGCGATGTACTCGTACGACAGGCCATGGAAGCCGTAGCGGCGCACGCCGCGATCGGTGATCGATGCCGGCAGCGCGAACGCCTGCGCGAGCTCGCTCTGGCTGCGGTGGAACGCGGTGTCGAAGCACGCCACCTGCGGCAGCTCGGGCCGCATCTGCGCCAGGATCTCGATCGCCTTCAGGTTGTGCGGCTGGTGCAGCGGCGCCAGCGGGGTCAGCTTGGCGAGCGACGCGATCACCTCGGGGGTCACGCGCACCGGCTGCGCGTACTGCAGCCCACCGTGCACGACGCGGTGGCCCACCGTCAGCAATTTGTGGCCGGCGCCGTGGCTGCGCAGGAACTCCGCCAGGTGCGCGATGCCGTCGCTGTGCCCGAACTTGGTGTTCTCCCACTTCTGCGCGCCGATCTCGCGGCCCTGCGCGTCCTTGGCCACGAAGCGCGGCGCCGTGTAGAGGCCTTCGATCTGGCCGTTGAGCAGCGGCGCCAGTTCGGCTCCGGCGTCGAAGGCGCTGAACTTGATGCTCGACGACCCTGCGTTGAGCACGAGGATGAGGTCGGCCATGGTCAGTCGGCGCCGGGCCGCCCCAAGCCGACTGATCCCCCTTGGGGGGACGCGACAATGGCCATCCGGCCGTTGCGGCGAGGCTCACTTCGCGAAGCGAAGTGAAGGTGCGAAGCACCGGCCGGAGCCCACGAAGCGAGCAAGGGTGCCATCATTACCCCATCGCCTTGGCAGTCTCGCGGCGCGCCTGCGCCACCATCGCCGCCACCGCGCACGATGCCAGCCGCGTCATCACCGAATCGGCACGGCTGGTGAGGATGATCGGTACGCGGGCGCCGAGCACGATGCCCGCCGCATCGGCGCCGGCGAGGAACGACAGGCTCTTGGCGAGCATGTTGCCGGCCTCGAGGTCGGGCACCATCAGCACGTTGGCGCGCCCGGCCACCGGCGAATCGATCTGCTTGATCTGCGCCGCCTCGAGGTTGATCGCGTTGTCGAGCGCCAGCGGGCCGTCGACCACCGCGCCGGTGATCTGATGGCGGTCGACCATCTTGCACAGCGCGGCGGCCTCGACGGTGGAGGGCACCTTCGGGTTGACGGTTTCCATCGCCGACAGGATCGCGACGCGCACGTCGTCGACGCGCATCGCACGTGCGAGGTCGATCGCGTTCTGCAGGATGTCGACCTTGTCCTCGAGGGTCGGCGCGATGTTGACCGCGGCGTCGGTGATGATCAGCGCCTGCTCGAGCGACGGCACGTCCATCACGAAGCAGTGGCTGACGCGCCGCGCGGTGCGCAGGCCGCCGTCGCGCTTGACCACCGCGCCCATCAGCTCGTCGGTGTGCAGGCTGCCCTTCATCAATGCCTCGGCCTTGCCCTCGAGCACGAGTTGCACCGCAGCCGCGGCCGATGCATGGCTGAACGGTGCGTCGACCAGCGGCACGCCGGTGAGGTCGAGATCGCACTCGCGCGCGACCGACTCGATGCGCGCGCGCGGGCCCACCAGGATCGGCGCGATCAAGCCCATCTTGGCCGCCTGCAGCGCGCCCTCGAGCGAGCTGCGGTCGCATGGGTGGGCCACCGCGGTGGGCGTCGGCGGCAGCGTCTTGCAGTAGTCGATCAGCCGCTGGTACTTCTCGTGCTTGCTCATGGAATCTCCTGGTCGCGGTACTGCGTGCGATACCAGCTCAAGCCCTGGCACGCACGAGCGTCGGCCGCCGTCGCGGCGTCTTCTCCTTCAGCACCGAGCGGATGCGCGCCAGCATCGACTTCTGCGCGGCGGTCGGTGCGCGGCCGAGCACGCGACGGTCGGCCATCAGCTTGTCGAGCAGGCCGAGCAGCCGGGCGCGCGCGTTCGGTTCGGCGAGCAGCGTCGGCAGGCTCGCCACCGCCTCCTCGGGCTCATGCCGCACGATGACCTCTTGGGTGCCGCGCACGCGGCGCCACTCGTGCATCGGCATGTCGGGCAGGTAGTCGGCGTAGTCGGCCTGCAGCTCCTGCCGCATCTCGAGCCGCGACAGCGGCAGCGGCTCGTCGCTGCGCGTCAGCAGGAACGCCACGCGTGCGAGCGCTTCGGTGTAGCCACCCTCGTGCATCGTGGCCAGTGCGGCTTCGACCTCGGGCAGCTCGCGGCCGTCGACCACCGGGGCCACGTGCTTCGCGCCCGAGTCATCGACATCGTTGTAGAGCGCGAACATGTTGGCGTAGACGCCGAAGAAACCGGCCTCGGTGGCGGCGTCACGCAGCGCGCGGTAGTAGTCCAGCGACGCGCTCATCAGCTCGGCGCCGAGCTTCTCGGCCTTGCGCAGCGGATGATCGGCGTCGACCGCCTGCCGGTTGCTGCGTGCCGCGTCGGCCGCCGGCGCGAGCCAAGACAGCCACGGATTCAAGCTCGAGAAGGCCCAGTTCTGCATGCGCAACGGATGCAGCTCGCGCAGCACCTGTGCGCTCGCCTCGTTGGACATTGCCTGCACCAGCGGCTGCGCGAACAGCTCGTAGGCACGCTGGTTGAACTCCGACACCGCATTCACCGCCTGGAACGGC
>DASTZF010000034.1:0-3457 GCA_035764445.1 Burkholderiaceae bacterium
GATAGCGGCCTGATCCTCACCAACCTGCACGTCGTCGCCGGGGCGCGCCGCGTGCACGTCACGTTCTTCGACGGCACCGACAGCGAAGCCGAAGTGGTCGGCACGCGTCCCGAGCACGACCTCGCGGTGCTGAAGGCGCAGTCGGTTCCCGACGACCTTGAGCCGGCGACTATGCGCTCGACCGCCGGCCTGCGGCCGGGCGAGCCGGTGCTCGCGGTCGGCTTCCCGTTCGGCATCGGCCCGTCGGCGTCGCAGGGCGTGGTGTCGGGACTCAAGCGCGAGTTCCGCTCGCCCGAGGGCAAGCGGCTGCTGACCAATCTGATCCAGTTCGACGCCGCGGCCAACCCCGGCAACTCCGGCGGACCGCTGGTGACGATGGACGGCCACGTGGTCGGCATCGTCACCGCGATCATGAACCCGACCGAGGCGCGCACCTTCATCGGCATCGGCTTCGCGGTGCCGATCGAGAACGCCGCCGCCGCTGCCGGCCTGCCACCCTTCTGATCTACAACCACCGAGCCCCCATGACGACGAGTTCCACGCACGAGCCCGCCACCTTGATGGAGCGCCTGCTCTACGAAGTCAAGCGCGTCGTCGTCGGGCAAGACCGCTTCCTCGAGCGCGTGATGGTCGCGCTGCTGGCGCAGGGCCATCTGCTGGTCGAAGGCGTGCCGGGCCTGGCCAAGACGCTCACCGTCAAGACGCTGGCGGCGGCGATTCGCGGGTCGTTCCGGCGCATCCAGTTCACGCCCGACCTGGTGCCGGCCGATCTGGTGGGCACGCGCATCTACAACCAGAAGAACGGCGAATTCAGCACGTCGCTCGGGCCGGTGTTCGCCAACCTGCTGCTGGCCGACGAGATCAATCGTGCGCCGGCCAAGGTGCAGAGCGCGCTGCTCGAGGTGATGCAGGAGCGCCAGGTCACGATCGCCGGCGAGACTCACAAGGTGCCGTCGCCGTTCGTCGTGATGGCGACGCAGAACCCGATCGAGACCGAGGGCACCTATGCGCTGCCCGAAGCGCAGGTCGACCGCTTCATGATGAAGGTGCTGGTCGATTACCCGAGCGACGAAGACGAGTTCGTGATCGTCGAGCGCGTGATCGGCCCACCGGCCATCGTCACCGGTGTGGCCTCGACCGATCAACTCGCAGAGTTGCAGCAGCAGTGTCGCAAGGTCTACGTCGACCCCAGCCTGATCCAGTACGCGGTGCGGCTGGTCGGCGCGACGCGCCGCCCCGACCAGTCCGGGCTCGCCGACATCGCCAAGTTCCTCAGCTACGGCGCCAGCCCGCGCGCCAGCATCTCGATGGTCGAAGGTGCGCGCGCGCTGGCCTTCCTGCGCGGCCGCAGCTACGTGCTGCCCGAGGACCTGACCGATCTGGCGGTGGACACGCTGCGGCACCGGCTGGTGTTGTCGTACGAGGCGCTGGCCGAAGGGCTCGACGCCGACGCCATCGTCGGCCGCGTGATGTCCAAGGTGCCGGTGCCCGACAAGCCGCTACAGCACGCGGAGCAGACCGGCACCCATGGCTGACGCGGCCGCGCCGTCCGTCGGCACGCCCGACCAGCTGCTGCGGCAGCTGGAATGGACGGTGATCCGCCGTCTCGACGGGCTGCTGCAGGGCGACTACCGCACGCTGTGGCGCGGTGCCGGCCTCGACCTGGCCGACCTGCGCACCTATCAGCACGGCGACGACGTGCGGCACATCGACTGGAACGTCACCGCGCGCCTGCTTGAGCCGCACGTACGGCAATTCACCGAGGACCGCGAGCTGACCGCGTGGTTCCTGCTCGACCTGTCGGGCTCGGTCGACTTCGGCTCCAACGATCGCACCAAGCTGTCGGTGTCCGAAGGCTTCGTCACCGTGCTGGCGCGGCTGCTCACGCGCCACGGCAACCGCATCGGCGCGCTGCTGTACAGCCACCGCGTCGACGGCATGCTGCCCGCGCGCGCGAGCCGCAACCACGTGCTCGAGCTGATCCACCGGATGCGGCAACGGCCGGCGACGCCCGCGCCGCGCAGCCGCTCGCGCCGCAGCAAGCAGCCGCCGCGCCAGACGGTGCTGGCCGACCTGCTCAACGCTGCCGGCACGCTGATCCGCCGCCGTTCGATGATCTTCGTGGTGTCCGACTTCATCAGCGCGCCGGGCTGGCAGGAGCCGCTCGGCCGGCTGGCACGCCGCCACGAGGTGCTGGCGGTGCGGCTGTACGACCCGCTGGAACTGAAGCTGCCCGACGTCGGTCTGGTGACGCTGGAAGACGCCGAGAGCGGCGAGCAGCTGTTCATCGACACCAACGATCCGGCATTCCGCCGCCGCTTCGAGGCACTGACCGCGCAGCACGAGGCCGAGTTGCGCGCTGCGCTCGGCCAGGCGCAGGTCGACACGCTGGAGCTGGCCACCCACGATGACCTGCTGGAGTCGCTTCTGCGCTTCGTGGCGCTGCGGCGCCAGCGCGCGCGCCAGCGCAGCGGCGCCCACATGCCGGCACATCTGCGTGGCGCGGCGGCGCCCATCGCGCGAGAATCGCACCATGAAGTTCCTGTGGCCTGAGGCGCTGTGGGCCGCCGCGCTGCTGTCGCCGCTGCTGGTGCTGCTGTACTTCTGGCTGCTGCACCGGCGCAAGAAGAGCACCGTGCGCTTCGCCAGCGTCGCGCTGGTCAAGCAGGCGCTCGGCAAGGGTCCGGGCTGGCGCCGCCACGTGCCGCCGCTGCTGCTGGGGCTGGCGCTGCTGGTACTGATGTTCGCGGTGTCGCGGCCGCTGGCGGTGATCAAGCTGCCGTCGCAGCAGGAGACGATCATCCTGGCGATGGACGTGTCGGGCAGCATGCGCGCCACCGACATCAAGCCGAGCCGCATCGTCGCGTCGCAGGAGGCGGCCAAGGGTTTCGTCAACGAGCTGCCGAGCTCGGTGCGCGTCGGCGTGGTGTCGTTCGCCGGCACCGCCGCGGTGGTGCAGGCGCCCACGCTGAGCCGCGAGGACGTGATCGCCGCGATCGATCGCTTCCAACTGCAGCGCGCCACCGCGATCGGCTCGGGCATCGTGCTGTCGCTGGCCACGCTGTTCCCCGACGCCGGCTACGACCTGTCGCAAATCACCGGCGCCAAGCCGATGCCGCCCGGTTTCGGCGACAAGCAGAAGGAAAAGCCGGCGTTCAAGCCGGTCGAGCCGGGCTCGTACAACTCGGCGGCGATCATCCTGCTCACCGACGGCCAACGCACCACCGGCCCCGACACGCTAGAGATGGCCAAGCTCGCGGCCGACCGCGGCGTGCGCATCTACACCGTGGGCATGGGCACGAAAGAAGGCGAGATCATCGGCTTCGAAGGCTGGAGCATGCGCGTGCGCCTGGACGAGGAGACGCTGAAGAACATCGCGCTTCTCACGCGGGCCGAGTACTTCTATGCCGGCACGGCGGCAGACCTGAAGAAGGTCTACGAGGGCCTGAGCAGCAAG
>DASTZF010000035.1:0-6052 GCA_035764445.1 Burkholderiaceae bacterium
GCAGGACGACTACAACCACTATCGGCCACACGGCTCGCTCGGCCACCTGACCCCGAGCGAGTTCGCCACAATGCGGTCAGGACAACCCAACGAAGTGGCCCACCTCTAGCTCCAAACCGTCCGGCTTCCGGGGGAACGTCAGCTTCTTGCTGCCCTGCGCGGCGGTCCGTTCGGCAATCCGAGACAGCGCTCTCGCGACCGCCATCTTTTCGAGCGCACCACCATTGGCGCCCGGAAACACGAGGTCGCTCTTGTCCGCCTTGATCTCTTGGGCGCGCTGCAATAGCTTGACAGCCTGATTGGAAAGGTGCACGCGGAACTCACGGCCTGACTTGACCCGGTCAGCAGGGATCGTCCAGAGGGCGCGGCTTGTCCGGATCTCAGACCAAGTGGCCAGCCGAACTTCACCGGGGCGGGCTCCGGTCAGCAACTGAAGTTCGATCGCGTACTTCGTGCTCGGCCACAGTTGTGATTCATCCACGGCGCGCAGCAACGCCACCAACTGAGCGTCGGTCGCCGCATTGACCGGGGCAGGGCGGTAGGGCTTCGGGTTCTCGATGCCACGCATCGGGTCCGCCCCAACGATGTATTCACGCCGAATAGCAAAGTGCATCAATCCGCGTAGCGTGCGAAAGACTTGTGCTGCTGCGCCGGGTGCACCTCGTTTCCGGGGCGCGTCAATGCAGGCTTGAATGGCTTCGCGCGTGAGCTTGCCGACCTTGGCGTCGCCGATCCGATTCCGAATATCGGCATCGAAGTTCTCGGTCAGCACATCGATCGTGCGTTCTCGGACGGGGGCACCGGCCTTACGAGCGCTGCCGAGCCGCTTGTCGGCGATCCACTCGTCGAAAACCACCGCGACGGTTGGCTGCGCCTTGTTGGCTTTGCGCGCAAAGCGAGCGGCGATCACAGGATGGTCCGCTTCGCCTTTCTTTGCGGCCTCGTGGGCCTTCTGGTGGCCGGACAGCTCGTCCTTGGCCTTAGCGAGGCCCACCTGCGGGTAGGCGCCCAGGGACAGCCAACGGCGCACGCCGTCGACCTGTGCCCGGTACTGCCAGTGCTTTGAGAGCGAGCCGTCGGTCTTGCGTCGGATGTGCAGGTAGAGCCCTGGCTCCACGAGTTTGCGCAGTTCCGTCTTGCCAGCCGGCAACTTCTCAGCGGCAACCTTGGCGTCTGTCCACTTGGTGGCTCGCTTCTTCTCTGCTGTGGCCATCGCCGCCTCCTCGTTTGGATACCACCTTGGATACCACTTTGGATACCATTTTGGCGAGACACTGGCGGTAGGTCAAGGACAGTTCGGGACAGTTTATAGAGGAGACGACTATCAGGACAGGAAGGACGAGGTCAATTTCGGATACCACCCGGGCTGCCTTGTAAGCGGTAGGTCATCTGTTCGAGTCAGATAGTCGGCACCATGCACCGGGGTCAGCGGCTGCTGCGAGGTTGCACTTTGATGCGAATGAGCAGCGGGACATAGCCAGCTTTTGCCAAGCGATCCTCGAACAGCGGCACGAGTTGACGCAATTTCGCAGCCGCGGCGGGGGTGTGCGCCAGTAAAGTCCAGCCGTGCGCGTCCAGCGGACCTGGTTGAGCCTGGGCGGCCAGCGGCGGCGGCAGTTCAGCTTCGATGCATTCGAAGCGTCGCTTCGAGTCTTTCAGCCGCTCGGCCAGACGCGCCAGCGGCTCGCTGCCTTGCAGCGCGTCGGCCAGCGGCACAGCGGGTCGCACGTGCGCGGGCATGGCAAGGAGTTTAACGATGCAGATATTGATCACCGACTCGAGCCTCGTGCGATCGCGGGTGCTGAACATCCGGCGCTGGCAGGCTGTGTTCGCGACGCTGCTGATCGCCGGCGTGCTGATGGTGGTCTCAGGCCTGGCGTATCACTACATCTTCCTAGCTGCGGCGCGCGAGGGCTGGCCGGCGGCCAGTCAGCTGGTCAAGCTGATGGTGCGCGACGAGCTCGCCCAGCATGAGCGCATCATGCGCGAGAACCTCGACGCCATCGCGATGCGGGTTGGCGAGATGCAGGCCAAGCTCGTCAAGCTCGAGGCGCTCGGCGAGCGTGTCACCGACATGGCGCGTGTCAAGACTGACGACTTGAAGGCGCTGCCGGCGCGCTCGCGCGGTGGCCAGGGTGGCCCGTTCGTGCCGCTGACACGCCCCACGGTGGCGCAACTCAACGACGCAATCGATCGGCTCGACGAGCGGGCCGACATCGGGGCCGACCTCTTCACGTTGGTCGAGTCGCGGCTGTTCGAGGAGCGACTGCAGGCACTGCTGGTGCCGAGCAGCCATCCGGTCGAAGGGCCGGTGGGCTCGGGCTTCGGCTTCCGCATCGACCCGATCACCGGTCGCGCTGCGCTGCACACCGGGTTGGATTTCCCTTCCGATGTCGGCACCGCGATCCATGCCGCCGCCGGCGGCATGGTGGTGGTCAGCGAGGTGCATCCTGCCTACGGCAACATGATCGAGATCGATCACGGCAACTCATTGATCACGCGCTATGCGCATGCGTCGAAGCTGCTGGTCAAGGTCGGCATGATGGTCAGGCGTGGCCAGAAGATCGCCGAGGTCGGCACCTCCGGGCGCTCGACCGGGCCGCATATGCACTTCGAGGTGCTGCTGGCCGGCGTGCAGCAGAATCCGGCGCGCTTCTTGGCCGGCAAGGTGGCCTCTCCGACGATGGTGGCCGAAGCTGCCCCGTCGTCCGGCAAGTCGCGCAAGCAGCGTCGCCGGGACGGCGCCACCGGCGAGGCGCCGGCGGCGTGGGGCAACGCAGAGCCCGCACCGGACCCAGGGGTCGCAAGCGGTGCGGCAGCGCCGCCGGCCGTGTTTGCGCCACCGCGCGGCGTACCGGGGCCGGAGGGCGGCGACCCTGCACCCTGACCACCCGGCGCCGGCGGCCGCCACGCGGCGCTGCGCCCGCTGATAAACTGCCTCGGTTTCGCGACACGCCCGGCGGCCCGGTGCCAGCCGCCGCTTTCGCCCGAGGCGCCGCGGCCCGTGCGAAGCAGCCGATGCTGCCCACCGCACGCTCCATTCCCAAGCTCGCATGTTGCCCAGGATCCTCACCTCGATATTCGGCAGTCGCAACGATCGGCTGCTCAAGCAGTTCGGTCGCGTCGTCGACCGCATCAACGCGCTCGAGAGCGACTTCGAGCGCCTGAGCGACGCCGCGTTGCGCGCCAAGACCGACGAGTTTCGCCAGCGCCTCGAGCAAGGCACTGCACTCGACGACCTGCTGCCCGAAGCCTTCGCGGTGGTGCGCGAGGCAGGCAAGCGCACGCTGAAGATGCGGCACTTCGACGTGCAGCTGGTCGGCGGCATCGCGCTGCACCAGGGCAAGATCGCCGAGATGCGCACCGGGGAGGGCAAGACGCTGGTCGCCACGCTGCCGGTGTACCTGAATGCGCTGACCGGCAAGGGCGTGCACGTGGTCACCGTCAACGACTACCTGGCGCGCCGCGACGCCGAGTGGATGGGCCGCATCTACAACTTTCTGGGGCTCACGGTCGGCGTCAACGTTCCCGGCATGGGGCGCGAGGAGAAGCAGGCCGCGTTCGCGGCGGACGTGACCTACGGCACCAACAACGAGTTCGGCTTCGATTACCTGCGCGACAACATGGTCTACGAGGTCGCCGACCGCGTGGCGCGCGGCCTGCACTACGCGATCGTCGACGAGGTCGACTCGATCCTGATCGACGAGGCGCGCACGCCGCTGATCATCAGCGGCCAGGCCGAAGACCACACCGACATGTACGTGCGCATCGACGCCATCGTGCCGGGCTTGAAGAAGCAGATTGGTGAGGCCGACCCGCGCACCGGCGAAGGCGTGATCGAGCCGGGCGACTTCACGGTCGACGAGAAGAGCCGACAGATCTACCTGACCGAGGATGGTCACGAGAGCGCCGAGTCACTGCTCTTCAAGGCTGGGCTGATCGTCGAGGGTGCGAGCTTGTACGACCCGGCCAATATCACGCTGATGCACCACGTGTACGCGGCGTTACGCGCGCATCACCTGTTCCATCGCGACCAGCACTACGTGGTGCAGAACGGCGAGATCATCATCGTCGACGAGTTCACCGGCCGCCTGATGACGGGCCGCCGCTGGAGCGACGGCCTGCACCAGGCGGTCGAGGCCAAAGAGCACGTGGCGATCCAGAGCGAGAACCAGACGCTGGCGTCGATCACGTTCCAGAACTACTTCCGCACGTACGGCAAGCTCGCCGGCATGACCGGCACTGCCGACACCGAAGCCTACGAGTTCCAGGAGATCTACGGCCTGGAGACGGTGGTGATCCCGCCCAACAAGCCGACCATCCGCCAAGACGAGAACGACCTCATCTACAAGACGGCAACCGAGAAGTACAACGCGGTGCTCGAGGACATCCGCGAGTGCCATCAGCGCGGCCAGCCGACACTGGTGGGTACGACGTCGATCGAGAACTCCGAGCTGCTGTCGGGCCTGCTCGCGAAGGCCAAGCTGCCGCACCAGGTGCTCAACGCCAAGCAGCACGCCAAGGAGGCTGAGATCGTTGCACAGGCCGGGCGGCCCGGCGTGATCACAATCGCCACCAACATGGCCGGCCGCGGGACCGACATCGTGCTCGGCGGCAACGTCGAGAAGCAGGTGCAGTTCCTCGAAGCGGACGAAGCGGTGCCTGCGGACGAGAAGAGTACCCGCGTCCGCCAACTGCAAGACGAGTGGCAGAGCCTGCACGAGAAAGTCAAGGCCGAGGGCGGCCTGCGCATCATCGCCACCGAGCGCCACGAGAGCCGGCGCATCGACAACCAGTTGCGGGGGCGCTCCGGGCGCCAGGGCGACCCGGGTGAATCGCGCTTCTACCTGTCGCTCGAGGATCCGCTGATGCGCATCTTCGCCGGCGACCGCGTCAAGGCGATCATGGAGCGCCTGAAGATGCCCGAAGGCGAGGCCATCGAGGCCGGCATCGTCAACCGCTCGATCGAGAACGCGCAGCGCAAGGTCGAGGCGCGCAACTTCGACATCCGCAAGCAGCTGCTCGAATACGACGACGTCTCCAACGATCAGCGCAAGGTGATCTACCAGCAGCGCAACACGATCCTGGAATCGACCTCGGTGGCCGACCAGATCGCCAATCTGCGCAAGGCGGCGATGACCGACGTCGTGCGCACCTACGTGCCCACCGAAAGCGTCGAGGAGCAGTGGGATCTGCCCGGGCTGGAGGCGGTGCTTCGCGACGAGTGGCAGCTCGGCGTCGATCTGCAGGGCGAGGTCGCCAAGAGCGAGACGATCACCGACGAGGACATCGTCGAGAAGGTGGTCGCGGCCGCCGACCAGATGTTCGCAGGCAAGGTGGCGCTGGTCGGCGAGGACCAATTCAACCCGTTCATGCGCATGGTGCTGCTGCAGTCGATCGACTCGCACTGGCGCGAACATCTGGCCGCGCTCGACTACCTGCGCCAGGGCATCCACTTGCGCGGCTACGCGCAGAAGAACCCGAAGCAGGAGTACAAGCGCGAGGCGTTCGAGCTGTTCGCGCAACTGCTCGACCTGGTGAAGCTCGAGGTGACGCGCCTGCTGATGACGGTGCGCATCCAGACGCAGGAGCAGGTCAGCGAGGCCGCGCAGCAGATCGAGGAGCGTGCCAGCCAGGTCAGCAACGTGACCTACACGCATCCCAACGAGGACGGCAGCGTCTCCGAGGAAGCCGACGTCGCCACCGCCGTCGCGCAAGTGCCCAAGGTCGGCCGCAACGAGCCGTGCCCGTGCGGCAGCGGCAAGAAGTACAAGCACTGCCACGGCAAGCTGGCATGATGCTGGCCCGATGGCTGTCCACCTGAGCGCGCCCCGGGCGAGCGACCTGCATGCCGTGGCCGGCGTGCGCATCGGCGTGGCGATGGCCGGCATTCGCAAGGTCGATCGCAAGGACCTGGTGGTGTTCGCGCTCGACGCGGGCGCTGCGGTGGCGGGGGTCTTCACCCGCAACCGCTTCTGCGCCGCGCCGGTGCTGCTGTGCCGCGATCACCTGCGCGCCGAACGCGGCATCCGTGCGCTGCTGATCAACACCG
>DASTZF010000036.1:0-21284 GCA_035764445.1 Burkholderiaceae bacterium
CGATCGTGCTGACCACCGGCAACAAGAGCGAGATGGCCACCGGCTACTGCACGCTGTACGGCGACATGGCCGGCGGCTTCGCGGTCATCAAGGACGTCGCCAAGACGCTGGTCTACCGGTTGGCGACCTGGAAGAATCAGCAGCCGAACCGCCGCGCCGACGGCAGTGTCGGCCCGGTGATTCCGGAGCGCATCATCACGCGCGCACCGTCGGCCGAGCTGCGGCCCAACCAGACCGACCAGGACAGCCTGCCGCCGTACGAGGTGCTCGACGCGATCCTCGCGCGCTACATGGAAGAGGACGAGAGCATCGAGCAGATCGTTGCTGCCGGATTCGCGCGCACCGACGTGGAGCGCGTGACGCGCCTCATCAAGGTGAACGAGTACAAGCGTCGCCAGGCTCCGATCGGCATCCGCATCACCCACCGCGCGTTCGGCCGGGACTGGCGCTACCCCATCACGTCGAAGTTCCGTGCTTAAATGTGAGCGACGTGCATCGCCGGAGCTGGAGCCACCCATGAAGCAGATCACCGCGATCATCAAGCCGTTCAAGCTCGAGGAGGTCCGCGAGGCGCTGGCCGAAGTCGGCGTGTCCGGGCTGACGGTCACGGAGGTCAAGGGCTTCGGTCGACAGAAGGGGCACACCGAGCTGTATCGCGGCGCTGAGTACGTGGTCGACTTCCTACCGAAGGTGAAGATCGAGGTGGTGGTGAAGGACGGCGAGGTCGATCGCTGCATCGATGCGATCGTCAAGGCCGCCAAGACCGGCAAGATCGGCGACGGCAAGATCTTCGTGACCGCGGTCGAGCAAGTGGTGCGCATCCGCACCGGCGAAACCGACGAGGCCGCGGTCTGACGGCCAGCGTTTAGCGCACGCTAGATGCGCCGCAGGTCGTCTGCGGCCGCCGGGCTCGCGGCCAGCGCAGCGATCTCGTCGAGCAAGTCCTCGGGCGACTCGCGCAGCGTGATCATGGCGAGTTGGTCGGCGGTGACGAACCCGTTCTCTTCAGCCTGGCGCACCATCGACAGCAAGGGTTGGAAATAGCCGCCGACGTCGAGCAGGCCAATCGGCCGCTGGTGGTACCCGAGGTGGCGCCAGCTCCATACCTCGAACAACTCCTCGAACGTGCCGATACCGCCGGGCAGCGCGATGAACGCGTTGCAGTGCTCGGACATCAGCCGCTTGCGCTCGTGCATCGTGTCGACCACCTGCAGGCGGGTCAGCCGGTGGTGGCCGACTTCGCGCTGCATCAGCGATTGCGGAATCACACCGTCGACCGCGGCGCCCGCGGCGAGTGCCGCGTCGGCCAGTGCGCCCATCAGACCGACACGACCACCTCCATAGACGAGGTGCCAGCCGCGACGGCCGATGGCCGTGCCCATCTGCCGCGCGCTGCGCATGAACGCGGGGTCGGAGCCGGGGCGCGATCCGCAGTAGACGCAGAGCCGGAACGGCGCTGCCGTCATGTGGCCGCCCAACGCTGCCACAACGCCGCGCACCACAGCGCGCCGCAGGTGATCAACGAAAGCATCACCGCGGCGCTGCCAATGTCCTTGGCGCGCTTGGACAACGGATGCAGGTCGGAAGACACGCGGTCGACCACCGCCTCGATCGCCGAGTTGAGCAACTCGACGATCAGCACGCCCATCACCGAACCCGCCAGCAAGGCCACCTCGATCCAGGTGCGTCCGACCCACCATGCGGCCGGCAGCATCAGCACGGCCAGCACGCATTCTTGGCGAAAGGCACTCTCGTGGCGCCACGCGGCGGTCAGGCCGGCGATCGAGTACCCGGTTGCGTGGACGATGCGCTGCATGCCACTGCGAAGCTTTTGCGGGTGCGTCATGCCCGCAATTGTGCCGGCGTGGCCGGGACCTCCCGGGTGTCGACCAGACAGGTGCCGCACAGCACGTCGTGCAGCCACTGCTTATCGGCGCGCAGGCGCGCCAGCAGCGCATACGACAGCATGCCCACGACCACCATCAGGCCCATGAACCCCACGCTCTGGATGCCAGCAGCATGCGCAGAGGCGAGGGCGGGCAGGAACCACAACCAGCTGGCGACGTAGCGCGCCACCGCCCGCATGAGCCTGGGTGCGCGACCATCTGCCGCCTGCACCCGGATGTGCCAGGTCTTCATGGCCAGCGTCTGGCCGCCGGTGGACCACAGACCGGCAAAGTAGGCGCCTAGCACGACGAACAGGAACACCTGCAGACCGGTGTTGCCCTGCAGCGCGTGGCGCTGGTTGGTCAGCATGCCGTACGCGAGCGCGGCCACCATGACGACGCCGAACAGCAAGACGGCTTCGTACACCATGCAGGCCAGCCGGCGCCGAATGCTCGGCGCGCGCGCAGCCGCCGCTGCCGGCGGCATGCCGGACGTCATTGGTGGTTGGCGGGCGCCGACGCGGGAGAGCGCACGCCCGCGCTTTGGGTGCCGCGCTGGGGCAGCAGCGTGTTGCGGTCGACCATGCCGGGCGTGGCGGCGATCTTCGGCAGGCCGGCCTGCTGGTGTGCCGGCGGTGCGGGCTGGCGCGTGACCAGCGTGGTGGTGGCCCCAGGCGCCGCCTGCACCACGGTGGGCGCCACCGGTTTGACTGGCGGCGCCGACAGCGACGGGTTGGCGACGATGTTGCGCTTGCTCGACGGTTCGGGCGTGGGCTTACCGGCCGGCTCGGTGCCCTTGGTCGCGGCACGGCTGGCCAGCGCCTTGCGCTCGCTCTCGGGCAGCGCGCGGTACGCCTCCCACTGGTCGTGCCGCTCCTGCTGGGGCAGTTGCTTGACCTGCTGGAAATTCGCCCTGGCCTGGGCGCGTTCCTGCGGGCTCAGCCGCGCCCATTCGGTCATGCGGGCCTGGAGACGCTGCTGGTCATCGGGCGGCATCTTGGGGTAACGGGCGGCCAGTTCCAGCCACTTGGCCTTGCGCGGACCATCGATCGACGGCCAGTCGTTTTGCAGCGGCGCCAGGATCGCGCGCTGTTCAGCAGACAGCGATGTCCAACTGGGGCCAGGGGCATCGCCGGTGCGCTTGACCGGCAGTGGCTGCGGCTGCGCCGCCGCAGAGATCCCGGTCAGGAGAACGGCCGCCGCAAGCAGCAACGGCCGCAGCCGGGACACGGCGGGCGGCCCTTGACGGTGCTCGGGCAAGGTCATTCCACCGAGCGCGGCGACTTCAGGAATTCGGTGAATCCCGGGTCGCTGTAAGCCTGGGGCGGCAGGTCGTCGGTCAGGAGGGCCGCGTCGATTTCGGCGGCCGCGCGGATTTGCTGGTCGACGTAACTGCGCTGGATGAGCAGCAACCCGACCAGCAACAGCGCCAGCGGCGCCATCGACGCCAGTCGCAGCCACCACGACGGCGGGCCCGACATCACCAGCGTACCGCCGCGCTGCACCTGGTATGCCGGTGCAGCGCTGAGCTTGCGCAGTTCACGCGCGCGGTCGACCGCGCGTTCCCGAGCCACACGCAGCCGCTCGGCGACGTCGTGGGGCAACTCGTCGGCGCGCCGGGTCAGCACATTGGCGATGCGACGGCCAGCCCTGGCCTCCAGCGCCTCCTGATGCGGGGCCGGCCTTGAGGCATTGAGCAACGTTCTTCGCAAGCCGTTCATGGTGTGATTCCCTTGGCTCTCAAGGCCTTCGCCAATGCATGAACCGCCCTGGAACAGTGGGTTTTAACGCTGCCCTCGGAACAACCCATGACGGCGGCCGTTTCGGCCACGTCGAGTTCCTCCCAGTAACGAAGGAGGAACGCCTCGCGTTGACGCTGCGGCAACTGGGTGACCTCCTCTTCGATCACTAGCAGGATCTGGGCCCGCCCAACGCTGTCGGCGGCGCTCTCGGTGCCGATGGTGTCGTCGGCGAGTTGCAGAGTCTCCAGCAGATCGAAGTCGCCGCCCTCGGTGTCGGTCTCGAACTCCGAGAAGTTTTGCACCACCGCGTTGCGCACCCGCTGGCGCCGGAACCAGTCCATGGTGGCGTTGGACAGGATGCGCTGGAACAGCAACGGCAGCTCGGCCAGCGGCCGGTCCGCGTACTTTTCAGCCAGCCGGATCATCGAATCCTGCACGATATCCAGTGCCGCTTCGTCGTCGCGCACGGCGAAGGCCGTCCTCTTGAAGGCCCGCCTTTCGACACTCTTCAGAAAGTCGGACAGTTCGAGATCGGTCGCCAAAGTGCGCTGAGACCGGCGCCCGAGCCCCGGCTTTTTTGGGCGGCGCGATTATCGCATCGGGCTTTCCCGCGCCCCGGGGTAGCGGGACCGCGCATCCGCAGTGACATAATGCTGCTTCGCACAACGCTCTTTGGGTCATGAGCAGCGTCCGACAGCGGAACGCTGCACCATGCACCGCGCAGGCTCCGAGTCCACCTCACAAGGGTGCGAGGAGGGGCACCGATGGTTTTTCGTTAGAGAAATTCACAGAGGTTCGATATGGACATGTCTGCTGCGGAGATCAAGCGCGCCGCAACGGTGCCGCCGCAAACCAACTCAGCTGGCGCCGAGGTCATCAACGGCGCCGAAATCATCGTTCGCTGCCTGCAAGCCGAAGGGGTCAAGTACCTCTGGGGCTACCCCGGTGGAGCGGTGCTCTACATCTACGACGCGCTGTACAAGCAGCAGGGCATCGAGCACGTGCTTGTGCGCCACGAGCAGGCTGCCGTGCACGCCGCCGACGGCTACGCGCGAGCTACCGGCGAGGTCGGCGTTGCGCTGGTCACGTCGGGGCCGGGAGTCACGAACGCGGTGACGGGCATCGCCACCGCGTACATGGACTCGATCCCGATGGTGATCGTCACCGGCCAAGTGCCGACGCCGGCGATCGGCCTCGACGCCTTTCAGGAGTGCGATACCGTCGGCATCACGCGGCCCGTGGTCAAGCACAACTTCCTGGTCAAGGACGTGCGCGACCTCGCGCTGACGATGAAGAAGGCGTTCCACATCGCACGCACGGGGCGTCCTGGCCCGGTGGTGGTCGATGTGCCGAAGGATGTGTCGTTGCACACCGCGCCGTTCAGCTACCCCGCTCGCATCGAGATGCGCTCGTACAACCCGGTGCGCAAGGGCCACGGCGGGCAGATCCGAAAGGCGGTGCAGTTGCTGCTGCAGGCCAAGCGTCCGTACATCTATTCGGGTGGCGGCGTGGTCATTGGCAACGCCGCGGCCGAGTTGCGCGAGCTATCCGACTGGCTCGGCTTCCCCTGCACCAACACGCTGATGGGCTTGGGCGCCACGCCGGCGGGCGACCCCAAGTTCCTCGGCATGCTCGGCATGCACGGTACCTATGAAGCCAACATGACGATGCAGAATTGCGACGTGCTGCTCGCCGTGGGGGCGCGCTTCGACGACCGCGTGATCGGCAACCCGAAGCACTTCGCGTCGGTCGAGCGCAAGATCGTGCACATCGACATCGATCCGTCGTCGATCTCCAAGCGCGTGCGCGTCGACATCCCGATCGTCGGCGACGTGAAGGACGTGCTGCGCGAGCTGATCGACCAGCTGAAGGAGACCCAGGCCAAACCCGACGCGACGGCGTTGTCGGGCTGGTGGAGCCAAATCAACGAGTGGCGCAAGCGCGAGTGCCTGACCTACCGGCGCAGCAGCGAGGTCATCAAGCCGCAGCAGGTGGTCGAGACGCTGTGGCAGCTCACGCGCGACAGCGACGTCTACATCACGTCCGACGTCGGGCAACATCAGATGTGGGCCGCGCAGTTCTACGGCTTCAAGGAACCGCGCCGCTGGATCAACTCCGGTGGCCTCGGCACGATGGGCGTTGGCCTGCCGTACGCCATGGGTATCAAGCTCGCCAAGCCGCAGGCCGACGTGTTCTGCGTCACCGGCGAAGGCTCGATCCAGATGTGCATCCAGGAGCTTTCGACCTGCGCGCAGTACAAGACGCCGGTGAAGATCGTGTCGCTGAACAACCGCTACCTCGGCATGGTGCGGCAGTGGCAGGAGCTCGACTACGGCGGCCGCTACTCGCACAGCTACATGGACGCGCTGCCCGACTTCGTCAAGCTGGCCGAGGCGTACGGCCATGTCGGCCTGCTGGTCGAGAAGCCCTCCGACGTCGAACCTGCGCTGCGCGAGGCGATCAAGCTGAAGGACCGCACCGTCTTCCTCGACTTCCGTACCGATCCGACCGAGAACGTCTGGCCGATGGTGCAGGCAGGCAAGGGCATCACCGAGATGTTGCTCGGTTCCGAGGACCTCTGAGGCTGCGGCGGCCGGCCGGCGGCGCTTACCGGCGCCGGCGGTGCGGTCGCGCGGAACCCGGGGTTCGATTCGCAAACGACTGACTTCGAAGATCGTGACCAAGGCCCGGCGGTCACCGCCGCCGGTGCCGAAGAGTCCGAAGGACGAAACGACATGAAGCACATCATTGCCGTGCTGCTCGAGAACGAGCCCGGCGCCCTTTCACGCGTGGTCGCGCTGTTCTCCGCGCGCGGCTACAACATCGAAAGCCTGACCGTCGCCCCGACCGAGGACCCGTCACTGTCGCGCATGACGGTGGTTACCACCGGGTCCGACGAAGTGATCGAGCAGATCACCAAGCATCTGAATCGCCTGATCGAGGTGGTCAAGGTGGTCGACCTGACCGAAGGCAGCTTCACCGAACGCGAACTGATGCTGATCAAGGTGCGAGCGGTGGGCAAGGAGCGCGACGAGATGAAGCGCATGGCCGACATATTTCGCGGCCGCATCATCGACGTCACCGACAAGAGCTACACGATCGAGCTGACCGGCGACGCCGCCAAGCTCGATGCGTTCATCGATGCCGTCGACCGCGCGGCGATCCTGGAGACCGTGCGCACGGGCACCAGCGGCATCGGCCGCGGCGAGCGGATATTGAGGGTGTAGAAGCGGGCTTCTGCGGAGCCCTGGAAGGACTACCTGGAGAGATGCGATGAAGGTTTACTACGACAAGGATGCCGACCTGAGCCTGATCAAGGGCAAGAACGTGACGATCGTCGGCTACGGCTCGCAGGGCCACGCCCATGCGCAGAACCTCAACGACAGCGGCGTGCGCGTGACGGTGGGTCTGCGCCGCGGTGGCGCGTCGTGGTCCAAGGCCGAGAAGGCCGGCCTGAAGGTGGCGGCGATCGGCGACGCGGTCAAGGATGCCGATGTGGTGATGATCCTGCTGCCCGACGAGCAGATTGCCGCGGTCTACCGCGACGACGTCGCCCCCAACATCCGCCAGGGCGCCTCGCTGGCCTTCGCGCACGGCTTCAACATCCACTACGGGCAGGTCTCGCCGCGTGAGGACCTCGATGTCTGGATGGTCGCGCCCAAGGCCCCCGGCCACACCGTGCGCAACACCTATACCCAGGGTGGCGGCGTGCCGCACCTGATCGCCGTGCACGCAGATCGCTCGGGCAAGGCACGCGATCTCGCGCTGAGCTATGCGGCTGCGAACGGCGGTGGCAAGGCCGGTGTCATCGAAACGTCGTTCCGCGAGGAGACCGAGACCGACCTGTTCGGCGAGCAGGCGGTCTTGTGCGGTGGCTGCGTCGAGCTGGTCAAGGCCGGCTTCGAGACGCTGGTCGATGCGGGCTACGCGCCGGAGATGGCGTACTTCGAGTGCCTGCACGAACTCAAGCTGATCGTCGACCTGATGTACGAGGGCGGCATCGGCAACATGAACTACTCAATCTCGAACAACGCCGAGTATGGCGAGTACAGCACCGGCCACAAGGTGGTCGGCGAGGCGTCGCGCGCGGCGATGAAGAAGGCGCTGGCTGACATCCAGAGCGGCGAATACGCGAAGAGCTTCATCCTCGAGAATCGCGCCGGTGCGCCGACGCTGCTGTCGCGGCGGCGCTTGACGGCCGAGCACCCGATCGAAGTGGTCGGCGAGAAGCTGCGCGCGATGATGCCGTGGATCAAGGCCAGCAAGCTGGTCGACAAGAGCCGGAACTGACCCCGGCAGCGACGCGCTCGTGCCGGCTGGCGCGAGCCCGTTCGCTCGTGGCTTTGGCGTCGACGTGACGTCTCCGGACCTGCCAAACCGAACGCCACGCGGCGGCTCGGGTCGGTAGAAAGCACAGTTCGTCCATTGCCCAAAGCGCGCACAATGGTCGAACCATGAACGATCTCGTTCAGCCGCACACCGACGAAGGCATCGAGCCGCCGCCGTTGCGGCCGCGTCGCAAGGGCATCTACATCCTCCCAAACCTGTTCACGGTGGCCGCTCTGTTCGGCGGCTTCTATGCGATCGTGATGGCGATGAACGACCGCTTCGAGAGCGCGGCCATCGGCGTGTTCTGTGCCATGGTGCTCGACAGCCTCGACGGTCGCGTCGCGCGCCTGACACACACCCAAACCGCCTTCGGCGAGCAGATGGACAGCCTGGCCGACATGGTGAGCTTCGGCGCCGCGCCGGCGCTGATCGTCTACGAATGGGCGCTCAAGGGGCTGGGCAAGGCGGGCTGGATCGCAGCATTCGTCTATTGCGCCTGCGCGGCACTGCGGCTGGCGCGCTTCAACACCAACATCGGCGTGGTCGACAAGCGATTCTTCCAGGGTCTGCCGAGCCCGGCAGCGGCGGCGCTGGTCACCGGGCTCATCTGGGTGCTCGACGACTACGGCTTCAAGGACGCCGCACGCGTCGACTGGCTGGCGTGGACGGCATTCGCCGTCACGTTGTACGCCGGCTTGACGATGGTCACCAACGTGCCCTTCTACAGTTTCAAGGACATCAGCTTCAAGCGCTCGGTGCCTTTCATCGTGATCGTCGCGATTGCGCTGGGCATCGCCGTGGTCAACATCGCGCCGCCGCTGGTGCTGTTCGCGGCGTTCTGCCTGTATGGCATGTCCGGCTATGCCGTGTACGCCTACAAACGTTCGAAGGGCAGGCCGGTCAGCGTGATCGCAACGTCGATGGACGAGCCCGACGAAGAGGGCTTGCACCGCTGATCGAAAGCCGTGCTACAGTCCGCTCCCATGACGTTCCGCATCGCGATCGCGCTGGCGCTACTCCTAGGAGACCCACGGGCTCGCTGATCGTCCACGTCTGAAGTTCTCGATCTCACGGCCCGTATGCAACCCGCAGCGGGCCGTTTGTTTTGCGAGAGCGCGGGTTGCGAAAAAGGATCCACGAGGAACGCCATGTTGAAGCACCCGCACAGCAAGTACCGAGCCTTCGCGCCGGTTCGCCTCTCAGATCGCCGCTGGCCCGACGTCGCGCTGACGCGCTCGCCGCAGTGGTGCAGCGTCGACCTGCGCGACGGCAATCAGGCGCTGATCGAGCCGATGGACAGCGACCGCAAGCTGCGCCTGTTCAGAATGCTGGTCAAGATCGGCTTCAAGGAGATCGAGGTCGGCTTTCCGTCGGCGTCGCAGACCGACTTCGATTTCGTGCGCTTGCTGATCGAGCGCGACCTGGTGCCCGATGACGTGACGATCCAGGTGCTGACGCAGGCGCGGCCCGAGCTGATCGAACGCACCTTCGAGTCGCTGGTCAGCGCTCGGCGGGTGATCGTGCATCTGTACAACGCCACCTCGCCGGTGATGCGGCGCCTGGTGCTCGGCCTCGACGAGGACGGCATCGTCGAACTGGCGACGTCGCAAGCACGGCTGATTCGCGACCTCGCGTCTCGGCACCCCGGAACCGACTTCGTCTTTCAGTACTCGCCCGAGATGTACTCGGGCACCGAGCTCGCATTCAGCCGGCGCGTGATCGACGCGGTGACCAAGGTCTGGCAGCCGACCCCGCAGCGCAAGTGCATCATCAACCTGCCGTCGACGGTGGAACACAGCACGCCCAACGTCTTCGCCGACATGATCGAATGGACGCACCGGCACATCGCGCGACGCGACGCGGTGGTGCTGTCGGTCCATCCGCACAACGATCGCGGCACTGGCACCGCGGCGGGCGAATTCGCGCTGATGGCGGGCGCCGATCGCATCGAAGGCTGCCTGTTCGGCAACGGTGAGCGGACCGGCAATGTGGATCTGGTCAACATCGCACTCAATCTGTACACGCAGGGCGTGCCGCCGGGCCTCGATTTCTCGGACATCGACGAGGTGCGGCGCTGCGTCGAGCACTGCAATCAGTTGCCGGTGCATCCGCGGCATCCCTACGTGGGCGACCTCGTGTATACGTCGTTCTCGGGCTCGCACCAGGACGCGATCAAGAAGGCGCTGGCGGCCCGGCGCGAGGGCGATGTCTGGGCGGTGCCTTACCTGCCGCTCGACCCCAAGGACCTCGGTCGCAGCTACGACGCGGTGATTCGAGTCAACAGCCAATCGGGCAAGGGCGGCATTGCCTACCTGCTGGAGCAGGAGTACGGGCTCGAATTGCCGCGGCGGCTGCAGATCGAGTTCAGCCGCGCCGTGCAGGCGGTGACCGACGACACCGGCAAGGAGGTGACGGCCGCGCAAATCAAGGCGATCTTCGACGCCGAGTATGGCGTCGCTCTGCCTTGCGTCGCGCAGGTCAGCATTGGCGAGCACGGCGAAGGCCTGGTGACCGTGCGCGCGCACTTGGTGCAGGCCAACGGGTCGCGCGAGCCGGTCAGCGGCGTGGGCAATGGACCGATCGACGCCTTCGTGGCCGCGTTGCAGCACCACTCGGGCATACCGATCCGCCTGCTCGACTACCACGAGCACGCGATCACCGGTGGCGCCGACGCCAGCGCGGCGGCCTACATCGAGTTGCGTGTCGGTGAGCACACGGTGTTCGGCGTGGGCATCGACCGCAGCATCACGACCGCCTCGTTCAAGGCGATCGTCTCAGGCGTGCGCCGCGCGCAGGCGCGGGCGCTGGTGCTGCAGCCCGAAGCCGACCCCGCCTAACATCCGCACAGTCCGGGAGCAATGACATGGCCGACAAGCTGATCATCTTCGACACCACGCTGCGCGACGGCGAGCAGTCGCCCGGCGCCTCGATGACGCGCGAGGAGAAGCTGCGCATTGCGCGGCAGCTCGAGCGGCTCAGGGTCGACGTGATCGAGGCGGGGTTCGCGGCGTCGTCCAACGGCGACTTCGATGCCGTCAAGGCGATCGCCAACGTGGTGCGCGAGAGCATCGTCTGTTCGCTGGCGCGCGCCAACGACCGCGACATCTCGCGGGCGGCCGAGGCGTTGAAGGGCGCTGCGCGCGCCCGCATCCACACGTTCATCGCCACCAGCCCACTGCATATGGAGAAGAAGCTGCGCATGACGCCCGAGCAGGTCTTCGAGCAGGCCAAGCTGTCGGTGCGCTTCGCGCGCAACCTGTGCGACGACGTCGAATTCTCGCCCGAGGACGGCTACCGATCGGAGGTCGACTTCCTGTGCCGGGTGCTGGAGACAGCGATCCGCGAGGGTGCGACGACGATCAACATCCCCGACACGGTGGGCTATGCGATCCCTGAGCTGTACGGCGGCTTCATCGCCACGCTGCGCGAGCGCATCCCCAACGCGGACAGGGCAATCTGGTCGGTTCATTGCCACAATGACCTCGGCATGGCGGTAGCCAACTCGCTAGCCGGCGTGAAGATCGGCGGTGCCCGCCAGATCGAGTGCACGATCAATGGCCTCGGCGAGCGCGCCGGCAACTGCGCCCTCGAGGAGGTGGTGATGGCCGTGCGCACGCGTCACGACTACTTCGGCCTTCAATTGGGCATCGACACTAGCCAGATCGTTCCGGTGTCGCGCATGGTCAGCCAGACCACCGGGTTTGTCGTGCAGCCCAACAAGGCGGTGGTCGGTGCCAACGCGTTCGCCCATGCCTCGGGCATCCACCAAGACGGCGTGCTGAAAGCCCGCGACACCTACGAGATCATGCGCGCCGAGGATGTCGGCTGGACAGCCAACCGGATCGTGCTGGGCAAGTTGTCGGGGCGCAACGCGTTCAAACAGCGGCTGCAGGAGCTTGGCATCGCGATGGATTCCGAGGCCGACATCAACGCGGCGTTCGCGCGCTTCAAGGATCTGGCCGATCGCAAGAGCGACATCTTCGACGAAGACATCCTGGCGCTCGTGAGCGACGAGAGCGTGGCAAGCCACCACGAGCACTACCGGCTGCTGAACTTGCGGCAGCACAGCGAAACCGGTGAGCGGCCGCACGCCCGTGTCAGCTTCGCGATCGGCGACCAGGAGTTCACCGCCGACAGCGACGGCAACGGTCCGGTCGACGCCAGCCTCAAAGCCATCGAGTCACGGGTGCGCTCGGGCGCCGAGTTGCTGCTGTACTCGGTCAACGCAATCACCTCGGGCAGCACCGAGTCGCAGGGGGAGGTGACGGTTCGGCTGCAACTCGGCGGCCGGGTCGTCAATGGCGTTGGTGCCGATCCCGACATCGTGGTGGCTTCGGCCAAGGCCTATATGGCGGCTCTGAACAAGCTCCACCACGGTCCCGAGCGGGTCGCCGCGCAGGGCTGAGCGGCACTTTTGGCCCCCTCACTCGTGGGTGACAACAACGCACGGGAGTAATTGGCGAACCCCCTCACTTGAGGAAATCTACCTAAGTTTTTGATATTGCCCGGCTTTTGTCGTGCCGATACACTTGCGCGCCGGTCAGCGAAATGGCCGGTTCGTTCGTTGGTGTCTAGCAATGCAAAAAACCGTGGGTTTGTCGTTGGTGAGGCGAGTGGGCGTATGGGCGGCCGGTCTGGCCGCCTTTGTTTTTGTGCTGAGCCCGCCAGCGACCGCAGCAGGTCCCGCTGCCGAGTTGCGCCCCACAGTGAAGGCGACGAGCGGCGCTTCCAGTGGCAGCAAAGCCATCTCGTCGCGGCGAAAAGCGCGCGCCGCCTACGAACGGCCGTCGCTGGCACAGAAGCAGGGACTGCGCGCCACCGACGACGAGCTCGCGTTGAGGTCCAGCGCGGCGCTGGTGATCGATCAAGACACCGACGAGGTGCTGTTCAGCAAGAACGCCGACGCGGTACTGCCGATCGCCTCGATCACCAAGCTGATGACCGCGATCGTGGTCGTCGAAGCCGGCCAGCCGATGGACGAGCCGATCGCCGTGTCCAAGGTGTCGCTGGACACACCGAAGAACAACCGGTCGCGCCTGCGCGTCGGCACCACGCTATCGCGCGGCGAGTTGATGCACCTGGCATTGATGTCGTCTGAGAACCGGGCTGCATATTCGGTCGGTGCTGCCTATCCCGGCGGTCTGCCGGCGTTGGTCGACGCCATGAACCACAAGGCGCTCGAGCTGGGGATGAACGACTCGCACTTCGTCGAGCCGACCGGTCTGTCGAGCGACAACCGCTCCAGCGCGCAGGATCTCGCGCTGCTCGTCAAGGCGGCCTATCAGCACCCGGTGTTGCGCGAGTACTCGACAGCATCCGATACGTCTGTGACCGTCGGCCGGCGCATGGTTCAGTTCCACACCACCAATTCGCTGGTGCGCAACCCGTCGTGGGAAATCGGCCTTCAGAAGACAGGCTACATCTCCGAGGCGGGCCGTTGCCTGGTGATGCAGGCGCAGCTGGCTGGCCGCAAGCTGATCATGGTGCTGCTGGACTCTGCCGGCCGCTACTCGCGTGTCGGCGACGCCGAGCGGATCCGTCGTTGGCTCGATTCGATGCCGATAGCGCATCCCGGCCAGCCGGCTGTCCAGGCCGCCGTGGCGCCGGAGCCGTCAGCGCCGGTGACCGAGGGCGAGCGAGATCTGGGCCGCAGTGGCTCGGACACGTTCTAGCCAGGACTCCTCCAGTCTGTCGGCAGGCGCCGACACCGACAGGCCCGCCACCAGGCTGGACTGATCGTCGAAGATTCCCGCCGCAAAGCAGCGCACGCCGAGTTCGAGCTCCTCGTCATCGCGCGCGGTGGCCGTCTGGCGGACCTGTGACAGTTCGCGCTCCAGACGGCTCAGGTCGGTGATGCTGTTGCGCGTGTGCCCTGCCAGTCCAGTGCGCGTGGCGTAGGCGCGCACGCGCTGAGGGTCATCGAACGCGAGGAACAGCTTGCCCACCGACGTGAGGTGAAGCGGCGCACGACCGCCGACCGCGCGCACCACCTGCATGCCCGAGCGCTCGCTGTACGTACGCTCGATGTAGACGATCTCGTCGCCTTGCCGGACCGACAGGTTCACCGGTTGGTGAGTCAGCTTGTGCAGTTCTCGCATCGGGCCGAGGGCGGCGTCGCGCACGTCGAGACGAGCCTTGACCAGGTTGCCCAGTTCGAGCAGTCGCATGCCGAGGCGATAGCTGCCCGCTTCTGGCCGGTCGACGAAGCGGCCGATCACCAGGTCATTGAGGATCCGGTGAGCGGTCGAGGGGTGCAGCCCGGTGCGCTCGGTGAGTTGCTTCAGCGGCACCGGGTCCGGTTGCGAGGCGAGCACGTCCAACAGGTCGAACATGCGTTCGATCACCTGGATCGTCGGGCTGACCGGCCCTCGAGGAGCCTCACCGTGCTTCTTCTCGTTCATGGAACGAGATTTTGCATCCTGGAAGCGCGACTTGAAACCGTCTTGGCAGCAGCGCCCGCCCGCACGCCGGCGCGGACCGCGCCTTCCAGCGTCGCGGGGTACGGTCCTTCCACGTAGTCGGCAGCTGCGAACAGCCCGGGCGCGACGGCCATCGCAGGGCGGGCAAGGGCCGGCACGCAGGCGAACGTGGCGCGGCGCTCCAGCGCCGTGTGGACGACGGCCGGTGAATCGCCGAACGAGCCCGGGAGCGCGCGCGCGGCCTGCCTCTGCACCGTGCCGGCCAACGCCGGCAGACCGTCGTCGAGCCATCGACGCGCACCGCTGATGACGAACGCGGCCACGCCCCGGTGTTGACCTAGGCGCTCGAGGTCGAAGGCAAACTGTGCCGGCTGGTCGGCCGTGCTTTCCAGGGCCACCATCGGGGACGGCAGAGGCTGGCTGCTGCGCAAGTACACCGTGGCGATCGGTTCGTAGCTCAGGGCCGAGGTCAACGCCGACCAAGCCGGGTTCAGCTGGGCGGTCAGGCGCGCCGCCTCGGTGGCGCTGCAGGCGAGCACAACCGCGTCGAACGATTCGGCGTCGATCGACCAGGCAGCGTCACTTGCCTGGTCGAGGGCCTGCACCCGATGACCAAGGCGCACCGTGGCACCGTGCTGCTCGAGCCAACGCAGGGCAGGTTGCGGAAACAGGCTCGACAGGCCCGCAGTCGGCAGCAGCAAGTCCGAGCTGCCGGGGCCACCGAACAGCGCGTCGGCCAGCACACGCAGGAACACCGTCGCGCTCGCCTGCGTGGCCGGCGTGTTCAGCGCGGCGATGCACAGCGGATCGATGAGATCGGCGCGCACTGGCGCGGGCAGGCCGGCACACAACCGCGCTACCGTGTCGACGCCTGGGTTGCGCATGTCGTTGCGCAGCCACTGCAGCGTGCGCGCCAGCAACGACCAGCGCTGCGACCAGGTCCAGCGCCGCACCCGCAGCACCGCCCAGGCGAATGCCAGATGCACGTTGCCGCGTGGCAGGCGCAGTCCGCTGCCGTCGGGATAGACCAGCTCCAGCGTGCGACGCTGCAGCACCTTGGCCGGGTCGACGCCGACCAGCCGCATCAGCCTCAATGTCTCGCTGTAGGCGCCGATCAGGATGTGCTGTCCGTTGTCGAGCTGCAGCTGGTCGACCGCCACGCTGCGCGCGCGGCCGCCGCCCTGTCTCGCCAT
The DNA here is from genome assembly GCA_035764445.1 of Burkholderiaceae bacterium. Classification (GTDB taxonomy): domain Bacteria; phylum Pseudomonadota; class Gammaproteobacteria; order Burkholderiales; family Burkholderiaceae_C; genus JAEUPI01. Next base: position 15,570 of record DASTZF010000036.1, read on the forward strand.
CTCCAGCAACGTGACCGCATGGCCGTCGGAGACGGCCTGCACCGCTGCTGCGAGCCCGGCCCATCCGGCGCCGACCACCCCGACGCGCAGGCGACGATGGCTCATGTCAGTGGCCTTGCCATTGCGTGCGCGCCGCGATCCACAGCTTGCGCAACGGCGTCAGCGACGTGCGCTGGTGCAGCACCTGGAAGCCGTCGTCTTCGATCTCTTGCAGCAGCGTGCGGTAGATGTTGGCCATCATCAACCCAGGCCGTTGCGCCTCGCGGTCGACGTCTGGCAACAGCGCCAACGCTTCGTCGTAGGTGTCCTGCGCGCGTTGGGCCTGGAAGCGCATCAGCGCAGTGAAGCGATCGCTGTAGCCCCATGGCGCGTGGCGCTGCAGGATTTCGGACGGCTTGACGCCGAACTGTTGCATCTCATCGAGTGGCAGGTAGATGCGGCCGCGCCGCGCGTCATCGCCGACGTCGCGGATGATGTTGGTCAGCTGCAGCGCACGCCCGAGCGTGTGCGCGTATTCGACCGTGCGTTCGCTGGTGCGCCCGAAGATGCTGGCCGCGACCTCGCCGACCACGCCAGCCACCAGGTGGCAATAGCGCCGCAAGCCGGCGAAGTCGAGGTACCGCGTCTGGTCGAGGTCCATCTGGCAGCCGTCGATCACCGACAGCAGATGCGACGCCTCGATGTCGTGCGCGGCGGCGTGCGGCATCAGAGCCTGCGTCACAGGATGGCTTGGCGTGCCGGCAAATGCCTGCGTAACTTCGTGCCGCCACCAGTTCAGCTTGGCTGCGGCCACGCCGGCATCGCCGACGTCGTCGACCACGTCGTCGACCTCGCGGCAGAACGCGTAGAACGCCGTGATCGCTGCCCGCCGCGCCTGCGGCAGGAACATGAACGCGTAGTAGAACGACGAGCCGCTGTCCGCGGCTTTGTGCTGCACGTATTGTTGAGGTGTCACGACAGCCGCTCGGGCGCAAACCACTCAGCGCGGTAGTGCCAGCCGCGCCATGCCAGCAGCGGCAGGTCACTCACCTTGAGCGCAGGCCGCTGCAGGCGCGAAGCGTGATTCATGCGCGCGATTTTCTCAAGGATGCGCCAACCGCCATGGACTACCAGCCGTAGTTCCCATCCGGCGCGACCGGGCACTCGCAAGGGCAGCGGCGCGCCTTCTGCCATCAACGACGCTGCCCAGGCGACCAGATCGCGCACCAGCGCGCGCAGCGCCGGCGTGTCGGCGACCGCACGCGGATCGCTCGCATCGACGCCATGGCGCACCGCGTCGGCGCGGGGCAGGTAACTCCGCCCGCGAGGCAGATCGACGCTCAAGTCCTGCCAGAAGTTGATCAGTTGCAAGCTCGAGCACACTGCATCGGCCTGTCGCAGTGATGCCGCGTCGCTGATGCCGTACAGATGCAGCAGCAGCCGGCCGATTGGATTGGCCGAGCGCCGGCAGTACTCCAACAGCGCGTCGCGGTCGGCATAGCTCGGGTTGCGCGCGTCCTGCTCGAAGGCATCGAGCAGGTCGTGCAGCAGCGCCGGGGGCAGTGCATGACTGCGCAGAGCGCGCTCGAGTGCGGTGAAGACACTTGGCCAGCTGCTGGCTGGACTCGCGCGAGCCGAAACACCGCTGGCGCGGTCTACGGCGGCGACCAACGCGTCTCGAAACTGAGCCAGTTCTGCCAGCCGCCCCGCAGGCACCGCATCGCCTTCATCGGCGATGTCGTCGGCCGTGCGGGCGAACGCGTAGATCGCGCGCACCGGCTCGCGCAGGGCGGGCGGGCACAGCAGCGACGCGACTGGAAAGTTCTCGTAGTGACCGACACCCACTGCGCGCATTGTCCATGCCGGTCCCGCGCCCCCGGGGTTTGACAGCGCTGCCGGCGGCCCCTACATTACTGACCGGTCAGTCATTAAGCAAGATCGGGGTGTTGGGGCCCCGTGGCGTCGGTCACCCAGGACACGGTGTTCCCTATGAAGCGCATCCTCTTTGCATCGCTGCTGCCCCCGATCCTCACGCTGGCGGCGTGTTCACCGCCGGCGCCGCCTGCGGAGCCGATCCGCGCCGTGCGGACCATCACACTGACCAGCACAAGCGTCGGCGGCGAGCACGAGTACGCGGCCGAGGTGCGCGCTCGGACCGAGTCCCGCCTGGGTTTTCGCGTCGGCGGCAAGCTGCTGTCGCGATCGGCCAACCTCGGTGACGCCGTGCGCGCAGGGCAGGCGTTGGCGCAACTCGATCCGGGCGACCTCAAGCTAAGCCAGGAGGCGGCACAGGCGGCGTTGGGCGCGGCCAAGGCGAGCTACGAGTTCAGCGAGGCCGAGTTCAAGCGCTTCAAGGAGTTGCGCGAGCAGGGCTTCATCAGCGGGCTCGAGCTGGAGCGCAGGGAGACCGCGCTGACCGCCGCGCGGGCGCAGTACGAGCAGGCGCGTGCACAGGCGAGCGTGCAGGGCAATCAGACCCGCTACACCACGCTGACCGCGGATGCGTCGGGCGTGATCACCGGCGTCGACGCCGAGCCAGGCGCCGTGGTGACGGCTGGCGCCTCCGTGGTACGACTGGCTCACGACGGTCCGCGCGACGTGGTGTTCAGCGTGCCCGAGGATCGCGTCGCGGACCTGCGCGCGTTGGCCGGCAAATCCGGGGCGTTGAAGGTCCACATCTGGAGCGACGACCAGGCGCCGATCGTCGCCACGGTACGTGAAGTCGCCGCTGCGGCGGATCCGGCGACGCGCACTTTCGTCGTCAAGGCCGATGTCGGCCGGGCCAATGTGCGGCTCGGGCAGACCGCGAGCGTCAAGATCGAGATGCCCCGCGTCGCCGGCCAGATCAAGTTGCCACTGACGGCGGTGTTCGAGGTCAAGGGTGAGCCCGCGGTCTGGGTGGTCGACCGGGCGAGCATGACGGTCAAACAGCAGAGCGTTCGCGTGGCCGGTGCGGAGGGCAACGACGTCGTGCTCGCCTCCGGGCTCGCACCCGGGCAGACCGTCGTGGTCGCCGGCGTGCACTTGCTGAGCCCGGGGCAGAAGGTGAAGCTGTACGCCGAGCGCAACGGCGGCGCATCGGCATCCAACGGCAGTAACGTCGCATCTCGCTGAAGGCCGCGCATGTCCGCTGTCGCCGCCGTCGACGCCGCGAAGCCGTCGCGCTTCAACATCTCGAGCTGGGCGCTGGAGCATCCGGCGCTGACCCGCTATCTGCTGATCGTGCTGATGGTGCTGGGCTTCGCGTCGTACTTTCAGCTCGGGCAGGACGAGGATCCGCCGTTCACCTTCCGCGCGATGGTCGTGCAGGCGTTCTGGCCCGGTGCCAGCGCACAGCAGATGGCCGAGCAGGTGACGGACAAGATCGAGAAGACGCTGCAGGAAGCGCCGCACGCCGACATCATCCGCAGCTACACCAAGCCCGGTGAATCGCTGACCATCCTGCAGCTGAAAGACAGCGCGCCGCCGAAGGATGTGTCCAACACCTGGTACCAGGTGCGCAAGCGCGTCGGTGACATGCGCAGCACGCTGCCCCAGGGTGTCATCGGCCCGGTGTTCAACGACGACTTCGGCGACGTCTACGGTTCGATCTTCGCGTTGTCGGCCGATGGCTTCAGCGACGAGGAATTGCGCGAATTCGCCGACGACGTGCGCTCGGCGCTGCTGCGCGTGCCCGACGTCGCCAAGGTCGAGCTGTTCGGCGTACAGGCCGAAAAGCTGTTCATCGAGATCTCGCACAAGCGGCTGGCGCAGCTCGGCCTGGACATGAACCAGGTGATCGCGCAGCTCGGCGCGCAGAACGCCGTCGAGGGCGCGGGTGTGCTCAACGCGGGTTCACAGAACTTGCAGGTTCGCGTTGCGGGCCAATTCGACTCGGTCGAAGAGCTGCGGCGCTTTCCGATCCGCGTCATCAACCCGGCCACCGGTGTGGCGAGCAGCCTGCGGCTGTCCGACATCGCCGACATCCGGCGCGCGACGATCGACCCGCCGGCGGTGAAGGTGCGCCACCAGGGCAAGCCGGTGATCGCGCTGGGCGTGTCGATGGCCAAGGGCGGCGACATCATCGCCCTCGGCAACGCGCTGCGCGCCAAGGCCGACGAGCTGCGGCGCGATCTGCCGGCCGGCATCGAGCTGACGCAGGTGCAGGATCAGCCGCGCGCGGTGTCGCGCTCGGTCAACGAGTTCGTGCGCGTGTTGCTCGAGGCGATCGTCGTCGTGCTCGCCGTCAGCTTCATCAGCCTCGGCCTGCACACGCGGCCGCTGCGCATCGACATCTGGCCCGGGCTGGTGGTCGGCATCACGATCCCGCTGGTGCTGGCAATCACCTTCGTCACCATGTACTACTGGGGCGTCGGCCTGCACAAGATCTCGCTCGGCTCGCTGATCATCGCGCTCGGCCTGCTGGTCGACGACGCGATCATCGCGGTCGAGATGATGGTGCGCAAGCTCGAGGAGGGCTACGACAAGAAGCGTGCCGCCTCGTTCGCCTACGAGATCACGTCGATGCCGATGCTGACCGGCACGCTGATCACCGCGGCCGGCTTCCTGCCAATCGGGCTGGCGAAGTCGGTGACCGGCGAGTACACGTTCGCAATCTTCGCGGTCACGTCGGCGGCGCTGCTGATCTCTTGGGTCGTGTCGGTGTACTTCGTGCCGTACCTGGGCTCGATCCTGCTGCACACGCGAAGCCGCGTTGGTGGCGGCGCCGCGCACGAGTTGTTCGATACGCCTTTCTACTCGCGCTTCCGATCGCTGGTGAACTGGTGCGTGCAGCACCGCTGGATCACCATCGGCGCCACCGTGCTGACCTTCATACTGGGCGTCGCCGGCATGGGCAAGGTGCAGCAGCAGTTCTTCCCGGACTCGAGCCGGCCCGAAATCCTGGTCGACCTGTGGCTGCCCGAAGGATCGACGATCCAGGAGACCGAGGCGATCGCGCGCCGCTTCGAGCAGCGCATGATGAAGGAGCCGGGGCTCGAGACGGTGTCGGTGTGGGTCGGCTCGGGTGTGCCGCGCTTCTACCTGCCGCTCGATCAGATCTTTCCGCAGACCAACGTCAGCCAGAGCATCCTGCTGGCGCGCGGACTCGAACAGCGCGAGGACCTGCGCAAGCGCCTGCCTGCCTTGCTGGCCGAGGAGTTTCCCGACGTCCGCGGCCGTGTGAAGCTGCTGCCCAACGGTCCGCCGGTGCCGTACCCGGTGCAGTTCCGCGTGATGGGGCCCGAGGTGCATCAGGTGCGTGCGTGGGCCGACGAGGCGCGTGCGATCCTCGCCACCGACCCGGCGATGCGTGGCGTCAACGACAACTGGAACGAATCGGTCAAGTCGCTCAAGCTCGAGATCGACCAGGACAAGGCACGGGCGATCGGCGTCACTAGCCAGTCGGTGGCGCAGTCGTCGCGCACGATCCTGTCGGGCACCACGATAGGCCAGTACCGCGAGGGTGACAAGCTGGTCGACATCGTGCTGCGGCAGCCGCTGGAGGAGCGCAACGCAATCACCGACCTCGGCAGCGCCAACCTGCCCACCGCCGGCGGCCGCTCGGTGCCGCTGACGCAGGTGGCGCGTGTCGGCTTCGGCTTCGAGCCCGGCGTGCTTTGGCGCGAGGGCCGCAAGTTCGCGGTCACCGTACAGGGCGACGTCGTCGACGGCATTCAGGGTCCGACCGTCACGCAGCGCGTCTGGCCCAAGATGCAGGAACTGCAGGCTCGCATGCCGCCGGGCTACTCGATCCAG
>DASTZF010000037.1:0-7553 GCA_035764445.1 Burkholderiaceae bacterium
GGGGACGTGCCTACGCGTTGGCCGGACCGGCATTGGCTTGGCGGCAGCCACCGTGCCTTCGGACGTCTTGCGGAGCGAACTCTGACGCTGACCGCCAGTGTGTTCAGTCGCGGTTCTGCGTTCGTTTCAACTCGCGAACGCGACGGCTACAGATGCAATCGGGTGCTCGAACGCCTGGCCAATCCAGACTCCTCGGGAGCCGTCGGTCAACTCGGTTGCGCAGCACGCGAGTTGCACAGCGCATCGCCGCTGGGGCCGCTCGCGTGGCCATCTACTTGAACTCGCACGCAAGGGCGCCTTGACCACCTATCGCTGCCTCACCATACTCCCCGCGACGGTGGATCGCGAGACTCTCCGACGCTGGAGACAAGAATGAAGAACAAGATCGCCAGAATCGCAGCGACGTTGATGTCGGCCGTGGGGCTGATGCCCCATGCCGTGGCCCAAACGGCAACGCCCTGTGTGACCCAGAACTTCGTCGTTCCGCCCAACGCGAACACCGCCGACAAGGCAGCGCCCTTCTTCATCGACACCACGGGCCTCGACTTCAAGACCCAGCCGCCCACGCGTGATCCGAACAACCCCAACTATCCGCGCGCCACGGAACTGACCGACGGCACGCTGCCGCCACCAGGCGCAGAAGGCAATTTCATCATCGGTCCTACGCATGCGCCGGCGCCTGAGACGATCGCCCGAGACGGCGTGCCGAAAGGCACCACCACGTCGTTCACGATGTCGTCGAAGGACAGCACGATCTACAACCCGGGCCTGATCCGCGACGACGTGCCGGGTTGCGGCAACAGCTCGATCATGATCACGACCACCGCGCCGGGCGACAAATCGAACATGCTCGTCACCACCAGCCACCCCGGCACATGGACGCGCACGATCGACGTGTATGTGCCGGCGAAGGTCGTTCGCGGCACGCCGACGCCGTTCATCGTCGTGGGCGATGGCGCCTCCACGGCGTGGAAGGACCTCGGCACCGTGCTCGACAACCTGATCCAGCAGCGCCGCGTTCCGCCGTTGATCGCCATCCTCGTCGGCAACGGTGGGCAGGATGCCCAGGGCTCGCAGCGAGGCCTCGAGTACGACACGGTGTCGGGGACCTATGCGCAGTTCATCGAGCGCGAGGTGTTGCCTCTGGTCGAGCAGCGAGCCGGCGTCAAGCTCACCAAGGATCCCGACGGCCGGGCGACGATGGGGCTGAGCTCCAGCGGTACTGCGGCGTTCACGATGGCGTGGTTCCATCCGGAGCTCTATCGCCGAGTGCTGGCCTATTCGCCGACGATGGTGAATCAGCAATGGCCATGGAACCCCGCACTGCGCGGCGGCGCGTGGGAGTATCACAGTGCGTGGACCGGCCCTGCCGGGCCCAACCTGACCGTGAAGGCCGGTGTGCTCACGCCCTCCGAGCCGCCCGGCACTCCGCTGATCCCGAGCTCGCCCACCAAGCCGATCCGCTACTGGTTCGAGATGGGTGACCAGGATCTGTTCTATCCGAACCCGACGATCCCCGACGGCATGCACGACTGGACGTTGTCGGCCGCGTTGATGGCCAAAGTATTGGCCGCCAAGGGCTACCACTACCAATACGTGTTCGCGCGCAACGCCAAGCACGTCGACCGGCCGACCGTCGCACAGACATTGCCCGCAGCGATGGAATGGCTGTGGAAGGGCTATCCGATTCCGTAGCAGACCCGGGCCCACGGCGGCGACGCGCCGCGCAGGTGATCAGAACCGCTGGCCTATGTAGGTCAGCACGGCGCTGCGATCGCGCTGGTTGTTGTAGGTGCCACCCCATGTCGGTGCCCATGCGATGTCCCAGACGAATCCGCTGCGCAGGTTCAGCCGCAGCGACACGACTGCGAGCTTGCGGCCTTCGAGGATCCCTCCATCGCCCGACCAGCCGGAGACGTCCTGACCGAAAAGGATCGAGGGAATGAAATCAACGCCATCGGCAATGTTGGCGTAGCGCAGGCCGCCAACGAGGCGATAGCCGACTGCGTGGCGTGAGACGTAGCCGTCGGTCGAGCATTGAGTCGGCGCGGCCGGCGGCGGGCACACGCCATTGACGGGCCCCTGTCCGAACACATCCACCCGGCCGAAGCGCGTGACCGCAGGATCGGGAAGGTCCGGAACTCCCTTGTAGATGATCTCGGCACCCCAATTCATGCCCGCGGCGCCAAGCACAGCGGGAATCTGCCCGACGCCGCCCAATTGCAACTGCACGCTCTTGTGCCGTTCGAAGCCGCTGAGAGTGCCGCCAGGCGGCAGTGCGCGTTCCGCGTCGCGCAGCGTCGTGGGCGCGACGGGCGAGAGCACGGCGCCGAGCAGGTCGGCGGCGTTGAACTGAAACGGTTGATTCGGACGATAGGTCAGTTCGCCGAAGACGGTACCTGAGTTCAATCTGGTTTCGAAGCTCAAGCCGAACATCCGGATGTCTTTCGGGAATTCGGTGTAGTAGGTCGGATTCAGGCCATCGGGGTCTCCCGGGATGAAGGGCGGCGCCACGCCCGCGCGTTGCGACTTGATCACGCCGCTGTAGCCCTGCCGCGAGTGGAACTGCGTGGCATAGAGGCCCAACTTGCTCGCCCATTCATCGACGGTGTGTGTCAGAGCCACACCCCCCTGGCCGAAATCGGAGGGCATCCTGTTGGCAGAGCGTTTGAGGAAGCTGCCCGTCGCCAGGGCGGCGCGGTCAGACCCGGCGCCAACGGTCACGGCGTTGCAGCCGTCGGAGTACCAGTCCACACCCGAATAGAACGTGCCGCACTGGTTCGGCGCGTTGCGTTCGAAGTGGAACTGGTAGAAGCCTTCGATCGCCGTCGAAGGCGCGACGCCGAAGCGCGCGAACAACTGCGGCACCGGGATGCGCGTCTCCTGATCCCGCTGCAACATGCCGGGCCGCGTCAATGCCGGGATATCGATCGGATTCAGGTCGCGCAGACCACCGATGACGATGTAGCGATTGCCCCAATCGAGCTTCTGCCAACCCAGGATCCACTCGAAGGGCAGCTCACCGATTTGCTGCCGGCCCCGGGCGTACAGGTTGTCGAGCGCGACGCCGCTGAACCGAGTGCGCGCCTGCGCGCCCTCGTCGCTCAGCGGCCTGTCCGGCGCATAACCATTGGGGATGTTGCCCCAAGGGTGATCGGCATTGGCCGACGCGTAGTCGTACCACGCCTTCGCGCTCACCAGAGCACCATAGTTCCCAGCCTCGTACCCGAGGCTCAGGTAACCGTTCACGACCTGCGAAACCGGATCGCCCTTGTTGAAGTTGAGGTTGCCGTCGTCCTGATTGCGGCCAGTGGTCGGGGTCAGGCTGGTGCCGGTGATACCGACCAGCGAGCTGTTGACGTTGGCCACCAGAGTGGTGTCCTGCGACACGCTCCGGTATGCGAGGCCGGCCGTGACCGAACCGTTGACCTTGAGCTTTCCACCCGCCAGCTCGTAGTCGACGGCGTCGGCCGACGGCGGTGCCAGCACCAGCAGCACGGCGGCAAGCCGGCGCCGCGTCGAGCGATGCGCGCGCGCGATCATTTCCGAAAGACAAGTGCCCGGTCAGCCAGGCATGCGGACGCAGGCCTGTACCAGCGTGAAGGTGGTTCCCCAGGTCCCGGGCCGACTCAGCTCAACCTCAGCCTGGCGCACCAGGTCGTCCAGCCCAACCTTGCCAACGAGAGCTTCGAGCCTCGGCCGGAGAGCCGTCGCGAACTGCAACGGCAGTCGCAGATAGGGATGACCGGGTGGAAGCGCAACGACATGCGCATCCAACTGCGGCTCGACGCCGAGTGTTCGAAGCAACGCTGGAATCTCACGGCCGGCGTTGAAGTTGCCGCCTGCGGCTCTGAACCCCTTCTCGATCAGCCCGATCAGCCGCTGCACGGATGGCGCGTCGGGCGTGATGCGCCACGACCCCATGTCGGGATCTTCTAGGACCAGCCACCCGCCGGGTTTCACGAGCTTTCTGAAGACAGCAATTTGCTCGTCAGACCTCCCGAGTGGAGCGATCTGAAACCGCGCATGGACGAGATCGAATGAGCCCAGCTGAAGTTGGCTCGCGAAAAGATCGTCCTTCACGAGCGTGACGTTGCCTAGCCGCTCCGCCTCGACGAACGACCGCGCGCCAGCGAGCATCTTGTCATCGATGTCCGAACCGACGACGCGCCCGGCGGACCCGGCCCATTCACTCAGGACTCTCAACCACCCCATGACGCCGCATCCGACGTCCAGCACTGTCGGGTCTTGACGGCGGGGCAGCTTGGACAAGAGCGTTCGCCCAGCCGGCTCCCAGACCCTCGACTGAAGTTGAAGACGTTCGAGTTCTGTCGGTTGCCCGGCGAGTAGGTACGACTCAGCGTTCTCGTTCATTCGGCTCCTAGCGCGTTGCGCCTGCGTAGCGCCGCAGTGCGACCGTTGGCAGGGGGTAGGTCGAGGTATCGGTCGGCAGGCGCATGGGGTGCGAAATGCTAGTCCATCGGCGCGTATCGAGGCATGCGGCCGGGGTAGCGGTACGCGTCCCGCGAATGCCTGCCACGAGCCGAAAAGCCGACGCCGACTCGTCGGTGTGCCGCGCGTTGCGAAGCTGTCGCGTATCGCTGATGGACCGGTCGGTCTGGACTCAGCGGTTGAGCTGCTCGAGAAGGCGCCGCGCGAGTTCAGCCGCCTTGGCCTGCACGACAGGCGGCGGCAGTGCATCGGTCGTTCGTGATACATGGGCGGTCAGTGCATCGGTGTCGATGCGCGCACCGTCGGCGAGCTCCAGCGGGGCCACATGCGTCAGCACCCGCGACGCGACCAGCGACTCGGCCATCGGCTGCGCAGGCGGCTGCCCCGGTCGCGACGGCACTCCCGCGTGCACCTCCCAGCCCAGCACGCTCAGGCCCGGTGGATCGACAGCCACCACAAGCAGGGTGAACAGCTGCAATTCGCGCAGGCTGGCCTCATCGACCAATTCGACGCACAGCTGCGAGCGCACGTGGCCATCGGCCACAACCGCGGAGTGAACCAGGTCCTCCGCCGGAGTCAGGTCGACTTGACGCAACGAGCCCAACGCCACCGCAGCAAGCTTCAGGAGCGTCCCTCGGCACCAGGGTGAAGCCGCAAATGCATCGGTGACGAGAACGGCATCCCTCATGGACAAACTCTCCTGCGCAGCACGAGGTTCGCACAAGCCCTTGGCGTTCGCATCGCCCAGCCGCGGGATGCGCGCTCGGCCACGCCGGGAATTCATGGAATCGAGCACGTCCGCTCTGTTGACTTGGCAGGGCCGCTCGCACGGACACCTCGCCGTTACCACGCATGGAGGTGCGAGAGCCAGCACCACGCCGCCCGGATGGCCGACGTCGTCAGGAAACCCGGCATGAAAGCCGAGTGAGCGTACGCATTGCGGTCGCGCAGCGGGCGCGTCGTACTGCTACGCGTCACGCCACGACCTGAAACAGCCTCCACGGTTCGCCGATGCCCTTGAGTTGATGCACACCGCGTTCGACGAATTGCAATCCGGATCCCGCGACAGGATCGCGCACGGTGCTTGAGACCACCACCTCCCCCGCGCCGGCAGTCGCTGCGATCCAATCCGCGGTTGTTTGCTCACGCACCTCCGCTCCGCACAGGATGAGCGCACGGGTCCGCTCAGGGTAGCTTGCAGCAAACAGCATGGACATGGGACCACCCTCTGACACGCCCATGAGCGCGGCCCGCGTGGACCCAACCGCATCCAACACGGCGTGCATGTCCTCCATGCGTTCTTCAAGCGTTCCGCTGCGGACTCGATCCGAGAGTCCCATGCCGCGCTTGTCGAAGCAAACAAGCCGAGCAAACGACGCCAGCTGAAGGCAGTGCCGGCGGTAGCTCGGATCCTCCTGCAGCACCTCCAGGTGTGTCGCGGCGCCACTGCACAGGACCAGGTCAATGGGGCCGGCGCCGTGCACTTGATATGCGATGTGGATGTCGCCGTTCTTGGCGTATTGAGTGCGCACGATGATCAAGCGTGCAACAGGCCGCGGCGGTCGTCAATCGGCGCGCGAGGCGAGCTTCCCGCTGCCCAAGAGATCACGTATCGCTCTGTCCGCGACCTTGCGCAATCCGATCGCGAGGCCCAACGAGACGAGCGCCAGGCCGATCACCAGGCCCACCCAAAAGCCATACACCTGCATCGGCTCTCCAGCGACGAAGCCCCGATAACCCAGCCAAGTTCCGGCAGGGACGCCAATGGCCCAGAACGCGGCCAGCATCAGCACCATCGGCATCAACGTGACTTTGTATCCGCGCAACGCGCCAAGTGCACAAACCTGCGTCGCGTCGAAGAGTTGCCAGAGCGCGGCAAAGAGAAGCAAGTTCGCGGCGAGCGCCCGCACGGCGGCGTCGGCGCTGTACAGCGCGGCCACTTGATGCCGCAGCAAGATGATCGGACCGATCACCAACGTCGCAATGATCAGTCCCACGCCGATCCCGCTCCATGCGACGAAGCGTGCACGATGCGGGTCTCCGGCCCCCAACGAGTGACCCACTCGAATCCCGATGGCCGTCGACAACCCCATTGGGAACATGAAGACCAGCGCGGAGAAGTTGAGCGCGACCTGATGGGCCGCGATCTGCACTTCGCCGAACCGGCCAACCAGCACTGCAACGCTCGAGAACGCAGCCACTTCCGCCAGACCCGCGCCTCCCATTGGCAAGCCGAGGCGCAGCAGCTGCGTCTGAATCCTCCGCGTCGGCAGCCGCCAAGACTTCCAGACGTAGTAGTTCCTGTAGGCCGGCGCGCAGGCAGTCCATGCGACCAGCCCGATCATGGTGACCCACATGCCGACTCCGGTCGCCCAGCCGCACCCCGCCCCGCCCATGGCCGGAAAGCCGAAGTGGCCGTAGATCAGGATCCAGTTGAGAAGCGCATTGAGGCTCAATCCAGCGAAGGCGAGGACCATGATCGGTCGCGTTTGGTTGATGCTGGCGGAGTAGAACGCGAGTGACCGGTACACCATCGCTGCCGGCAGACCCAGACCGATGCCCCAAAGGAATACGCCGGCGCGCGCTGCCAGCCCCGACTCGACACCGGCGAACATCAGGAGCTCCGGAGCCCAGGGCACCAGGCCCAGCGGCATGAGACCGGCCAAGAGCGCCAGCCAGACGCCTTCGCGCGCACTGCGCGCCACTGCATCGCGGTCACCTGCGCCGAAGTGATGCGCAATGATCGGTGACACCGCCTGCACCACGCTCATCAAGCCGATGAAGATCGGAATCCAGAGCGCAACCCCGAGCCCGACCACCGCTTGCTCGACGGCGCCGGCATGGCCCGACATCACCGTGTCCACGAACCCCATCAGCACCTGAGCGATCTGCGACAGGATGATCGGGCTGGCCAACCGCAACAGCGCGCGGCTCTCCTTCTTGAACTCCATCGAGGGTGGCATCGGTCGGTCAACGGTGCGCAGGATCCACCCGAGATCTCTGGACCTTCGACCGTGGACAAGCTCGGGCTGGGGCCCATGGCCAGCGCGGCAATGTACGCGACGCCAGTCGATAGCGCCTCGCCGGTGCCAACGAGCTGC
>DASTZF010000038.1:0-11545 GCA_035764445.1 Burkholderiaceae bacterium
GGCTACGTGCGCATGCTCGACGAGCGCGAGGCACCGGTACCCGAGCACGAGCTGCACCGCGCGTTCAACCGACAGTCGCTGGCCAAGCGCTCGGCGATCGTCGCCGCCGGGCCGATCGCCAACCTGCTGCTGGCGGTGCTGCTGTACGCCAGCGCGCACTGGATCGGCATCGAGGAACCCAAGGCGGTGGTCGGCACGCCGGTGGCCGGTAGCGTGTTCGAGCGCGCCGGCGTGCAGGCCGGCGACTGGGTGCGCGCCTTCGCCGACGGCGAGGACGGCTGGACCGAGTTGGCCTCGTTGAGCGAGTTGAACTGGCAAGTGCTGCGCCATGCGTTGAATCAGCAGCCGATGCGCCTGTCGGTCACCGATACCCAGGGCCGCGGCCAGCGTCAGGTGACGCTCGATCTCGATCGACTGCAGGCGCGCGAAGTCGACGCCGACACGCTGCGCCAGATCGGGTTGCCGGGCCCCTACCGCGAACCGGTGATGGGCGAAGTGCGCGCCGGTGGGCCGGCGGCGGCGGCGGGTCTGCACGCCGGCGACCGTATCGAACGCATCGATGGCCAGACGATCGTCGATGCGCAGCCGGTGTTCGAGCGCATCCGTGCCGCGCTGCGCGACGGCTCTGGCGTGCCAATGAACTGGCGCGTGCGGCGCGACGGTCAGGCGATCGACCTCGTCGTCACGCCGCGCGTGATCACCGACGGTGGGCGCTCGATCGGCCGCATCGATGCGGCGGTCGGCACATTGCCCGAGCGCGTGGTCGTGCGCTACGGGCCGCTCGACGGCCTCGTGAAGGGAGCGCAGCGGACCTGGGAGATGTCGGTGCTGAGCCTGAAGATGCTGGGCCGCATCGTGATCGGTCAGGCCTCGGTGCGCAACTTGAACGGGCCGCTGACGATCGCCGATGCGGCCGGCCAGTCGGCGCAGCAAGGGTTGGTCACCTTCCTCGGCTTTCTGGCCGTGGTGAGCTTGAGCATCGGCGTGCTGAACCTGATCCCGCTGCCGATGCTCGATGGCGGGCACCTCATGTACTATCTTTTCGAGGCCGTCACCGGTCGCCCCGTGTCGGACCTCTGGCTCGCACGATTGCAGCGCGGCGGTGTCGCGATCCTGCTGCTGGTCATGTCGGTGGCGCTCTACAACGACGTGGCCCGCTTGTTGGGCCTGCACTGAGCCTTCCCCCGGAGCATGCTTCTTTTCCCCCAGGTGAATCCACTGCGCCCGGTCGCGGCAGTGGTGGTGGTGGTGGCCGGCTTGGCTGCGGGCCGCGCGCACGCCGTGGAGCCTTTCGTCGTGAAGGACATCCGCGTCGAGGGCCTGCAGCGCGCCGACGCCGGCGCTGTGTTCGCCGCCCTGCCGTTTCGCATCGGCGACAACTACAACGACGACAAGGGCGCCACCGCGTTGCGCTCGCTGTTCGCCACCGGCCTGTTCAAGGACGTGCGCATCGAGATCGAGGGCGAGGTGGTGGTGGTGATCGTCGAGGAGCGTCCGGTCATCCAGATCGTCAGCTTCGTCGGCCTGAAGGAGTTCGACAAGGAGCAGTTGCTGAAGTCGCTGAAGGAAGCGGGCATCGGCGAGGGGCTGCCGTTCGACAAGGCGCTGGTCGATCGCGCCGAGCAGGAGATCAAGCGTCAGTACCTGTCGCGCAGCCTGTACGGCGCCGAGGTGGTGACCACCATCACGCCGGTCGAGCGCAACCGCGTTAACGTGACGTTCACGATGACCGAGGGTGACGCCGCCAAGATCGCAGAGATCCGCATCCTCGGCACCAAGGCGTTCAGCGAGAGCACGCTGGTGGGTTTGATGGAGTTGACGACCAGCGGCTGGCTTACCTGGTACACCAAGAACGACCGCTACTCGCGCGCCAAGCTGAACGCCGACCTCGAGACCATCCGCTCGTACTACCTGAACCGCGGCTATCTCGAGTTCAACGTCGACTCGACCCAGGTGACGATCTCGCCTGACAAGCAGGACATTTCGATCACCATCACCGTCACCGAGGGCCAGCCCTACGTGGTGACCGGCGTGCGGTTGCAGGGCGAGTACGTCGGCAAGGAAGAGGAGTTCAAGCAGCTGGTGCGCATCAAGCCTGGCGAGGCGTACCGCGCACAGGATTCCACCGACACCATCAAGGCATTCACCGACCGTTTCGGCATCTATGGCTACGCATTCGCGCGCGTCGAGGCGACGCCCGACATCGACCGCGCGAAGGCGCAGGTGGCATTGACGCTGCGTGCCGACCCGCAGCGTCGCGTCTACGTGCGCCGGGTCGAGGTGTCCGGCAACACGCGCACGCGCGACGAGGTGGTGCGACGCGAATTCCGCCAGTTCGAGTCGTCGTGGTACGACGGCCAGAAGATCAAGGCCTCGCGCGATCGCGTCGACCGCCTGGGCTACTTCAAGGAGGTCAGCGTCGACACCAACGAGGTCGCCGGCTCGCCCGACCAGGTGGACCTGACCGTCAACGTGGTGGAGAAGCCCACTGGCAACCTGTCGCTCGGCCTGAGCTTCTCGAGCACCGAGAAGCTCGCACTGTCGGCGTCGATCCGCCAGGAGAACGTGTTCGGTTCGGGCAACTACCTCGGGGTGGACGTCAACACCAGCCGTTACGCGCGCTCGCTGGTGTTCAGCACGGTCGATCCGTACTTCACGGTCGACGGCGTGTCGCGCGCGGTCGATCTCTACTACCGCACGTCGCGGCCGTTCAACAGCCTGGGTGACCAGTACCAGATCGCGACGCCGGGCGGCCAGATCCGCTTCGGCGTGCCGTTCTCCGAGGTCGACACGGTGTTCTTCGGCATCGGCGCCGAGACCACCGAGATCAAGGCCTCGACCTCGCTGCCCAATGCATACTTCATCTATCGCGATCTGTACGGCGCCAACAGCAGCTCGCTGCCGTTGACGATCGGTTGGGCGCGCGACAACCGCGACAGCGTGATCGCGCCGACCGTCGGCCGCTACATGCGCGTCAACCTCGAGTGGTCGGTCGCCGGCGACGTGAAATACCTGCGCACCAATCTGCAGGGTCAGCAGTACATCCCGGTGACCAACAAGTTGACGCTCGGGCTCAACGCCGAGGTCGGCGTCGGCGAGGGGCTCGGCGGCAAGCCGTACCCGGTGTTCAAGAACTTCTACGGCGGCGGCCTCGGTTCGGTGCGCGTGTTCGAGCAGAACTCGCTCGGTGTCATCGACCCCACCGGCGCCTACATCGGCGGCGCCAAGAAGTTCAACGCCAACGCCGAGTTGTACTTTCCGGTGCCTGGCACCGGCAACGACAAGTCGCTGCGCATCTTCGCGTTCACCGACGTCGGCAACGTGTGGCGCGAGGACGAGCGCATCCGTGGTCAGGACCTGCGGGCATCGGCAGGCTTCGGCCTGTCGTGGATCTCGCCGGTCGGGCCATTGAAGATGAGCTGGGGCAAGCCCTTGAAGAGCAAACCGACGGATAGAATCCAGCAATTCCAATTCCAGATCGGGACTGCGTTCTGATGATCCACCTCACACGCATCGGGCTGCTGGCCGTTGCGGCGACGGCCGGACTGTGGGCCGGCGCGGCCCCGGCGCAGGAGTTGAAGATCGGCTATGTCAACAGCGAGCGGGTGCTGCGCGAGGCCACACCGGCCAAGGCGGCGCAAAGCAAGCTCGAGAGCGAGTTCAGCAAACGCGAGAAAGAGCTCAACGAGCAGGGTGCGCGCTTGAAGCAGGCCGCCGAGAAGCTCGACAAGGACGCACCGGCGTTGAGTGAGGCCGAGCGCACGCGCCGTCAGCGCGAGCTGGTCGAGCAGGATCGCGACCTGCAGCGCAAGCGCCGCGAATTCCAGGAAGACCTGAGCCAGCGCCGCAACGAGGAGCTGGCCGCGGTGGTCGAGCGCGCCAACCGCGTGATCAAGCAGATCTTCGACCAGGAGAAGTACGACCTCATCTTGCAGGAGGTCATCTTCGCCGGGCCGAAGGTCGACATCACCGACAAGGTCATCAAGGCGCTGAACGCGGCGCCTGCGCCAACCACGGGACGCTGACGCCGCCTGCGCCGGCGCGTCGCACGCGTGAGCCCCGTTCGCCTCGCCGACATCGTCGCTGCGCTCGGCGGCGAGCTGCACGGCGACCGCGCGCTGCCGATCGAGCGCATCGCCGCACTCGACAACGCCGACCCGCGGTCGATCTCGTTTCTCGCGCACGCACGTCATGCCGACAAGCTGGCGAGCACCCGAGCCGGCTGCGTGATCGTCGCACCGGCGCATCTGCAGGCCGCGCGCGAGCGCGGCGTCGCGTTGGTGACCGACGATCCTTACCTGTACTACGCACGTCTGACGCAATGGTGGCGGCGCAACGAGGGCGTGCCGGCGCCAGGCGTGCACCCGAGTGCGGTGGTCGATGCCAGCGCGCAGGTCGACCCCAGCGCACATGTCGGGGCGCTGGTGGTGGTGGGGCCGCTCGCACGCATCGGGCCGCAGGCGGTGATCGGCGCGCACAGCAGCATCGGTGCCCAGGCACGCATCGGTACGCAGACGCGGTTCGCCGAGCGGGTCACGTTCGGCGAGCGCTGCACGATCGGCGAGCGCGGCATCGTGCATTCCGGCGTCGTCATCGGCGCCGACGGCTTCGGCTTCGCGCCGGTGCAGGGTCGCTGGGAAAAGATCGAGCAGCTCGGCACCGTGCGCATCGGCGACGATGTGGAGATCGGCGCCAACACCTGCATCGACCGCGGCGCGCTCGACGACACGGTGATCGAAGACGGCGTCAAGCTCGACAACCTGATCCAGATCGCGCACAACGTGCACATCGGTGCGCACACGGCGATCGCCGCGATGGCCGGTGTCGCGGGGTCGGCACGGATCGGGCGCCATTGCACGATCGGTGGCGCGGCGGGCATCGTCGGCCACATCGACATCGTCGACCACGTGCATGTCGACGCCGCCACGGTGATCTCGCGCTCGATCACCAAGCCGGGCCGCTACAGCGGCCTCTTCCCCTTCGACGACAATGCGTCGTGGGAGAAGAACGCCGCCACGCTGCGCCAGCTGTACAGCCTGCGCGAGCGGCTGCGCGCGCTGGAGAAGAAGCTGTGAGCCGCCGCGGCGCCGCGTGCGAGCAGCCGTTGGCGCGTCGCTGGAGAAGAGCCCGATGACAGTCCTCGACGTCCACCAGATCCTGAAGCGCCTGCCGCACCGGTATCCGATCCTGCTGGTCGACCGCGTGCTCGAGCTCGAGCCGCACCAGCGCATCCGCGCGCTGAAGAACGTGTCGATCAACGAGCCCTTCTTCGTCGGACACTTCCCGCACCGGCCGGTGATGCCTGGCGTGCTGACCCTCGAGGCGCTGGCGCAGGCCGCTGCGCTGCTGGCGTTCGAGTCGGCGGGGGCCAAGGTCGAGCCCGATTCGGTGGTCTACTTCGTGGGCATCGACGGCGCGCGCTTCAAGCGCCCGGTCGAGCCGGGCGACCAGCTGATCCTCGAGGCGTCGATCGACCGCATGAAAGCGGGGATCTACAAGTTCAAGGCGCGCGCCAGCGTCGACGGCGAAACCGTCGTCGAGGCCGACCTGATGTGCACGCTGCGCAAAGTCGACTGACGAGGGCGCGCCGATGGCACAGATCCATGCCAGCGCGATCGTCGCTGCAGGGGCCGAGCTGCACGACTCGGTGAGCGTCGGGCCGTATGCGGTGATCGGCGCACACGTGCAGATCGGCAAGGGGTGCACGATCGGTGCGCATTGCGTGATCGACGGCCGCACGACCATCGGCGACGACAACCGCATCTATCCGTTCGCCGCGATCGGCGGGCCGCCGCAGGACAAGAAGTACGGCGGCGAGCCCACGTCCCTGATGATCGGCAACGGCAACACGATTCGCGAGTACGTCACCATCAACACCGGCACCGTGCAGGACGTCGGCGTCACGCGGCTGGGCGACGACAACTGGATCATGGCCTATGTGCACATCGCGCACGATTGCCAGCTCGGCAGCCATCTGATCCTGGCCAACGCCGTGCAACTGGCCGGCCACGTTCACCTCGGCGACTGGGTATTCCTCGGTGGCCTGTCGGGCGTGCACCAGTTCGTTCGCGTCGGCGCGCACGCGATGACGGGGTTCCAGACCCGTCTGGCGCAGGACCTGCCGCCGTTCGTCACGGCGGCCGGCAACCCGGCGCAGGCCCAGGGCATCAACCAGGAGGGGCTGCGCCGGCGCGGCTACTCGCCCGAGCGCATCAACCGCATCAAGCAGATGCACAAGCTGCTGTACCGGCAGGGCCTGACCTTGGCAGCTGCACGCGACGCCATCGCCGCGCTGCCGGGCGATGCCGACGATGCCGCCGATGTCACGTTGATGCAGGACTTTCTGGCCGCCGCCGAACGCGGCATCGTGCGCTAGATGGGCGGCGTGCGCCGTCTGCTCGGGTGCTAGGCAAATGCCAGGCGATGCCCCGCAGTTGGCGATGGTCGCCGGTGAGGCTTCCG
The DNA here is from genome assembly GCA_035764445.1 of Burkholderiaceae bacterium. Classification (GTDB taxonomy): domain Bacteria; phylum Pseudomonadota; class Gammaproteobacteria; order Burkholderiales; family Burkholderiaceae_C; genus JAEUPI01. The sequence continues at coordinate 6,463 of DASTZF010000038.1, forward strand.
GCGACCTGCTGGCCAGCCTGCTGCTGGGCGGTGTGCACGCGCGCTGGCCGCAGGCCGCGGCTTTCGGCATCGGCGGCCCGCGCATGGCGGCCCACGGCTTCGAGGCCTGGTGGCCATCGGACAAGCTTGCCGTGCGCGGCTATTTCGAGGTGTTGCGGCACTACCGCGAGATCGCCTGCATCCGCGATGCGCTCGGCGAGCGTCTGCTGCAGCGCCGCCCCGATGCGTTCATCGGCGTCGACGCACCCGACTTCAACCTCGGCCTCGCGCAGCGGTTGCGCGCGGCAGGCCAGCGCACGATCCAGTTCGTCTGTCCGTCGGTGTGGGCCTGGCGCGCCGGACGGGTGAAGAAGATCGCGCGCGCGGTCGATCACGTGCTGTGCCTGTTTCCGTTCGAACCCGAGATCCTCGCGCGCGGCGGCGTGGCCGCCACCTTCGTGGGGCACCCGCTGGCCGACGAGATCCCGCTGCAGCCGCCGCGCGACGCCAGCCGATCGGCGCTTGGCCTCGGTGCGAACGACGAGGTGGTCGCCGTGCTGCCCGGCAGCCGGCGCTCGGAGATCGAGGCCATTGCACCCACCTTCCTGCAGACGGTGGCGCTGCTGCATGCACAGCGGCCGACTCTGCGCTTCGTGTTGCCGGCCGCGCCGGGGTTGCGCGCGATGATCGAACCGCTGGTGCGCCAGCACGCCGCGGCAACGCCGCTGCTGCTGACCGACGGCCGCTCGCACGAGGTGCTCGCGGCCTGCGACGTGACGCTGATCGCCAGCGGCACCGCGACACTCGAGGCGGCGCTGTTCAAGCGACCGATGGTGATCGGCTACCGCATGAACGCACTGTCGTGGCAGATCATGAGCCGCATGCGCTTGCAGCCGTGGGTCGGCTTGCCGAACATCTTGTGCCGCGAGTTCGTGGTGCCCGAGTTGCTGCAGTACGACGCCACCCCCGATGCGCTGGCGCGCGCGGTGTTCCAATGGCTCGATGCACCGCAACGCCGCGACGCGCTGGCGGCCCGGTTTCTCGAGATACATGAACAGCTGAAGCGCGACACCGCGCATACCGCCACCGATGCCATCGCACAGATTCTTGCGCGCTGAGCAGATGGGCTTGGACTGGCACCGCCCGGGGCTGGTGGCCGGTGTCGACGAGGCCGGCCGCGGCCCGCTGGCCGGGCCGGTGGTGGCCGCGGCGGTGATCCTCGATGATTGCAACCCGATCGAGGGCCTGGCCGACTCCAAGGTGCTGACGCCCGCGGAGCGCGAGCGGCTGTTCGACGAGATTCGCGCGCGCGCGCTGGCGTTCAGCATCGCGCACGCCGCGGTCGACGAGATCGACCGCCTCAACATCCTGCGCGCGACGCTGCTGGCGATGCGGCGCGCTGTCGACGGCTTGCGACTGACCCCGGTGCTGGTGCTGGTCGACGGCAACCAGCTGCCGGTGCTGCGCGTGCAGTCCGAAGCCATCGTCGACGGCGACGCCACGGTGGCCGCGATCTCGGCGGCATCGATCCTCGCCAAGGTGCACCGCGACCGCATGTGCCTGGAGCTGCACCGGTGCCATCCACAGTATGGCTTCGACGCGCACAAGGGCTACGCGACGCCCGAGCACCTGCGCGCGCTGCGCGAGCACGGCGCCTGCGAAGCGCACCGGCGCACCTTTGCACCGGTGCGCGAGACGCTGGATTCTGCGTGAGCCGGCTGGCGAGCGCCGACACGGCCGGCGATCGTGCGCGGCGCGCGCGGATGGCATGAGCCGCCGGGCCGCTCCCGAGGCGAATACCGCAGCGCGCAGCGCGCAGGTTGCCCAATGAACGCCGCGCGCATCCGCATCGCGTCGCGTGACAACGCGTTGCTGATGCGAGTGCGGCGCTTGAATGCGGCGCCCGACGCGTATCGCGACCTCGGGCAGGTCTGGCTCGAGGGCGATCACCTCGTGCGGGCGGCATTGGCGCGCGGCTGGCGCCTGCAGGAAGTGCTGGTGCCCGCCGAGCGCGAGCACGATCCCGCGCTGCAGTCGCTGTGGTCGCGCACGCCGAAGTTGCGCGTGGTCGACGACGCACTGTGGGCGGGCATCGGCTCGTTGTCGTCGAAGGCGCCAGTGGCCGCGCTGGTGGCGTGGCCGGGAGAACTTGCGGCGGCCAGCGGCAGGCGCAGCGTGGTGCTCGATCGCGTGCAGGATGCCGGCAACCTCGGCAGCATTCTGCGCAGCGCCGCCGCGTTCGGCGTTAGCCAGGTGATCGCGCTCAGAGGCTGCGCGGCGTTGTGGTCACCCAAGGTGATGCGCGCAGCCATGGGCGCGCACTTCGCGCTGCACCTGGTCGAGGGCGCCGACGCGTCGGCGCTCGATGCGCTGGAGGTCCCTCTCGTGGCCACCAGCTCGCATCACAGCGAGTCATTGGTCGAAGCGCCGCTGCCCGATCCCTGTGCATGGGTCTTCGGGCACGAAGGCCGAGGTGTCACGGCGTCGTTGCTGCAGCGCTGCGCCGTGCGCATCGGCATTCCCCAGCCCGGCGGCGAAGAGTCGATCAACGTCGCGGCCGCGGCCGCGGTGTGCCTGTACGAGTCGATGCGGCGGCGGATTCAGTAGATCAAGCGATCCGGGCGGATGTCGCGCAGAATCGTCGTCGCGATCTCCTCGATCGACTTGTGCGTCGAGCTCAGCCACGCGATGCCCTCGCGGCGCATCATCGCCTCGGCCTCGCGCACCTCCATGCGGCAGTTGTCGAGCGCGGCGTAGCGGCCGCCGGGGCGACGCTCGTGCCGGATCTGTGACAGCCGGTCCGGGTCGATCGTCAGGCCGAAGCACTTGCGCTTGTGCGGCGCCAGCGATTTCGGGAACTGCGCGCGCTCGAAGTCCTCGGGGATCAGCGGATAGTTGGCAGCCTTGACACCGTGCTGCATCGCCAGGTACAGCGACGTCGGCGTCTTGCCGCAGCGACTGACGCCGATCAGGATCACTTCGGCACCCTCGAGATCGCGCGCCGACTGGCCGTCGTCGTGTGCGAGCGAGAAGTTGATCGCCTCGATGCGCTCGTTGTACTCGTGGCTCTTGGCCACTTCGGAGAAGCGGCCGACGCGGTGGTTGGACTTGACGCCGAGCTCGGCTTCAAGCGGCTCGATGAAGGTGCGGAACATGTCGAGCACGAAGCCGTTGCAGCTTTCGCGCGTGAACACGTCGCGCACCTCGTCATTGACCAGTGTGATGAAGACGATCGGCCGCTGCCCTTCGGACAGCGCGATCGTGTTGATCTCGCCGACCACGATGTCCGCTTTCTCGATGCTGTCGATGAACGGGCGCCTGACGTGGCGCGGGCGGGTCGGGAACTGAGCCAGGATCGAATTGCCGAACGTTTCAGCGGTGATGCCGGTACCGTCGGATACGAAGAACACGGTTCGGTTGGGCAAAGGCCAGCTCCGAGATCGAGGGATGCGAATTGCAGCTTCGATGATAGGGCCGGGGCGGGCGGCCTAGAATCGCGCCCAAGCCGCCCGATGACGCCGATATGACAGCCCACGGCCCCAGAACCAGAATGCCCAGTGCCGGTGGGTGCGCTCGCGTCGTGTCCCGGACAGCACCGCTTGTTCACCTTCACGGAGCTCTCCCATGTCATCGACCTCACTGGCGACCGCCCTGGTCGTGCCCCTTGATCAACTGAGGATGACCGATGTCGAGGCGGTCGGCGGCAAGAACGCCAGCCTCGGCGAAATGATCAGCCAACTCGCCGCCAGCGGGGTGCGGGTCCCCGGCGGGTTCGCGACCACGGCGCTCGCGTTCCGCGAGTTCCTGCGTCACAACAAGCTGACCGAGCGCATCAGCGCCCGGCTGGCGTCGCTGAACATCGACGATGTGAAGGCGCTGGCCGACGCCGGAGCGGAGATCCGCCGCTGGGTCACGGAGGCGGCGTTGCCGCCGGCGCTCGAGCAGGCGATCCGCACCGCGTTCGACCGGCTGGCCAGTGCCGACCCGCAGGCCTCCTACGCGGTGCGCTCGTCGGCCACCGCCGAGGATCTACCGGACGCGTCGTTCGCCGGCCAGCAGGAGACGTTCCTCAACGTCAGCGGCGCCGACGGCGTGCTGCACAAGATCAAAGAGGTGTTCGCTTCGCTGTACAACGACCGCGCGATCAGCTACCGCGTTCACAAGGGCTTCTCGCACGGCGACGTCGCGCTGTCGGCCGGCGTGCAGCGCATGGTGCGCTCGGACCTCGGCAGCGCCGGCGTGGTGTTCACGATCGACACCGAGTCCGGCTTCGAGGACGTGGTGTTCATCACGTCGAGCTACGGGCTCGGCGAAACGGTGGTGCAGGGCAGCGTCAACCCCGACGAGTTCTACGTCCACAAGCCGATGCTGCGCGCCGGCAAGCAGGCGATCATCCGCCGCTCGCTCGGCTCGAAGCTGCAGCGCATGGAGTTCGCATCGGCGTCGACCAACGGCAAGCTCGTGCGCACGGTCGACACGCCGCCCGAGCAACGCAACCGCTATTCGCTGAGCGACGCCGACGTGATCGAGCTGGCGAAGTACGCGCTGGTGATCGAGAAGCACTACGGGCGGCCGATGGACATCGAGTGGGGTCGCGACGGCCGCGACGGCAAGCTCTACATCCTGCAGGCGCGGCCGGAGACGGTGAAGAGCCAGGCCAAGGTCGAGCATCGATACAAGCTCAAGGGCCATGGCACCGTGCTCGCGGAGGGCCGCGCCATCGGCCAGAAGATCGGCACCGGGCGCGTGCGCATCGTGCGCGCGCTGGCCGAGATGGAGCGCGTGCACAGCGGCGACGTGCTGGTCACCGAGATCACCGACCCCAACTGGGAACCGGTGATGAAGCGCGCCGCGGCGATCATCACCAACCGCGGCGGGCGCACCTGCCACGCGGCGATCATCGCGCGCGAGCTCGGCATTCCGGCGGTGGTCGGCTCCGGCGATGCCACCGAGAAGCTGACCGACGGGGCGCTGGTCACGGTGTCGTGCGCCGAGGGCGACACCGGGTTCGTCTATGAGGGGCTGCTCGAGACCGAGGTCACCGAGGTGCGGCGCGGTGAGATGCCTTACTGCCCGATCAAGCTGATGATGAACGTCGGCAACC
>DASTZF010000039.1:0-11744 GCA_035764445.1 Burkholderiaceae bacterium
AAGGCGCGCAGCAGGTGATCGACGCTGCGGTGCAGATGTGGGGCGGGCTCGGCGTGCGCAGCGGCGTCGCCGTCGAGCGCCTGTATCGCGAGATTCGCGCGCTGCGCATCTACGAAGGCGCCACCGAGGTGCAGCAGCTGATCATCGCGCGCGAGCTGTTGAAGGGCGCACGGTCCTAACCCGACGCACCCGTCGGTGCGCGCCGCGGGAGCCGTGTCCGCGCCATCAGGGCCAGGGGTCGAACAGTCGGCTGGCAAAGGTGCCGGCGGTGGAGGCCGGCTTCGCCGCCGGCGGCGCTCCATGTCGTGCAGCCACTGTCGCGCCACCTTTCGTGTCTGCCCGGAGCGCGTTGCCATCGCTGGGAGTCGCCAGTGCGCCCGCGGCCATCGGCAGCACGAAGGCCAGAGCCGCCCGCAGCAGACGACGCACCGAAGCCCTCAACGGACGCACTACCGCGTGATCACCACCTCCAGATACTCGGAGGGCACGACCAGCGATCGCGGCCCCGCGCGGTTGAGTCGATCGAGCAGTTCGATCAGCTCCGCCTGCAGCGACCCGGCGCGGTCCGCCGGCAGCGTCTCGAACGCCTTGTGCACCGGCCCGTACCAGTTGCGGAACACGTCGACGAAGTGGGCCGCCGACCGGTAGCGGAAGTTGAAGACCCGCCGCGTGACGGCGAGCGATGACACCCGCCGACCGAACAGCGTCTTCAAGTGACCCTCGTCACCCCACAGTGACGGCGGCTGCAAGCCCGGCGGCGGCGGCAGATAGCGCCCCATCAGCTTGAACAGCTGGCCGACCATGCTGTCGGGCATCCAGTTGGCCAGGCCGATGCGCCCGCCCGGGCGGCACACGCGCAGCATCTCGGCGGCGGCCAGCGGCTGGTCGGGCGCGAACATCACGCCGAAGGTGGACAGCACCGCATCGAAGCTCTCGTTGTCGAACGGCAGCGCCTCGACGTCGGCGGTCCGGAACGTCACCTCGAGCCGTTCGGCGCGCGCACGCTCGGCGCCGCGGTCGAGCAGCGTGGCCACGTAGTCGGTCGACGTGACGCGACAGCCGCGCCTTGCCGCCGCGAGCGTCGCGTTGCCGTTGCCCGCCGCGACGTCGAGCACGTCTTCGTCGCAGCGCAGGTCGCAGGCCTCGGCGAGCGACTCGCCGACGCCTTGCAACGTGATGCCGATGACGGCGTAGTCGCCGCTCGCCCAGGCCACCTGCTGGCGGCTCTTCAGGGCCGTGAAGTCGGGGCTCGTGTCCATGCGCATCTCCTCTGTCAGTTGCCATACGGTTCCACTGGGGAGATCGCAATCGCGCGCCAAGACCCGACAGCGCGTCGCGTGCGCGCGCTTCGATCCGTACCGATAGGCGCTCGCGTCGCCTTCTGCGGCTCGATTCCGATCTGCGCATCAGGAGATCTGCCGGCGCACTGCGCTTATCCTTGCGCGGGGCATGCTGCGATGACATGGCCTGATCGCGATCGCTGGAAGCGGTTGAGTCCCCTGCTCGACGAGCTGCTCGAGCTGGAGCCGCGTGCGCGCGCCGACCGATTGGCGGCGCTGCGCGCCAGCGATGCGGCGCTGGCCGACGAGCTGCAGGAGTTGCTCGGCGTAGCCGGCGACGCGCAGGCCGTGCGCTTCCTGGAGGCGGCTGTGCCCACGGGTGCGGCGGTCGTGCCCACGCTGGTCGGCAAGCGCGTCGGCGCCTACGTGCTCGAGGCGCCTCTGGGCGAAGGCGCGATGGGTACCGTGTGGCGCGCGCGCCGTGCCGACGGCCGCTACGTCGGCGCGGTGGCCGTCAAGCTGCTGCACCTGTCGCAGATCGGCCGCGCCGGCGCCCAGCGCATCGAGCGCGAGGGCGCGATCCTCGCTCGCCTGACACACCCGCACATCGCGCGCTTGCTCGACGCCGGCATCACCGCGGAAGGGCAGCCCTACCTGGTGCTCGAGCTGGTCGAGGGCGAGCGCATCGACCAGTACTGCGACTTCCGCAAATTGACGGTCGACGAGCGGCTGGCGCTGTTCGACGACGTGCTGGCGGCGGTGGCGCATGCGCACAGCCATCTGGTGATCCATCGCGACATCAAGCCGAACAACATCCTGGTGACGGCCGACAGCACGGTGAAGCTGCTCGACTTCGGCATCGCCAAGCTGCTGCAAGGTCCGGCGACCGACGCCGCGCTGACGGTCGATGGCCAGACGGCTTTGACACCGCAATACGCCGCTCCCGAGCAGGTGCAAGGCGCCGCGGTCACCACGGCGACCGACGTCTATGCGCTCGGCGTGCTGCTGTACGTGCTGCTGGCAGGCCGACACCCGACGGCGAACGACTCGGCGAGCTCGACCGAGGTGCTGCGCGCCACGCTCGACACCGAACCGGCGCGCCTGACCAGCGCATGGTCGGAGCGCGGCGCCGATGCCGACGCGGCACAGCGGGTCGCCGCGCGGCGCGGCACGACGCCGCCGCGGCTGTGCCGTGCGCTGCGCGGTGACCTCGAGAACATCGTCGCGCGCGCGCTGCGCAAGGATCCGACGCAGCGCTACCAGACCGTGGCCGCGCTCGCCGACGATCTGCGCCGCCACCGCACGCACGAACGGGTCAGCGCGCGCCCGGATTCGATCGCCTACCGCTGCACGCGCTTCGCGCGGCGCTACCGCGGCACGGTGGTGGCCACGTCGCTGGTGATCGCCTCGGTCATCGCCGGGCTGGTGGGCACGGTCACGCAGGCGCAGCGCGCGCAGCAGGAGCGCGACATCGCGCTGCGCCAGCTCAACTATGCGCAGGCGAGCGCCGAGTTCATCAGCTTCCTGCTGCAGGACGGCACCAACAAGCCGTTCACGACCGCCGAGCTGCTCGCGCGCGCCGAGCCCGTGCTCGACAAGCAGTTCGCCGACGACCGCGCGCAGCGCGCGCGCCTGCTGCTGATCCTCGCCGTGCTGCACGGGCAGGTGCAGAACGAGGACAAGGCGATGGAGCTGCTGCAGCGCGCGCAGGCCGACGCACGCGACCTGGCCGACGTGTCGCTGCGCTCGGAGATCGAGTGCCAGCTGGCGTTCGAACACGGCATCAACGGCGCCTTCGACCAGGCGCGCGCGCTGTTCGGCCATGCGATTGCCGAACTGCGCGCCGTGCGCCCGCTCGACCACCAGCTGCTCTCGCAATGCCTGCAGAGCCGCAGCGAAGTGGCGCGCCTGAGAGGCGACGCGAAGGCTGCGCTGGCCGACGCGCAGGCGGCGTTCGACACGCTCGGGGAAGCCAGCAACGTGCAGCGCACGCAGATCGTGGTCACGCGCGCCACGCTGTCCGGGGCGCTGGACAAGGTGGGCCGCGCGGGCGACGCCGCCGCCGAGCTGCGCCAGGCCATCGGCGAACTGCAGGCGCTAGGACGCGGGCAGACGCAGCAGGCGCTGGGATTGCACAACAACCTCGGCGTGCTGCTCGCCCGCGCCGGCCAACGGCTGGGCGCGGTGGACACCTTCCGGCGCGCGCTCGATCTCGCACCGGGGTTGGGCAGCGTGCCTCCGGCGCTCGAATGCAACTACGCGCTGAACCTGATCGAGCTCGGCCGTGCCCGCGAAGCGATGCCATTGATCGAGCGCGCGACTGCCGAAGCCAAGGCGCGGGGCGACCGGCGCATGGCGTACGGCGCGCTGGCGCAGGGTGCGCACGCATGGTGTCTCGTCGACGATCTGCAGCGTTGCAGCGAGCTGCTCGCCCACGCACACGCCGAACTGACCCCGCTGCTGCCCGCCGGCCACTCGATGTGGGGCATGCTCGAGCTGGCGCGCGCCCAGCTCGAACTGGCGCGCGGCAACCTGGCGCGTGCGCAAGTCGCACTCAAGCAGGCAGTGACCATCTTCGAGGCCGCCGGCGAGGTCAACCGCTACGGCATCCGCGCCCTGACGCTGTTGGCGCGCACCGAGCTGCGGCTCGACGACATCGCCGCCGCGCACGCCCACGCGACACAGGCGGTGGCGCAGGCGCGCGATGCGCTGAGCGGCTTCGACCACAGCGAATGGCTCGGCAGCGCGCTGGTGGCGAGCGGCCTCGTGCACCAGGCCCGCCACGAGACCGCACCGGCGCGCGACGCGTGGCGCGCCGCGCTGGTCGAGCTCAAGGCCACGGTGGGCGAAACGGCGCCCACGTACGCCGAGGCGCGCCAGCTGCTCGAGCGCCTGCCAGCCGCGCGACCGGAATCGAGATGACGCCGCAGCTCGCCGCGCGTCAGGCGGCCTTGAGCGCGCGCAGCAGCAGCAGCCGGGCCTTCTCCCATTGGCGCTGCACGGTGCGCTCCGAGACGCCTCGCATGGTCGCCACTTCGGCCAGGTTGAAGCCGCAGAAGAACTTCAGGTCGACCACATGGGCGAGCTCGGGCTCGAGCGCCGACAGCTCGTCGAGCGCATCGCCGATGCTCTGCAGCAGCTCGGGTTCGGCGATCTGCTCGGCCGTGTGGGTGTCGAGCGACGTGATCGGCAACCCGCCGCCGCGCTTTTGTGCCGCCTGCGCGCGCACACGGTCGATCACCAGGCCGCGCATCATGCGCGACGCATAGGCCAGGAACTGACGCGCATCGGTGAAGATCACCGACGGCCGCTGCTCGACGTTGAGCCACGCTTCGTGGACCAGCGTCTCGGTGCCCATCAGGCCGGCCGCGCCGCGGTTTCGCACCTCGCGATGCGCCATGCGGCAGAGGTCCGCATACAGCGTCTCGAACAGATCGTCGACTGGCGTTTCGGTGGCGCCACCAACGCGCACGGGCGCGGCCGGGCCCGCAGCGTCTGCACCGGCTTGAGGCTTGGGCAGGGCCGCGGTCAACTCACTCGACCTCGACAGGCGCGCAGCATCGGGACCCTCATGCTATCGGCAGCGTTGGCGAGCGAGCACCCCTAGGTCGAAGGCGCCGCCGCGGGTACGACCCGGTGACCGATCGCAATTCCATGGCGGGTTGTGGCCTCGAATTCCGATCACCGACTCGCCGCCGGCGACGGCGCTACGATGCCGCGCAACTGGCAACCGATAGGAGCCCTCGTCATGATCACGGTGCTTCACGATCAGCGCGAGACGCAATGGCCCGACGCGAGCGTCGACGGCGACGCGCTGTGGCTCGACGCTGGCGCCATCGCGCAGGCCACCGGCTGGGCGTGGAAGCCCGAAGGCCTGTGCCACGGCGACTACTGCGTGCCGTTGCCGCCCGCATCGAAAGGCGATCTCGTGCGCGACGGCCGCCTCAACGTCGCGGCGATGTGGCGCCGCAGTGGGCAGCCGGTGGTGCACGATGCAGCGTCGCGCACCTGGGTGCTCGGCGCGGGCGCGCAGCAGCGCGGCGCGGCGCTGACCACACTACAGGCGCCTGACTTCGAGCTGCCCGATCTGCAGGGCCGCATGCACAAGCTGTCGCAGTACCGCGGCCGCAAGGTGTTTCTCGCCACCTGGGCGAGTTGGTGAGGCTGCCGGCTGGACTTGCCCGTGTGGCAGTCGCTGGTTGAAGAGCTGAAGGATCAGCCGTTCACGGTGCTCGCCATCGCACTGGACAACGCGGATGCCGCGCGGCCGTGGATCGAGAACGCAAAGGCCACCTACCCCTGCCTGATCGACCGCGATCACCGCCTGGCCGACTTGTACAACTTGGTCAACGTGCCGCAGGCGGCGTGGATCGACGAGCAGGGCCACATCGTGCGCCCGCCCGAGACCGCCGGCTCGACCGACGGCTTTCGCGCGATGGACCGCAAGACCTTCGCGATGCCTGAAGCCGCCAACGCCGAGCGCGTGCGCGTGAAGACGCTCTACATCGACGCCGTGCGCGACTGGGTGCTGCGCGGCGCAGCCAGCGTGAACGCGCTCGACGAGTCGAAGGCGACCGCCAAGCTCAAGGTGCCGGATGAGACCATCGCCGAGGCGCACGCGCGCTTTCGGCTGGGCCAGCATCTGCTGCGCGAAGGCCAGACCGACGAAGCGCAGGCGCTGATGGCCGAGGCGTCGCAGCTGCACCCCGACTCGTGGGCGATGTGGCGCCAGGCGGCACCGAAGGACCCGCGGGGTCTGGCCTCTGGCCCCGCGTTCTGGGCGCGAGTCGACGCGCTCGGCAGCAAGCCGTACTACCCGCAGGCCGACATCACCGCGCCGCCCGAGTCGGCGCTGGGACGATCGGGCGCATGACTCCCCAGCGGCTGCAGCCGCGGCTGGTGATGCCGCGGCACCGGCACGCGCACGGCTACATCGCGCTCGTGCTGTCCGGCGGCTACGTGGAAGCCGGCGACCTCGGACGCTGGCACGTGGCTCCCGGTGATGCGCTGGTGCATGGGCCGTTCGACGCCCATCTCGACCACGTGGGATCGACGGGCGCCCGGGTGTTGAATCTGCCGCTGCCGCTCGACCACACCTTGCCGGCCACTGCGCTGCGCGTGTGCGATGCCGACGCCGTGGCCCGCAGCGCGGTGCACGACGTCGCAGAAGCGATTGCACTGTGCTCGGCGGGCGCTGTCGCGACACCCCTGCTCGACGATTGGCCCGACCAACTCGCCGCTGCGCTGCGCGCGCAGCCCGATCTGCGCATCGACCGCTGGGCCGCCTGCAACGGACTGGCACCCGCCACCGTGAGCCGCGGGTTTCGCGGCGTCTTCGGTGTCTCGCCGGCGCGCTACCGGGCCGAGGCGCGCGCGCGGATCGCGCTGTGCATGATCCGCGGATCGCGCGAACCGCTGGTGGCCGTCGCGCATGACTGCGGATTCGCCGACCAGGCGCATCTCTCGCGCGCCATCTCGACGCTCACCGGATCGACTCCGGGCGCGTGGCGGCGCGCATCAAGTCTGTTCAAGACGTCGGGCACCGCGCGCACCTAGCATCCGATCCGTTCCTGGCTCGCAGAGCGGAGTGCGCGATGGCGCGATGGCGGATGCTGGCGGTGGCCGCCGCGTTGGCCGGTGCAGCGGCCGCCGATGAACTGGATGCCCCCGCGCGCGCCCGCGCGGCTGTCGACGCAGCCATCGGGGCATCGCTCGGAGCCGACACCGCGCAAGCGCTGGCAGATCTGAACCGCGTGCCGACCAACGAGTTCGAGGGTCGCGACGCCATCTTCCGCGCCTGCATGAACGCGCGTTTCGCTGCGCAGCCTGCAGCCGAGAAGGCCACGGCGGTCGCCGATCCCTTCACTGCCTCCGTCATCGCCACTTTCCGCGCGTACTGGCGCGATGCGCTGCTTCACCCGCAGGACCTCGAGCGCGCCGAAGGCCGTCTGTTCGCCAACCTGCAGCGTCAACTTCGCCGCACCGATGTGGCCGACCTCTCATCGCTGGAGCCGTTGCTGAAAGCGCGTCTCGCGGCGGCGGGCTTCCACGCGCTGCTTGGCGTCACGTCGCCGCTGCGCGAGCTGATGCTGTGGCGCCACGAGGAGAAGCGCGCATACCGCGTCAAGCTGCCCGACGGCGTGCACGCGACGCGCGTGGTCGTGCTGAGCGACTTCGTGGTGCTCGGATGGGCCGACTTCGCCACCTGCGGCCGGCGCGGTGCCGGCGGCTGGACGACGCGCGACGCACTCTATGTCGTCGCCCCGCGCTATCGCAGCCTGGAGGACGAGACGTTCCGCGTCTCCTTCCTCGGTCACGAGGCGCAGCATTTCGCCGACCTCGCGCGGTTCCCTGGCATGCCCTCGTGGGAGCTGGAGTACCGCGCGAAGTTGGTCGAGCTCTCGCTGGCGGACGCGACGCGCGCAGACCTGCTGGTCAAGTTCGCCGAGGACCAGGGCGACGACGAGACGCACCCACACTCGTACGCCAACAAGCGCGTGCTTGCGACGATGCGCACGGCACTCGGCTTGGCCGACGGCGCAGACCTTGCTTCGGTCACGGCCGACGCGATGCGCGCCGCGGCACGCGCCGCGCTCCGCGAAGACACCAAGCGCAGGTCTTCTTAGCTGCGCGATGGCGCCGCTCCATCGGCCGCGGCGACGCGCCTTCGGCGTCCGCCTGGCGGCTGCACAATGCGCGCGGTGGATCACTGCGCGCGCGGCGCGTCACGGCATCGGGCAGCGCAATTCGCAGCGGGAGGCGCCCGTCTCGAGCACCGATCAGCAGTTGCTGGTCTCTTACCACAAGCTGCAGCAGACGGTCGGCTGGATCGCGCTGCTGATGCCGATCGCGGTGCGCGTGCTGGCGCTCGTGTTCGACCACGTCTTCACCACCAACTCGATCAGCGCCTACTACTACACCAGCCTGCGCGACGTGTTCGTCGGCTCGCTGGTGGTCGGCGGCTTGCTGCTGGCGTTCTTCCGCACCGACGACCCCAAGGACCGCTGGCTCGCGATCGTCGCCGGCCTGGCGGCCATCGGCATCGCCCTGTTCCCGATGGACATCGCCGCTGGTGTGCTGTCGTCGCCAGACACCGCCAACACCGACAACGAGGGCAAGCTCGTGCAGGCGCTGGCCCGCACGGCGCGCTCGGTTACCACTTCGTCTTCGTCGGCGTGTTCTTCCTGCTGACGTTCTACCTGGTGACGTTCCGCTTCCGCGCCAACACGCTGATGAATCCGACGCCGCAGAAGAAGCAGCGCAACCACGTCTACCGGATCTGCGGCTGGCTGATGGGCCTGGCGTTCGTCTGGATCGGCATCCTCTGGCACCTGGGCAAGCAGCACTCGATCTTCTGGCCCGAGACGCTGGCGGTGATGGCGTTTGCAGCGGCATGGCTGGTCAAGGGGCAACTCGTCCTCAAAGACCGCAGCCAACCGGCGCCCGACCGCGAACCTGCCGAAGTGCGCGTGGTCTGACGCGGCAGTCCGGGCGATCGGACTGCGCGCGGCGTAGGCTTGCCGCATGCTGGCCGACGCGCTGCGCGCTCATCTCGGCGGCGCCTGGATGGTGCGCGCGCTGGGCGCCAGCACGTTCTGCGACACCTGGCGAGCCGAGAGCGCGAGCGGCGTGCTTTTTGTGAAGAGCGCGCCGAGTGCTCGCGCCGCGGTGTTGGCGGCCGAAGCCGACGGGCTGGCGGCACTCGCCGCGCCGCAGTGCATCCGCGTGCCGAAGGTCATCGGTTGCTGGTCCGCCGGCGATGCGGCGCTGCTGGCGCTCGAATGGCTCGACCTCGCCACGCTCGAGCCGCACGACTTCGGTGCGTGCCTCGGGCACCAGCTGGCCGCACTTCACCGGGCGGCGGCGCCGGGCGATGGCCGCTTCGGCTGGCATCGCGACAACTGGCTCGGCGGCACGCCGCAACGCAACCGCTGGAGCGAGGAAGGCGGACGCGAAGGGTGGCTCGCCTTCGTCGCGCATGAACGTCTGCTCGCGCTGGCCGATGGCCTGCCTTCGCCCGTGCCCGCTGCGGTGCGACGCGTCGTCGCAGCACTGCCCGCGCTGTTCGACGACGGCCACGTGCCACGCCCCTCGCTGATCCACGGCGATCTGTGGCGCGGCAACTGGAGTTGCCTGGCCGATGGCGAGCCGGTGATCTTCGACCCGGCGGTGTCGCTGTCCGACGCCGAAGCCGAGCTGGCGATGATGGAGCTGTTCGGCGCGCCGCCTGCGGGGTTCTGGCCGGCGTATCGCGAGGCGCTGCCGGTGGCCGCGGGCTACGTGCGCCGGCGACCGGTGTACCAGCTGGTGCACATCCTCAACCATGCGCGGCTGTTCGGCGGCGGCTACGCGCGGCAGGCGCTGGCGCTGTGCGAGGCGATCGCCGGCTAGCGGCATTCATTCAACCATTCGGTTGACTAAGTCTTTCGATCGCACTATATTCAACCACATGGTTGAGCTAGAAGACGATCGGCTCGACGCCGTGTTCCACGCGCTGGCGGATCGCACGCGCCGCACCATGCTGCAGCTGCTGGCACACGGTGACAGCAGCGTCGGCGAGCTGGGCGCCCCGTTCCGCATGTCGTTTGCCGGGGCCTCCAAGCACGTCAAGGCGCTGGAGAAGGCCGGCCTGGTGTCGCGCGTGGTGCTCGGGCGCACGCACGTGTGCCGGCTCGAGCCCGCGGTGTTGACGCAGGCGGACCACTGGCTGCAGAGCACCGAAGCCTTCTGGCGCAACCGTCTCGACGCGCTGGAGCGCGAGCTGCAACGCGACCTTGAAACCCCCGACGACGAACCCGGAGAGAATCGATGACTGCAAGCACTACCGCCGAACTCGGCCGCGTGATCGACGCGCAGACCCTGCGCATGGAGCGCGTGCTCAAGGCCCCCATCGACAAGGTGTGGAGCTTTCTGGTCGACCCCGCCAAGCGCGCGCGCTGGCTGGCCGGCGGCACCGCCCCCGCCAACCCCGGAGAGTGCATCGACCTGCGCTTCGACAACGACAAGCTCACCGACGAGAAGGCGCCGCCGAAGCTGCAGCAGTACGCAGGCAAGCACGAGTTCCAGTGCCGCATCCTGAAGATCGAGCCGCCGCGCCTGCTGGTGATGACGTTCCAGGAAGGCAGCCCCAATGCGTCGGAGGTCAGCTTCGAACTGAGCGCGCGCGGCGACCACACGCACCTCACGCTGGTGCACAGCAAGCTGAAGCAGCGCAGCTCGATGCTCAACGTCGCCGGCGGCTGGCACAGCCACCTCGACGTGCTGGAAGACGTGCTGGCCGGGCGCACGCCGCGCTCGTTCTGGACCAACTTCGGCGCGCGGCAGGAAGCCTACGACCGGATCATCCCGGCCGCCTGAGCACCAGCCTTCTGCCGACTCCCATCCATACGAAACCTCGAACGGCTCTTCGAGCCAGGGACACCATCATGAACACGACATCGACCGCAACCGCCATCGCGAACCACCGCGTCGTCTCCAGGGATCAGTGGCTGGCCGAACGCAAGGCCCTGCTGGCGCACGAGAAGGAACTCACGCACCTGAGCGACCAGATCGCGCGCGAGCGCCGCGCGCTGCCGTGGGTGCGCATCGACAAGCCCTACGTGTTCGACAGTCCGCAGGGCACGCGCACGCTGGCCGACCTGTTCGACGGCCGCCGACAGCTGCTGGTGCAGCACTTCATGTTCGCGCCCGGTTGGGAGGCCGGCTGCCCGAGCTGCTCGTACATGGCCGACCACCACGACGGCGCGCGGCCGCACCTGGCGCAGCGCGACGTCACGCTGGTCGCCGTCTCGCGCGCACCGCTGGGCGAGATCGAGCGCTTCCGCCAGCGCATGGGCTGGCAGTTCAAGTGGGTGTCGTCGTTCGGCAGCGACTTCAACCATGACTTCGGCGTCACCTTCACGCTCGAAGAGATGGCGCAGGGCCAGGTCAACTACAACTTCCTGATGCAGCCGGTCGCCGCCGAGCTGCCCGGCATCAGCGTCTTCTACAAGGACGACGCGGGCACCGTGTACCACGCCTACTCTTGCTACGGGCGCGGCGTGGAGGTGATGATGGGCACTTACCCGCTGCTCGACCTCACGCCGATCGGTCGCAACGAAGACGGGCTGGAGCACACGATGGCGTGGGTGCGTCACCACGACCGCTACGAGCCGCAACCGAGCGCCAACGCGGCAGCGGCCGGCGGCTCGTGCTGCTCGCAATCGGCCTGAGCCGGCCCGACTTCACTCGCGTGCACGCGCCATGGCAGACCTGTGGCCATGGCTGGTGGTGGCTGGCCTCGGCGCGTTGCACGGGCTGAGCCCGGCCACCGGCTGGATGTTCGCTGCCGCTTGCGGCGTGCGTGCCGGCGACGGGCGCCAGGCGTGGCGCGCGCTGCTGCCGATCGCGCTCGGCCACGCGGCATCGATCGCGCTGGTGGCCTGCGCGTTTGCGCACGGCCTGTCGATCGACCGCGCACGGCTG
>DASTZF010000040.1:0-2575 GCA_035764445.1 Burkholderiaceae bacterium
CCGCAGAAGACCACCAACGTGGTCGAGTTCTACTACCCCGAGGAGGTCGCCGCCTTCGAACGCGAATACGTCGAGGCGCAGCAGGCTGCGTACCTGGAGACCTGCATCGAGGACGACGAGATCGCGCTGCGCATGGACGCCGGCCGCAAGGCACTGCTGGAGCGCGGCGACGACGAGGCCGGTCCGTACCAGAGCCCGATGGAGGACGGCATGCAGCACTTCCACGAGTGGTATCGGCGAGCGATGCGCGGAGGCATTGCCGCCGCGCCATAGGGCACGTTGTGTGGGTCGCGCATAGGAACGCGTGAAGTCGAGCTGCCCAAGTGAACACCGCGGATCCGGCTCGGCCGGGCCGCTGGTGTCGCCCCCCTTGACGGGGAGGCGGCCGCCGCTCGGCCGCGTCGGGGGTGAGCCCATTGTGCTGATTGTGCTGGCGACGCTGCTGTTCGCCGTGATGGGCGTAGCCGTCAAGTACGCCTCGGCACACTACGGCGCCGGAGAGCTGGTGTTCTATCGCAGCGCGCTCGGTATCGTGATGATCGGCGCCTACGCGCGCTGGCGCGGCATCGCGCTGCGCACGCCGGTGCTGTCGATGCATGCCTGGCGCAGCGCCACAGGCGTGAGCGCCCTGGCGCTGTGGTTCTACGCCATCGAAGGCCTCGCGCTCGGCACCGCGATGGCGCTGAACTACATGTCGTCGGTGTGGATGGCTCTGTTCCTGCTCGGCGGCGCTGTGTGGCTGGGCGCTGCGCGCGTCGATGGACGGCTGATCGCCGCGGTGCTGGTGGGCTTTGCCGGTGTCGCGCTGGTGCTGCGGCCGACGATGCAGACCGACCAGGCCTGGTACGGGCTGGCGGGCCTGTCGTCGGGCTTGCTGGCGGCGATCGCCTACCTGCAGATCACGGCGCTCGGCCGCGCCGGCGAACCCGACGTGCGCGTGGTGTTCTATTTCTCGCTCGGTGGCAGCGCGCTCGGCGCAGCGCTGGCCAGCCTGACCGGCTGGCACGGCCATCACACCACCGGCGTGCTGCTGTTGCTGGCGATCGGCACCCTGGCGACGGTGGCACAGACGCTGATGACGCGCGCCTATGCGCTCGGGGCGACCCTCACCAACGCGAGCCTGCAATATCTCGGCATCGTGTTTGCGAGCCTGTTCGGGGTATGGCTGTTCGACGATGCGTTGGGTGCAGCCGCTGTGCTCGGCATCGCATTGATCATCGCGGCCGGGCTGGCCGCCACCTACCTGCAGGCACGCACGCCGCACGAGGCCGCGCCGACGACACTGCACCCACCCGAAGCCTGACCCACGAAGGATCCCGATGATCGAACGCACCCTGATCAGCGCCGACGCGCTGCGCACGCTGTTGCAAGCCGGCAAGCCCTGCGTGCTGCTCGATTGCGGCTTCGATCTGGTCGATACGCAGGCCGGGACGCGTGTCTATGCGCAGGGTCACCTGCCCGGCGCGCAGCGCGCCGACCTCGATCGCGACCTGAGCGCCGCCAAGAGCGGCCGCAACGGGCGCCACCCGCTGCCCACGCGTGAGGCGTTCGCCGCCACCGCGGCCCGCTGGGGCGTGCGCCCCGACGTGCCGGTGGTGTGCTACGACGACCAGGGCGCCTCCTATGCCGCACGCGCGTGGTGGATGCTGCGCTGGATCGGGCACGACGAGGTCGCCGTGCTCGACGGCGGCCGCGCGGCATGGCTGGCTGCCGGCGGCACGCTGGAGACGACCGTGCCCGCGCTGCACGACGAGTCGACGCCCTACCCGTTGAGCACAACGACGATGCCCACGGTGGATGCCGATCGGCTGCTCGGCCTGCTCGGCCGCGTGACGGTGGTCGATGCCCGCGCAGGCGAGCGCTTTCGCGGCGAGACCGAGCCGTTCGACCCGGTGGCCGGGCACATCCCGGGCGCGCGCAACCGCTTCCACAAGGACAACCTGCAGGCCGATGGACGGTTCCGCAGCCCGCACGATCTGCGCGGGGCGTTCGCACCGTTCGGCGAGCCGACCGCGTGCGTGCACCAGTGTGGCTCGGGCGTGACGGCCTGTCACAACCTGCTGGCGATGGAGCACGCCGGCCTCACCGGCTCGGCGCTGTACCCTGGATCGTGGAGTGAGTGGTGCGCCGACCCAGCACGCCCGATCGCCCGGGGGTAAGCCCGCAGGCTGGGGTGCGGTGACAGTACGCCTGCGCGGACTGACGAACCCCGGCCATGCGCTTTGCAGCAAGACTGCCCGCGCAGCAACGTGCGCCGGCATGTGGAGTTTGATCTCTAGCAATTCACAGCCCGCCCACATCGCGGCACACTGGCACCAGGGCACTGTCTCTGAAAGGAGATTGACCATGTACCAGCGAATCCTCGTTCCCACCGACGGGTCCGACATCACCGCCAAGGCGGTGGACGCGGCCATCGACCTTGCCAAGCTGTCCGGCGCGCAGTTGCGGACGATCAGCGTCAAGGAGCCGTTTCCGTACAGCGCGATCTCCGAGATGCAACCGGTGCCGCCGCAGGAGTTCTACGACGCACAGGAGCGCATCGCCGCCAGCCGCGTCAAGGCAGTGCAGGACGCCG
>DASTZF010000041.1:0-4213 GCA_035764445.1 Burkholderiaceae bacterium
GTCGAGCGCGGCGCGGCCCTCGTGCAGCTGCCGCTGCCAGCCAGCGCCTACGCACACGCCGCGCAGCCGTCGTTGCAGGATCTGCGCATCGTCGACGCGCGCGGTGAGCGGGTGCCGTTCGCCGTGCTCGCGCCGCGTGCGCCCGAGCCGCAGAGCGCCGAGCTGCAGCGCGCGGCGACGCTGTACCCGCTGCCGCCCAAGCCCGCGGCCGGCGGCGTGTGGCCGTCTCCGGTCGAGATCCAGGTGCAGGGTGATCGCGTCAGCGTCACCAGCCGCGGCAAGGCGGCGAGCAGCGCCGCCGGTGCGCGTTCGGGCGGCTGGCTGTTCGATCTCGGCGAGCGCCAGCGCGACGACCCGCCGCCGCATTCGTTGCGCGTGCAGTGGTCGAGCCCGACCGAATTCGCCGCCAGCTTCAGCTTCGAAACCAGCGACGACCTGCGAAGTTGGCGTCGCGGCGGCTACGGCCAGTTGATGGCCCTGTCGGCGACGGCGGGCCCATTGACGCAACCGCTGATCGTGCTGCCGGCCAACGCCGGCCGCTTCGTGCGGCTGGTGTGGGCCGACGCGGCGAACGCGCCGACGCTGACCACGGCCCATGCGCTGTCGTCACAGCCGCGCAGCCGCGTGCTCGATGCACCGGCCGAGCTGATCTTCGCAGCGAGCGCGCAGCCGGTGGGCAAGTCGGCCGATGCGCCGCCTGCCGGCGCCCTGCACTTCGACCTCGGCGGCGTGCTGCCGCTGGTGCAGCTGGAGTTGCGCCTGCCTGCGGGCACGCGCGTGGTGCCGGCGCAGGTGCAGGGCCGCAACCGCGTGGAAGATCCGTGGCGCGAACTGGCCGCCAGCGTGTTTTACCGCCTCGAGCGCGAGGGCAATGCGAGCGTGTCACCGCCGCTCGCGCTGCGCACCAGCGCGCGCTACCTGCGCATCGTTCCCGATGCGAGGGGTGCGGCGCTCGATGCACAGCAGACGCAACTGGTCGTGCAGGCGCAGCTGGCGAGCCTGGTGTTCGCTGCCCAAGGCCAGGCACCGTATGTGCTGCTGGCCGGGTCGAGCGACGCGGCGCGCTCGGCATTGCCGCTGGCCACGCTGGTGCCGTCACTCGACGACGAGCGCGCGCGGTTCGGTCGCTCGTCGCTCGGACCGTGGAGCGAAGTGGCAGCCGTCGCGCGTGCACAAGAGGTGCAGCAGAAGCTCGCCACGCTGCGTCCGCTGCTGCTGTGGGCGGTGTTGCTCGCCGGTGTGGCGGCCCTCGGCTTCATGGTGTGGCGACTGGCACGCGACAAGCCGTCGAATGCCTGAGCGGCTGCCCGCGCGCGTCACGGCGCGGTGGTATGGTTCCTGCATCGCAACTGCACCGCGCCGACGGCGCACATATCGCATGGCCGAGTTGGTGGTCCGCCGCCTGTTGATCGACCTCGAAACGCCGCCCGAGCGCCACTGGTGTGGTGGCGATGCGTTTCGCACCGCGTGGTTCAACGCGCTGTCGATGAGCTTTCCCGCCGGCGAGCAGTTCTTCATCGATTCGGTGCGTGCCGGCGTGCAGATGCTCCCCGAGGAGGAGCAAGCGCGCTTCGAGCCGGCGATCAGAGGCTTCATCGGCCAGGAAGCGACGCACCGACGCATCCACGCGCTGTTCAATGCGCATCTGGCCAAACAGGGCCTCGTCAACCACTGGGAGGCGCGCGCACTGCGCCGCATCCGGCAGCTCGAAGGGGTCGACGTGCGCGCCGGGGTCGGCGCGACCGCCGCCACCGAGCACCTGACGGCGATCATGGCCGAGCATCTGCTGTCCGATGCCTCGGCGCTGCAGGGCGTGCCCGCGCGCTGGGCCACGCTGTGGTTGTGGCACGCCAGCGAAGAGACCGAGCACCGGGCGACCGCGTTCGACCTCTACCGCGCGCTCGGCGGCAACGAGAAGTGGCGCCTGCGGCTGTTCCGCCTGGTGACGTGGCACTTCGTCACCGATGCGCTGCGTCAGACCGTCCACAACCTGTGGCGCGACGGCAGCTTCTGGCGTGCGAGCACGTGGGCGAGCGGCTGGCGCTTCCTGTTCGGTCGGCGGGGGTTGCTGCGCGCGTTGGCCGGTCCGTGGGCGCGCTACCGAAGCGCCGATTTCCATCCGTCGCAGCAGGACGAGTCGCGCGCGGTCGCGTGGCTGCGCGCCAACTCATCGCAGTTCGAGCCGGTCGGCCGCTTGGCCCCCGCAGGAGCCGTGGCGTGAGCGACGACGGTGCCCTGCAGGCCTGGGCCGACGCGGCGCTCGCGCCGTGGCGGATGCTGCTGCAGGCCACGCAGGCCATCGCGTGGGCGCCGCACAACCTGATGCAGCCGATCAACCCCGGCTGGACCTTCGGCAACCTGATCCAGGTGACCGAGCAGAACTCGAGCGCTCCCGACACCGAATCGCGGATCGTCAGTCGCCACAGCTACGGCCGCCAGATCGGCCGCTTGATGGATGCGGTCGATCTGCTGCTTGAACGTGCCGACGACGACGCACGCCACGATCCGCGGGCGCGCGACTTCGAGGCGTTGCAGCGCGACGTGCAGGCGATCAAGCGCGCGCAGGCCGCTGTGCGGTTGCGGCGCCTGCGCGATGAGCTGGTCGAGCTGCGTCGCGATCACCCCGACGCTTGGCGCGAACTGCGCGCGCTGCTGGACGAGTAGCGCGCCTTTCGAGCGACGACGGCGGCGCTACCAGTCCGCGACGGTGAGCTGTCCGCTCGACAGGAAAACCAGCTTGTCTGCGATCTGCACGCTGCGGTCGCCCCACAGGTCGTCGAAAGGCGACGGCGGCGCGCCGAGCATCGACCTCACCGCCAGGGCACGCGCCGCGGTGTCGACCTCGATGCGCTGCAGGCCGTGGGCCGGGTTCGCCGCCCACGGTGCCGAGGTCAGCCGCAGCGGCAGTGCGATCCGCGTCAGCGCGCCGCGATGCATCAGGTTGATGCCGTGGCTCGAGAAGTCCAGTCCCGACAGGCTGCCGCTGCTGCCGAGCGTGCGCGAGTCGATCGCCTGCGGATGCGCGGCATCGCTGACGTCGAACAGGCCGAGCTTCACGCCGCCGATCTGGCCGCTTGCCAGGATGTCCTTGCCGACGCCGAACAGCAGGCCATTGGGCAGCGGGAACAGGTAGTCGGAGAACCCGGGCACCGTGAGCTCGCCGGCCACCTTAGGGTCGCTGGCGTCCGCGAGGTCGAGCACGAACAGCGGGTCGACGCGACGGAACGTCACGAGGTATGCGCGAGCGCCCGCGAAGCGCACCGCGAACACCTGCTCGCCAGGCTTGCCGAGCGGCGCCGGGCGTTGCGAGTTCGGCAAGGTGGCCACCGTCTTCAGCGCGCGTTCGTCGACCACCTCGCGCAGCACGGTCAACGTGGCGGGCGACGGTGGCGGTGCGTTGGCCGACTCGGCATCGACGGGCAGCGCCCAACCGGTGTCTCCGGTGTAGGTGAGAACGCGCATGTCACCGTTGTCGTGCTCGCTGATGCGATACGGCTTGCGCGCGGGATCCCAGCCGAGATGGCCGGCCACCTCGCCCGAGGCACGATAGTCGACCCCGCTGCCGTCGAATGCGAACCGGTGCAGGTCGGTCACGAACTGTGGCTGGTAGACGATGCGCCCGCTGTCGAGGATGCGGTACGGCCAGCGCGTGGTCGCCAGCACCACCGACTTCATCGACATGTAGGCGGCTTCGGTGCCGCCGACGAAGCAGCGTCCCTGGCGCGTCAGCGACGCGAGGTCGATCACGGTGATCGTCGTGATCTCCAGCACCAGCGAGCTGTTGGCCGGCTGCACGTAGCAATCGGTCTCGGCCACCAGCGGTTGCGCGCTTCCTGTCTGTGGCCGCCAGAACGGCAGCACGTCGTCGGCGCTCAGACGCGCAAGTTCATCGACTCTCTGCTGTGGCGTGGCGTCGGCCGGCAGCAGCTCATAGGCAAGCCGCGGCGCGTGCGTGGTCACCAGCACCAGCGAGTGAGCGACCAGTCGGCTGGCGACCAGGCGGCCATCGATCGACACCTTGTCGGCGAGCTGCGCGTTGCCGTTGGCATCGAGCGAGAAGAACTGCAGATCGACGCTGGACTTCAGCTGGAACGGCGGGTAGATCAGCGCCGCCAGGCAGGTCGCCTCGGGCGGGCAGGGTTGCGGTGTGCCGATCGGTTGCAGCGATTCGCTGAGCGCCACCGCGCGTTGCGCCGTCGCGCCCAGCTGCAGG
>DASTZF010000042.1:0-2568 GCA_035764445.1 Burkholderiaceae bacterium
GTCCGACTCGAAGCGCCGCTGCATCGGGCGGTCGAGCAGCAGGTACGCCAGCGCCAGCAGAGCCATGCCCTGGTGGTGCGCCATGTGCGAGCGAACGACCGCGCTCTTCTCGCCGCGAGGCAGCCGCGACGGCGTGTAGTCAATCGCCTCGTAGAAGCCGTACGTGCTGGCGAGGCCCTCGCTC
The DNA here is from genome assembly GCA_035764445.1 of Burkholderiaceae bacterium. Lineage (GTDB taxonomy): Bacteria > Pseudomonadota > Gammaproteobacteria > Burkholderiales > Burkholderiaceae_C > JAEUPI01. Next base: position 185 of record DASTZF010000042.1, read on the forward strand.
GCAAGACGCTCCAGGTTGAGCACCGCGGCCTTCGGGTCGACCATCAACGCCATCATCGTCGCGTAAGGGGCGACCACCAGGTCGGCGGCGAGACCGCGCTTGAGTCCGAGCCCCGGCGCGCCGAACGCGCGGTATTGATAGTTGAGGTGGGCGTCGGTGGTGTTGTAGCCCGATTCGGAGATGCCCCACGGTACGCCGCGCTGGCGTCCGTAGCGCACGTGGCGCTCCACGGCGCCCCGCATGGTTTCGTCGAGCAGCGTGTTCTCGTAGCTCGGCATCACCAGCATCGGCATCAGGTACTCGAACATCGAGCCGCTCCACGACAGCAGCACCGTCTTGCCTTCGAGTGTGACGAGCTGACGGCCGAGCGCGAACCAGCTCGCCTGCGGGATCTGGCCGTTGGAGATCGCCACGAAGCTCGCGAGCCGCACCTCGGAGGCGAGCAGGTCGTAGTGGCTGGCATCGCGCCGCCGATCGTCGACGTTGTAGCCGATGGACAAGAGGTCGCGCCCCGGGTCGTAGAGGAAACCGAAGTCCATGTCGGCGATGGCGCCGATGCGCTCTGACAGCTGCAGCAGCTTGTCGCGCCGGGCTCCGAGGGCCGCTTCGTCCCATTCACCGGCTGACGACTCCGCAGGTTCGGTGGACAGTTCACGCAATTCGATGACGGCGGCTTCGCACTGACGCTTCAGCGCGAGCGCCCAGCGCTCGGCCTCTGGCCGGCGAGGGTCTGCCGACAGCGGCACATCGGCCTCCACAGCGGTGTGCGGCAGCGCGTCGACCAGCTCGACGGCATGCTGCGCCAGCGCCTGCACTGCCGCGCGCAGTTCTGCGGGCGTCTGCGGCGGCTCGGCCAGTGCACCAGCGAGGCGTGCAGCGAAGCGCTCGAGCGGCGTCGCCGCGCCGGCGCTGCGAAACGCCGGCCGGAGCAGCCGCAGCGTGTCCTCGATCCCGCGCAGCAGCGGTTGGAAGTGCGGGGGCTCATCGGCCATCAGCCGCAAGGCAGCGCGCAGCGTCAGCAGGTGGCCGGCAAGGTTGCCGCTGTCCACCGACGAAACGTAGGCCGGGCGCAGCGGCTGCAGCGTCTGCGTGTCGTACCAGTTGAACCAGTGCCCGCGGTGACGCTCCATGCGCCCCATCGCGTCGAGCGTCGCCGCGGTGCGCTCGATCAGCTCACCGGTCGTCACGTAGCCGAAGTCGCGAGCGGTCAGCGTCGCCAGCAGCGACAGGCCGATGTTGGTGGGCGAGGTGCGATGGGCGATGCGCTCCACCGGCTGCTCCTGCACGTTGTCGGGTGGCAGGTGGTTGTCCTGCGGGCCAACGAATGTCTCGAAGAACAGCCACGTACGGCGGCTCAGCAGGCGCAGGTAGAGCGCCTGGGCCTCGTTGATGGTCGACCGGCGCAGCGCGAGCGGCTGGTTGAGCCACCAGACGATGGCGGGCGATGCGGCCCACAGCAGCAGCACCGGCAACGCCACGGGCAGCGCTTCGGGCCGCCAGAGCGCCAGCAGCACAGCGCAGGCGAGAGCGAGCGCCGGCGCGAACGCCATGCGCCAGTACGTCTCGGCGAAGTCGGCGGCGGCGGTGGCGGGTTGCTGCCGCGACGCGGCGGCAGACGGCTGCCACTCGAGCAGGCCTTTGCGCGTGACAACCAAGCGCCACAGCGTGCGCACGACGGCATCGGTGCTGAACAGCGCCTCGTAGGGCATCGTGGCCAGCGAAATCGCCGCGAGCGTGAACTGACGCTGCGCTGCCGCCCCTGCGGCGCCCAGTTGGACGCGCCAGCCGAGGGGATCGGGCTTGCGCAGGAGGTCGGCCACCAGGCCCAGCAGAAACGGAACGAACAAGACCGCCAGGACAGTCAGCGTCCACAGCCCGGGCTGCACCAGCACCGACCAACCGAGCAGCAGCAGCATCGTGAGCGACGCCGGAACGAGGCTGCGCCGCAGGTTATCCAGGATCTTCAGGCGCGACAGCGGCGACATCGGATTGGCTGCGCGCACCAGGCGCGGCTTGTCGCTCCCCGGTTCGGTGACCGTCGTCGGCACACGCAGCATCACCCAGGCGGCAATCTGCCAGTCGCCGCGAATCCAGCGGTGGCGCCGCTTCACGTCGGCGTCGTAGCGCGAAGGGGATTCCTCGACCAGTTCGACGTCGCTGATCAGCGCGCTGCGAGCGTAGGCGCCTTCGAGCAGGTCATGGCTGAGCACGCGGTTCTCAGGCAGCCGCCCGCCGAGCACGTGCTCGAACGCATCCACGTCGTAGATGCCCTTGCCGATGAATGATCCCTCGCCGAACAGATCCTGGTAGACGTCGCTGGTTGCGCGCGTGTACGGATCGATGCCGGCATCGCCACCGAAGAGCCGGCCGAAGCGCGTGCGGCT
>DASTZF010000043.1:0-2310 GCA_035764445.1 Burkholderiaceae bacterium
ACAACGGCCGCGCGCGCGTGGTTGCAAATGGCGGCTTGGCTTGCTGCTCGATCAGCGTCAACGCCGCCGGCGCGTTGCCGTGCTCGACCCACTCGGTCAGCGCAGCGAGCATGTCGACGTTGGCGGGCGCGCCGGTGCCGACGTGGTCGACGCCCGGTGCCGTGTACAGCCGCATGAAGCCGTCGACCGTCGAGCGGCCGAGCTTGCTGACCACCGACTCGTAGTAGCCGATGCCGGCATACGGGCTCTGCGCGTAGTCTGCCATGTTCTCCAGCATCAAGAGCTTGCCGCCGCTTGCGGCGAACGCCGAGAGATCGGGATTGGTCGAGTCCATCAGCGCCGATACCTCGCGCACGCGCGCCGCGTGGTCGCTGATGCGATAGCTGCGCAGATCGGCGGTCGGATTGCGCGCATAGAAGTACAGGATCGCGCCGGCGCCATAGAACCACGCGATGCTGTTGTTCGGCTGTGGCGGCAGCACCGGCGCCGTCGCGCCGAGCCACCAGGCATTCCAGCCGCCGGTGGGGCCGAACGACGTCAGGTTCTCGCCGCTCGGACCGCGCCCCGGGTATTCGCGCAGACCGTTGGCCAACTCGACGTCCAGGCGCAGCGGCGAGTTCAGCATCTGCACCGCACTCACCTGCGCGTCGCTCAGGCACTGGTCGCTCGGGGCTCCGAGGCAGCGCAGCTTCGACACGTCGAAGCGCTGCCGGCACCCCGCGGGGTCGGAGACGATGCCGTCGGCCACGCCATCGGCTGCGTCGCACGCGGCGAGCACCGCGTCGTGAACCAGCTTCACCTGCGGCGGCCGGATCCAGCCCTCGCCCATGGTGGCGAACCCGTCGCGCAGGCCGGCATGCTGCAGGCCGGTCCAGTGGATCACCGGCACCCGGCTGAAGATGCCGTCGAAGTCGCCCGGGTAGCGCTGCGCCATCGTCAGGCCTTCGCGGCCGCCTTCGCTACTGCCGGCGAAGTAGAGCTTGTCGGGCGCGCGGCCGAAGGCGCGCTTCATCAGCTCGACCGAGACGTCGCGCACCTTCTTGTACGACGCATGCGAGAAGTTGAGCAACGCTTCGTCGTTGAGCGCAAACACCTGCGGTGGCTGGCCAGGCTGGTTCTGGTGACCGGAGTCGGTGCCGACAGTGACGAAGCCCTGCGCGAGCGGCGATGGCCTGTCGTACGGCGCCGCGGGCAGCAGCGTCAACCCAGTGATCAGCACGCCGTTGAAGCCGCCACCACCGTACTGTACCGAGCGGCCGTTCCACTGCGTCGGCAGGTTCACCTGGAACAGGATCGGCGGTGCCTTCGGATCCACCGGCGAGATGCGCCCGACCACCTTGCAGTACTGCGGAGCCGCCGGCGTGATCGTCGCTGCCGGTGTCGGCCCACGCTCGGCCACCGACAGCGCGCTGGGCGCCACCAACGCCGCCGAGTCGATGGTCGCGCCGCTGCTGGGCAGGCCGATCTTCGACGCCTCGATCGGCGCCGCGAGCGATGCACAGCCGCTGGCGGCATCGGCACCTGCGCGCAGTGCACCCGGGCTGGAGCATGCACCCAGCGCGGACAGCGTGGCCAGCCAGAGCAAGGAACGGAGTCGCATGACTTGTCTCGCTTCGTTGTTGTTGTGCGTCGCTAGCGCGTCGCTTCGTCGGGCCAGTACAGGCGCATCGGGTTGTCGGCCAGCAGCTTGCGCTGCAGCTCGGCCGTGGGTGCGATGTGCGGAATGAAGTCGACCAGCAGGCCATCGTCGGGCATGTGGTCCTTCAAGTTCGGGTGCGGCCAGTCGGTGCCCCACAGCACGCGATCGGGGAATGCCTCGACCACGTGGCGCGCAAACGGCACCACGTCGCGGTAGGCGTTGCGCTCACCGTCGAGCGCCGGCGGGCCCGAGAGCGACAACCGCTCCGGACAGCTCACCTTGCTCCACACGTTGGGGTGCTCGCGCATGAACTTCAGGAAAAGCGCGAACTCGGGTCCGTCGACCGGTTTGCCGACGTCGGGCCGGCCCATGTGGTCGACCACCACGGTAGTCGGCAGCGCGGTGAAGAAGTCCCACAGCTCCGGCAGGTCCGGCGCCTCGAAATAGATCACCACGTGCCAGCCGAGCCCCTGGATGCGACCGGCGATCTCCAGCAGCTCGTCCTTCGGCGTGAAGTCGACGAGGCGCTTGACGAAGTTGAAGCGCACGCCGCGCACGCCCGCATCGTGCATCTCGCGCAGCTGCGCGTCCGTGACGTCGCGCCGCACCGTCGCCACGCCGCGGGCGCGGCCCCCGCTCGACTTCACCGCGTCGACCATGGCGCGGTTGTC
>DASTZF010000044.1:0-14772 GCA_035764445.1 Burkholderiaceae bacterium
GCGCTAAGTTGCTCATTCCCTCAACAGCAGGAGTTTGCTGATGATGCGCACTGCGCAACACAAATGGCTGACATCCTTGACCTTGTGCGCCTCGATCGCCGCGGCGCCGGTGATGGCCGCCGGGGTGGCCGACGAGGTGGCCGTGCCGCCGACGGCATCGAACCAGCGATCGCCGATGGCGACCGATTCGGGCGCCGTGCCGGCGCCGCAGGCCTACGGCAAGGTCGAGGTCATCAACGGCGGTGTCGACAGCGACCAGGCGATGGCGATCAAGCGCATCGCACCTCAGTACAAGCTGCGGGTCGAGCTGAGCGGGCGCGGCGGCGAGTACGAGGTCGCCGACCGGCTCAAGCTGCTGCGCGGCGGACAAGGCGGCGACGTGATCGCCGAGATCCCGGACGCCGGCCCGTGGCTGCTGCTCGACGTGCCGCCGGGCCACTACACGCTGGCAGCCGAATTCGACGGCCGACCCGTGCAGCGCGACGTCACCGTCGCCAACACGGGGACGACGGTGCACTGGGTGCTGCCGGCGGCGATCCACTGACGCGGGCACTACCGCCTCGGCGGACGCAGCCCCGTGATCTGAATCAAGGACAACCAGCGCGCGGCCGCTATTCTGGTATGTCAGTACCGGAATAGGGGCCGCGATGGATGGACAACGCGAGGTCGGCCGCCTGCTCGAGGAGGAGCATCGCGCCAACCTCGACCTGCTGGGGCGTCTCGAGCATCGCGCGGTCCGCTGGCCGCGTGGCGCTGCGCCGGCCAGCGACGGCGAGTTGACCGGGCTGCTGGGCCGCCTGGTGCGGCAGCTGCAGCGCGACACCGGCCGACACTTCGAGTTCGAAGAGAACGAGCTGTTTCCCCGCATGGCCGACGCCGGCGACGGCGACATCGCCGCTCTGCTGCGCGAGGAGCACGAGGCGATGCGCGAGCTGGCGCGCGAGCTGTTGCCGCTGGCCCAGTCCGCTGCCGCTGGCACGCTCGACGCCGAGGGCTGGCAGGCGCTGCGACGCGCGACGCTCGAGATGGTGGAGCGCCAGGTCGCGCACATCCAGAAGGAGAGCATGGCACTGCTGCCGTTGCTCGACGACATGCTCGACGACGAGACCGACCAGCGCCTGGCCCTCGACTACGTGGCCGGCTGACTCGCACCACTCTGAAGGAGCCCGCGATTGCAAACCATCACCCGCTCGCCGGTGGCGATTCGCGCGCTCGGCGCCGACGATCTCGGCGCCGTGGTGGCGATCGACGCCGAGCAGGGCCGGCCGCGCCGCGCCTACATCGAGCGCCGCTTGCAATCGGCGCTGCGCGAACCGACGCTGCATGCGCAGTTCGCCGCTGCCGACGACCGGGGGCTGGCCGGCTTCATGCTCGGCCGCGTGCTCGAGGGCGAATTCGGGCGCCGCGACACCGGCCTGCGGCTGGAGCTGCTCGGCGTGCGTGCCGATCGGCGCGGCGAGCACGTCGGCGCCCGCCTGTTCGACGCGCTGTCGGCCTGGGGCCGGCGCCACGGCGTGCACGAAGTGCGCACCACGGCGGCGTGGCGCGACACCGGCCTGCTGCACTGGCTGGCCGCGATGGGCTTCGAACTGTCGCCGGTCACCGTCGTCGGGCGCGCTGTCGAGCATGCGGCCGACGGCGCGCAGCCGCTGCCCGAGCGCGAGCCGGTGGCGCTCGAGCGCGGCCAGGGGCCGGGCGACGAGATCGACTTCGGCGGGCGCGAAAGCAACGACTTCGAGCGCCACGCGCGCGGCCATGCCGACGTGCGACCGATGGCGCCGGCCGACCTCGCCGAGATCACCCGCATCGACCGCGCGATCACCGGACGCGAGCGCAGCGGCTACATCGGCCGCCGGCTGATGGAGACGTTGAGCGATTCGGCGGTCCGCGTATCGCTGGCGGCCTGTCTCGACGGCGCAGTGGTCGGCTACCTGATGGCACGCGTCGACTGGGGCGACTTCGGTCGCATCGATCCGGTGGCGGTGATCGACACCATCGGCGTCGACCCCGAATACGCCACGCGGCGCGGCGTCGGCCGGGCGATGCTGCGGCAGCTGTTCGCCAACCTCGACGCGCTGCGCGTCGAGCGTGTCGAGACCCTGATCTCGCACCACGACCTGCCGACCGCCGGCTTCTTCATCGGCAGCGGCTTCGAGCCGTCGCAGCGGCTCGCGCTGGTGCGCCGCCTCGACGGCTGACGTGCGAACATCCGCTCCGAGATGAGCCGGTCCCTCGACGAATCGGCGGTGCGCGACGCACTGCGCCAGGTGCTCGACCCCGAGGCAGGGATGAACATCGTCGACCTCGGGCTCGTCTACGGCATCGAGGTGTCCGACGCGTCGGTGCACGTCGACCTGACGATGACCAGCGCTGCCTGCCCGATGACCGAGATGATCGTCGACGAGATCGCCGCTGCGGTGACGGCGGTGGTGCCGCCCGAGGTCGGGGTCGATGTCGCGCTGGTGTGGGATCCGCCGTGGACGCCCGACCGCATGAGCGACCTCGCCCGCGAGCGGTTCGGATGGTCGCCGCGCTGAGGCCAGGCGCGGCACGACGCACCGCCGAGCGTCGCCCCGCGTGGTGGCGCGCACCCTTCCTGCTGCTGGCCTTCGTCGCGCTGGCCGCCGGCGTGCTGGCGGGCTTGGCCCGCCTCGGCGTCGCGGTGCCCACGGCGGCCGCCGGCTTGGCCGCGCTGCACGGGCCGCTGATGGTCGGTGGTTTCTTCGGCGTGGTGATCGCGCTGGAACGCGCGGTGGCGATCGGCCGTGCCTGGGCCTATGCGGCGCCACTGTTCGCTGCGATGGGCAGCGTGCTGCTGTTGCTCGGCGCGGCCTCACCGGCGCGCTGGTTGTACGTGGCCGGCAGCGCCGTGCTGCTGATTGCATCGCTCAACGTCTCGCGACGGCAGCGCGAATGGTTCACGGTGACGATCGCGCTCGGCGCGGCCTGCTGGACCGCGGGCGTTGCCGCATGGGCCGCCGGCGCGCCGGTGCATGCGGTGGCACCGTGGTGGCTGTCGTTCCTGGTGCTGACCATCGCCGGCGAGCGGCTCGAGCTGTCGCGCTTGTTGCCGCCGTCAGCGCGCGCGCGGCAGGTGTTCGCGGCGCTGCTGGGGCTCGCCGTGCTGGCGTTGTTCGCCGCGTCGCGCTGGCCGTCGGCGCTGCGGGTCTATGGCCTGGCGCTGCTCGGGCTGGCGCTGTGGCTGCTCAAACAGGACGTCGCGCGGCGCACGGTGCGCCAGCACGGGCTCGCGCGCTTCATCGCGGTGTGCCTGTTGTCGGGCTACGTGTGGCTTGCGGTGGCCGGCGTGGTCGTTGCGGCCGCGCGTGAATGGCTGCCCGGTACGCCCGCGTACGACGCCGCGCTGCACGCAGTGCTGCTCGGCTTCGTGTTCGCGATGGTGTTCGGTCACGCGCCGGTCATCTTTCCGGCGGTGCTGCGCGTGGCGGTGCCGTACCACCCGGTGTTCTATGCACCGCTGGTGGTGCTGCACGCGTCGCTGCTGTTGCGCGTGGCCGGCGATGCGATGGCGTATCCGGCATTGCTGCGCGCGGGCGGTCTGCTGGCGGCCGTTGCGCTGGCGCTGTTCGTGCTCGTCACCGTCGGCGCGGTGATCCGCGGACGGCGCGCGCCCCGTGACCGCGCTGCCTGAGCGGCGCTCAGTGCATTCCCTGGTACTTGGCGAGCAGTTCGTCGGGCGACTCGACGAAGTCGGGGTGCTGCACGATGCAGTCGGCCGGGCACACCAGCTTGCACTGCGGCTCGTCCTCGGCGCCGACGCACTCGGTGCAGCGCAGCGGATCGATCACGTAGATCGGATCGCCGACCGCGATCGCCTCGTTCGGGCACACCGGCTTGCAGGCGTCGCAGGCGGTGCAGTTCTCGTTGATCAGCAGGGCCATCGTGATGCTCCTTGCGCGGCCGTGTGAAAGGCCGCCTTCGACGTCATGCGGCGACCGCCGCTTCGAGTTCCTTCAGCTTGGCGTGGCGGTAGGCGCCCCACAGCGCGGCGCCGATCGCCCCGGCGTAGATCGAGTCGGCGTGCGACACCGCCTGCACCTGCACTTTCTCGTTGACCATCTCCTCCTGCACCGCGGCGAGCAGACCGGCGTCGAGCGCCAGCCCACCGGTGAGCAGCGCGGTGCCACCCTTGACGCCGGTGACCTTCAGCAGCTTCACGATGCGCGAGGCCATCGACAGGTGGATGCCCTTCAGGATGTCGGGCGTCGCGATGCCGCGGCTGACCATGTTGATGACGTCGGTCTCGGCCAGCACCGCGCAGATCGAGCTCACCTTCTCGGGGTTCTGCGAGGTCTTCGACAGCGGGCCGATCTCCTCGACCGCGACACCGAGGTAGCGCGCGATGTTCTCGAGGAACTGCCCCGACCCCGACGCGCACTGGCTGGTCATCTTGTAGCTCAGCACCTTGCCGCGCTCGTCGATCGAGATCGCGCGGCCGTTCAGCGCGCCGACGTCGACCACCGCGCGCGCGTCGGGCCGCAGGAACACGCCGCCGCGCGCGTGCGTGGTCATCGAGTAGAAGTGGCCGGTCGAGAACTTGACGTTCTCGCCTTCGCCGGTGGTGGCGATGTAGTCGACATCGTTGGGTGCCAGCCGTGCATCGGCGAGCACGCCGTCGCGGCCCTCGGCGGCCAGCGTCATCGGGTCGCGCCGCCGGATGCGCTCGCAGCGCTTGGCGAGCCAGCTCGTCTGGCCCTGCTCGTCGAACGAGAACAGCACCGATTTGACGGCGCCCGAGCCGATGTCGATGCCGATGGTGTGGACGGTCATTCTCTCGCCTCCGCTGTTCTACCTTCCTCGACGACCGCGCGCCATGCGAACGTCGCGCCACCGAGTGCGCCGGTGTAGATCGAGTCGGGGTTGATGTTGAGCGCCATCTCGCCGTAGTTCTCGGTCACCAGCTCTTTCAGCGCCTTGACCGCGGCCTCGTTCTTGGCCACGCCGCCGGTGAACGTGAACTCGTTGCGGATGCCGCCCGAGCGCGCCAGGATGCTCATCGCGCGCAGGATGATCGCGCGGTGCAGCCCGGCCATGATGTCCTCGCGCTTGTCGCCGAGCGCGAGGCGGTCGCGCAGCTCGGCGCCGGCGAACACGGTGCAGGTGCTGTTGATGCGGATCGTCTTGGTCGACTGCATCGCCATCGGGCCCAGCTCGTGCAGGCCCATGTTCATCTCGTCGGCGATGTAGCCGAGGTAGCGCCCGCAGCCGGCGGCGCAGCGGTCGTTCATCTGGAAGCTCTCGACGATGCCGTGCGGATCGACCTGGATCGCCTTGGTGTCCTGGCCGCCGATGTCGAGCACTGTCGCGGTGCTCGGGTACATCACGTGCGCGCCGAGGCCGTGGCACAGAATCTCCGAGCGGATGTGCTCCTTGCTGAAGGGCAGCCGCGCGCGGCCGTAGCCGGTGCCCACCGTGTAGGTCTCTTCCATCTCGGTGTCGAGCACGCCCTTGATCGGCGCCTCCACCTGCGCGCGCCGCGCCGCGGTGTCGGGCAGCGCGGTGAATGTGCGCTCCAGTGCGGCCAGCAGATGGCGGCGCATCGAATCGCCGTAGACGCGGTTCTCGACCTCGATGATCGAGCGGTCGAAGAGATTGAGCAGGAAGTCGTAGCGCAGCCCCATCTCTTTGGCCACCGCCTCGCCGGCGGCCAGGTACTGGCTGCCCGCGATGTCGCGGAAGAAGTCGCTCTTGCGCTTGGCGCCCGGGGCGAACAGTGCCGAGGCTTCGGAGGCGAGCTGCTTGAACACGACGTCGAGCGCCTCTTTCAGCGCCGGGCCAGCGTCGCCGAAGTTGGTCTTCTCACGGTTGCGGCGGCAGGTGGCCTCGAGGTCGGCCAGCTGCTCGAGATACTGCTCTGCGCGGAAGTCGCGCTCGAGCTGCGCGATGAACGAGTCGAGCTCACCGTTCAGCGCCTTGGTGTCGGTCAGTGCGCGCCGGAACAGGTAGAAGCGTGCACCGAGCATCGCTTCCTGCTTGGCCACCGCGGCGGCGGTGTCGTAGTTGGAGCGCGAGTTGGTGATGCCGCGGCCGAGCACGTTCTGATGCTCGTCGATCACCACCGCCTTGGTGGTGGTCGATCCGAGATCGATGCCGATGAAGCAGCGCATGGTGGTCCTCGCGTCAGTCCGGTGCCGGGCCGCCCCAAGCCGGACTGCGCCCCCTCGGGGGGCAGCGAAGGCGCGGAGCGACAAGCGTGGGGGTTGTCATTTCAGCTCGCCGACGCGATCGGGATGAACGCCGGCGTCGACGGCGCGGTGGATGCACCGGCCGTGCGCTTCTGCTTGATCATCTGGAAGTAGCTCTCGAGGCGGTTCTTCACGTTGGCCGCCGAGAAGTAGCGCGGGTCGACGAGATCGGTCTCGATGAATGCCGCCGGCTTGCCGGTGCGCCGCTCGACCTCGCGCAGGATCAGCAGCTGGCCGGCCGAGAAGCTGTTGCAGCTCTTGATCGAATTGATCAGCAGGCCATCGGCGCCGTACTCCTCGATGTACTTGCAGATGATGTCGATGCGTCCCGGCAGGCTGTGATTCGTGTAGCAGCCGAGGCAGTATTCGGCCAGCGACTCCAGCGGATGCTCGGGGTCGTGCCGGAAGCCGAAGTCGTACAACCCGCCGACCTTCGCGTAGGTCGATGAGACCACCACCGCGCCTTCCTCGTAGAACATCTTCCAGAAGTCGCGGAAGCTGGTCCAGTTGGGCGGGCCCTCGACGATCAGCCGGTACTTCTCCTCGCCCATGTCGCCGTCGGGCGTGACCGGGCCCTTGCCGAGGCGCACGCGCTCGTCGATCTCGCCGCGCAGCACGCGGTAGTACTCGGTGGCCTCGGGCGTGCCGCGAAACGCGGTGAAGATCGGGCCGATGTAGTAAACGGCGCCGAAGTAGCCGTCGATCGGGCTCGGCCGCTGCTTGGCCGACTGCAGCACGTGCACCAGGTCTTCCTCGGCCTTGACCGATTCGCGCATGTATTGGCGCAGGCGGTCGATGTCGAACTTGACGCCCGAGATGCGCTCCAGCGTCGGAATCACCGTGTCCTTCAGCTGCTTGACCACGTAGTCGCGCATGCTGGGCGTGATCTTGCCGTCGGCCTGGTACGGCACGTGCAGCATCACGGTCTCGCAGCCGTACTTGTGGCGGATCAGCTCGAACCACTTCATGAACGTGAAGCAGCCGGTGTAGCTGAGCAGCAGGATGTCGGGGCGCGGCAGCGGGTCACCGGTGGGGCCGACTTCGCCACCCATCATCATGCCGAGGTCGGCCTTCACGTAGGTGCAGACGTCCTCGCTCTGGCCGTCGCGCTCGGCATCCATGATCATCTTGCCGCTCTTCTTGCGCATGCCGTTCTGCAGCGCGTTGGTCTCCGGCAGGCTGCGCGCGAAGTCGAAGCACATCAGCAACTCGTTCAAGTTGCCCGGCACGAAGGTGGCCGACACCTTGCGGTTGTTGGCCCGCGCGGTCGCGAGCTCCATGTAGTTCCTGTTGATCAGCTCCTTCTGCAGCCACATCGCGTCTTCCTTGACGACGTTCTGCGGCTTCTTGGTCGGGTTGCCGACCGGGGAGGGCATCGCAACGGTGCTCGTGCTGCTGTTCATGCTGCACTCCACAGCTTGATCGAATCGGCGAAGGTGCCGGCCTGTTCGCGGATCGGCGCCATCTGGCCGGTGTTCTCGGCGTACTTGAACGCGGTGTAGGGGATCTTCTGCTTCGCCAGTACGTCCTGCAGCATCGGCCGCTCGAGCAGCGCCGGGTCGCAGAACGACGGCGCGGCGAACACCACGCCCTCGGCGCCGCGCGTCTTCACCTGCTTGAGCAGGAACATGCCTTTCTCCTCGCGCTTGGTGTCGTACTTGGCGGCGGTCGACGCCGACGCATGCAGGAACGCCTTGCTCAGCTCGCGCAGCGGGTCGCCGTCGGCCGGCACGTCGCCCTGCAGCCAGCGCGTGACGAGGATGAAGTCGTCGTCGACGATGTAGCAGCCCGACATCTCGATCGACTTGATCAGCGCCAGCGGCGGCTGCTCGCAGAACGAGCCGTTGATCACCACGCGCGCGTTGTCGCGCTTGGGTCGCGGCAGCTGCTCGACCGCCTCGAGGTACTCGCGCACCAGCGCCGTGTGTTCCTCCACGGGCAGCACCATGCCGGCGCGCAGCAGCAGGTAGACCTCGGAGGTCGGTGCCTGCCACGGCTTGGTGGCGCGGTACGCGTAGAGGTCGCGGATCGCGCGCCGGTTGTCGTTGTAGACCGCGATCGATGCGTTCAGCTCGGCATCGGTGATCGGCCGGCCACGCAGCTTGCCGAGGTCGTCGCGGATCTGCTGCATCTCCTGGATGTAGAAGGCGCCGCCGACGTCGTCCTGGTAGTTCTGCGGCACGTCGACGTAGCGGACGTACTTGTCCTTGAACAGGATCTGCCACATGCCCGACAGGTTGCGGATCACGTCGCAGATGCTCGGAAACAGCATGCCGTCGAGGCAGTCGAGCCGGCCGGTCAGCCCGAGCTCGATCGTCGAGCGCGGGATGCGGCAGATGTAGCTCTGGTAGTAGGCGTCGCCCTGGATCACCTCGAGCGCGTCGCCGCCACCGAGGATGCCCACCGGCAGCATGCCGGCGGCATGGATCAGTTCGCGCGGCACGTACACCGGCATGTAGCCTATCGCCTTGCGGCCCGGCTCGGCGGCCTTCCACTGCTTGACGGCGCCGAAGCTGAGGTCCTCGAACAGCGCCTCGCAGCGCTCGACGATTTCAATCACGCGGGGCTTCAAGATGGCGGCCTCGCGCCGAGCAGCCTCAAGTGAGGCCGGCGCCCCCTCGGGGGGCTGCGAACGCAGTGAGCTTGGGGGTTCCATGATTCAGCGATGCTCCCAATTCGGCTTGCGCTTGGCCAAAAAGGCGACCAGCCCTTCGTTGGCGTCGCGCGTGGCCATCAGCTCGTCCAGATACAGGCGTTCGACTTCGGCCAGCCGCTGCCGCACGTCGCGTCGCATCGCGCCGCGCGCCGCGGCGGTGGCGCAGGCGATTGCCGCCGCGCTCTTGCCCTCGAGGTGCTCGCGGAACCAGCCGAGCGCCGCGACCTCGGGGTCGTCGGCCACCGCGTGCACGAGCCCGCACGCCAGCCCCGCGACGCCGCCGATCGAGCGACCCGAATACAGCAGGTCCTCGGCCATCGGCAGGTGCACGCGGTACGGCAGCAGCACCGACGCGGCCGGGGCGAACACGCCGAGCTTCATCTCGGGTTGGCCAAACAGCGCGTCGGGCGTTGCGAAGATCCATTGACCGGCCAGCGCCACCTCCAGCCCGCCGCCGAGGCACTGCCCGCGCACCGCCACCAGGATCGGTGCCGGAAACTCGACCATCGCGATGATCAGCTCGTGCAGCGACGCCAGCATCTGCGCGCAGCGCTCCGGCAGGTGCTCCTCGACGCTGGCACCGAAGCTGAAGTGCGGGCCTTCGGCGTCAAGCAGCACGCCGCGCAGCGACTTGTTGGTGCCGTGCGCGACCAGCGCGCCGTGCAGCGCGGCGATCATCTCGGCATCGACGAGGTTGGCCTTCGGCCGCGCCAGCCGCAGCCGCAGCAGCGCGCCGTCGGCGTCGAGCCAGGCCTTCGTTGGGGTCATGGCGCTCAACGCTTCGCGTGCGGCTGGATCTCGTCGTGCAGCGAGCCGACCCAGCTCTGGCCGGCCGCCAGCTTCTGGCGCAGCGCGACGAAGTCGACCTCACGGTCGTCCTTCGGGCCCTCGTTGAACGCGGTGAAGCCCGAGCGTGCCTCGGTCATCATGTTCAACGCCAGCCAGGCGCGCGCGTCTTCCTTGTTGCGGTTCCACGCCTCCAGCTTGGGCTTGCGCAGCTCCTCGATCGTCTTGGTCGTGCAATCGGGGAAGGTCATCAGGATCTTGCCGCACAGCTCCTCGACCTTGTCGTCGAGCCTCTCCAGGTCCACCGTGCCGCGTTTCATCAGCGCCTTGCCTTCGTCGAGCGCGGGCCCGGTCTTCGGCTTGCCATAGGCAATGCGGCCATAGGCGTCATACAGCGCTTGAGTCTCGACCAGCGGGTTGGCGACGAACCGGCCGTCGACCTTCAGCGCCGGCACGATGTCGGTCAGGATGCCCATCTGATACGCCTCGTGCGCCGAGAACGGTTCGCACAGCACGCAGGCGGCCATCGCGCGCTCGGCGCCCACGGCCACCGGCAAGAAGTCGGTCGCGCCGCCGATCGGCGCCGAGCCGTGCTTGGGGCCGGCCTGGCCGAAGCGCGCCAGATCCTGCGCGACCGAGAAGTCGCACGCCATGCCGATCTCCTGGCCGCCGCCGATGCGCATGCCGTTGACGCGGCAGATCACCGGCTTGTCGCACGCCAGGATCGCCGACACCATGTCGTTGAACAGCCGCATGTACTGGCGGTACTCCTGCGGATGGCCGGCGTAGTACTCGGCGTATTCCTTGGTGTTGCCGCCGGTGCAGAACGCCTTGTCGCCGACGCCGGTGAAGACCACGCAGCTGACGTCGCGGGCGTTGCTGGCCGCGCGCATGGCCAGGATCACGCCCTTGACCATGTCGGTGGTGTACGAGTTGTACTGGCCCGGGTTGTCGAGCCAGATCCAGGCGTTGTAGAGGCCCGCGGCCACGCTGCCGTCGGGCCGGCGCGCCGGCCGCTTCTCGTAGCGCACGCCGGGTTTGCCGATGTCGCCCACCAGGTCGTGGTTCTTGAATTCGCGCAGCGGGATCAACGGTTCGGGGGCGTTCATCGACGGGTCCTTTCGGGTTCCTGGCCGACCAATAGGTAAAACGGTACCGGAATGCGTGTTTAGGGCCAGTGGTGCGTAGTGTTCGTGCTGCGCAACGCGAATTCCTTGATCCGCATCAAGTACGGCGACGCCGGCAACCGGTTCACTTGGTTGCCGCGGCGCAAACCCGGGTCGCGCGACAACTCGCGAGGAGATCGCTCCATGGCGATGCACACATCCGACACCGAAGCGCCGGCGCCGCCGGGCGCGCACGGCAGCCTGTCGATCGCCATCGCCGGCAGCGGCGGCAGCGGCGTGATGACCGCTGGCACGCTGCTGCTCGACGCCGCCGCGCGCGCGGGTCTCTACGGGATGATGGTGCGCACCAGCGGACCGCAGATCCGCGGCGGCGAGGCGGCCGCGCTGGTGCGGCTGTCGCCCAAGCCCGTGCAGTCGCTCGACGACGGCTTCGATCTGCTGCTGGCGATCGACTGGGGCAACGTCAACCGCTTCGCCGACGAGATCCCGCTGACACCCAGCAGCGTGCTGATCGGCGACAGCGATGAGGGCGAGGTGCCAGAGGTGTTCAAGGCCACCGGCGCCCGCATCGTCACGTTGCCGCTGAAGAAGACCGCCAAGTCGCATGCGGGCAGCTGGATCAACATGCTCGCGCTCGGGCTCGCCGGGGCGTGGGCCGGCGTGCCGCTGCACGCGCTGGAGGCGGCGCTGCGCGCGTCGTGGAAGCGCGGCGCCGACGCGCTGAACGCCAACCTCGCTGCCTTGCGCGCCGGCGTGGCCGCCGCCACGGACCTGCCGCGGCCCAAGCCCCTGCCCACCGACGGCGCGACGCCTGCCGGGCGTTGGCAGATCAGCGGCAACGAGGCCGCGGGCTACGGCGCGATCCGCGGCGGCGTGCGCTTCGTCGCCGCCTACCCGATCACGCCGGCCACCGAGCTGCTCGAGTGGATGGCGCCGGCGTTGCAGAAGGTGGGCGGCAGTCTGCTGCAGGCCGAGGACGAGCTGGCGTCGGTCAACATGATCGTCGGCGCGTCGTTCGGCGGCGTGCCGTCGCTCACCGCGACCGCCGGACCGGGCCTGTCGCTGATGACCGAAGGCATCGGCCTGGCGGTCAGCGCCGAGGTGCCGATCGTGGTGGTTGACGTGATGCGCGGAGGTCCCTCGACCGGCATCCCGGCCAAGAGCGAACAGAGTGACCTGTCGTTCGCGGTGAGCGGCCTGCACGGCGACGCGCCGCGGCTGGTTCTGGCGCCGACGTCGATCGGCGACTGCGTGGCCACCACGCAGTGGGCTGTGCAGCTGGCCGAAGCGCTGCAGGCCCCGGCGATCGTGCTGTCGGATCAGTTCATGGGCCAGTCACGCGCGATCATCGACCGGCCCGCCGACGGGGCCGTCGACGCGGCAGCCCCACGGCTGACCGCGGCAGCGCACACGCCGGACTACAAGCGCTATCGCGACACCGCGACCGGCATCTCACCGATGGCGATCCCCGGCACGCCGGGCACCGTCTACACGGCCGACGGCCTTGAGCACAACGAGAACGGCGTGCCGAGCAGCCAGGCGCGCGATCACCGCACGCAGCTCGACAAGCGCGAACGCAAGCTGACGCAGCACGACTATGGCCACTTCTGGGCCGACGTCGAAGGCGACAGCGAGCTGGCGGTGGTCACCTTCGGCTCGGCCACCGGTCCGGTGCGCGAGGCGGTGCAGCGCGCTGCCGCGGCCGGGGCGCCGGTGCGGCTGATCGCGCTGCGGTTGCTGGCGCCGCTGCAGCCGCACCGCATGGCGCAGGCGCTCGACGGCGTGCACGAGGTGATGGTGATCGAGCAGAACCACGGCGCGCAGCTGTACCGCTACCTGCGCGGCGCGGCCGACCTGCCGGGCCGGCCCGCGAGCTTCCACAAGCCGGGCCCGCTGCCGCTGCGTCCGGCCGAGCTCGCGAGTGCCATCGTGTCGTGGGCACATTCGCATCGCGACGTGGAGAGCTTTGCATGAGCACCGCCCGGCCGTGCCGCAGGGCCAAGGGGGATCAATGAACGACATGACGCAACCGCCTGCCGCGTTCAGCGCCGCGCACTACAAGTCGAGCACCAAGCCGATCTGGTGCCCGGGCTGCGGCGACTTCTCGGTGCTTTCTTCGGTGACCAAGGCGTTCGCGATGCTGCAGCTGCCGCCGCACGAGGTGGCGGTGGTGTCGGGCATCGGCTGCAGTTCGCGCATCCCGGCCTACACGTCGTGCTACGGCTTCCACGGGGTGCATGGCCGCTCGCTCGCCGCCGCCACCGGGCTGAAGGTGGCGCGGCCCGACCTCACGGTGCTGGTGGCCGGCGGCGACGGCGACGGCTATTCGATCGGCGGCAACCACTTTCTGCACGCCTGCCGCCGCAACGTCGACCTCACCTACATCGTGATGGACAACCACGTGTACGGCATGACCAAGGGTCAGGCATCGCCGACCACCGAGCCCGACTGGGACAACAAGCTCGCGCCCGGCGGCACCGGCGTGCGTGCGTTCCATCCCCTGGTGATCGCACTGGCGTCCGGCGCCAACTTCGTCGCGCGCGCGTTCTCGGGCGACCCCAACGGCACCGCCGAGATCATCGCGCAGGGCATCCGCCATCCGGGGTTCTCGTTCATCGAGATCCTGAGCCCGTGCGTTACGTTCCGCCCCGAGCAGCGCGAGTGGAAATCGCTGGTGCACCCGGCGTCGGTGCAGGCCACCGACGACGCGGCACGCGCGGCGCGACGCATCATGACCGACGACGGCTTCAACATCGGCGTGCTGTACGCAGGCAATCGCCCGGCGTACCCGCTGCCGACGGCCAGGGCCGCGCGCGCCGCGGCCGAACTCGAAGCGGAGTTCTCGCTGTGAAGACACCCCAGACTCTCGATGAATTCATGGCCCAGGCGCTGACGATGGAGCGCGAGGCTGCGCAGCGCTACGAAGAGATCGCCGACGCGATGGAGGTGCACAACAACCGCGAGGTGGCGCAGTTGTTCCGCACGATGGCCGGCTACGAGACCAAGCACGCCGAAGCGATCATTGCCGAGATGAACTGGGCCGAGGTGCCGGGTGTGCCGCCCGGGGCGTGGCCGGCGATGGAGTCGCCCGAGATGATCCCGCGCGACGCGGTGCACTACCTGATGCATCCGTGGCACGCGCTGGAGCTCGCGCTGGCCGCCGAGCAGCGCGCCGAGGCTTTCTTCACCGAGCTGGCGCGCAGCGCGCCCAACGACTCGGTGCGGCGCGCGGCGACCGAGCTGCGCGACGAGGAGACCGAGCACGTGGCGATGGTCCGGCAATGGATGGCCAAGTTTCCGAAGCCGGCCGGCGACTGGGCGCACGACCCCGATCCGCCGCGCTACAGCGAATAACCGATCTTGATTCCTCGTCTCGACGGCCGGGCCGAACCTCGCATGACTCTGAACACCCTGCTTCCCGAAGGTTGGGCGCCACCGATCGGCTACAGCAACGGCATCGCGGTCGACCGCGGGCGGCTCGTGTTCATCGCCGGTCAGGTCGGCTGGGATGCGCAGCAGCGCTTCCACTCCGAGCTGATCGCGCCGCAGTTCGAGCAGGCATTGCGCAACGTGCTCGAGGTGCTGGCTCAGGCCGGCGGCCGGCCGGAGCACATCTGCCGCATCACCGCCTACTGCTGCGACAAGCCCGGGTATCTGGCCGCGCGCAGGGAGATCGGTACCGTCTGGCGCTCGCTGATGGGCAGGCACTTCCCGGCGATGAGCATGATCTTCGTGTCCGATCTGCTCGACAGCCCGGGCAAGATCGAGCTCGAGGCGACCGCGGTGGTGCCGGCAGACGTGTCGCGGTAACGCTTCCCCGCGGTTTGTCTCGGGTTTGCTCGCACGCGCGAGCGCGACCCAACGTCATAAGATGCAGGACAGCGATCGATGCCTGCGACGACCCCCATCACCCTGACCTCGCTGTTCACCCTGGGGCGCCTGAGCGCTGCGCTCGCCTGCGCGCTGTGGCTCGCTGCGTGCGGCGGTGGAGGTGGCG
>DASTZF010000045.1:0-8431 GCA_035764445.1 Burkholderiaceae bacterium
TGCCCTCGGACTCGGGCAGCGTGGTCGGATGCTCGGCGCCCGACAGCTGCGTCGGGTCCAGGCGCGGCAAGGCGCGGTGATGGACGGTCGGCAGCGGCCCGCCGTCGATGCGGCGCACCTGGCGGTGGAACCGGAACAGCGTGCCGAGCTGCTGCGCGTGCGTCTTCAGCAGGTGCGCGAACTGGCGGCAGTTGCCGACCTCTTCGTCGGGCAGGTGCAGAGCGGCATGCAGCGGCGTGTCGGCATTGAGACCGGGCTCGAGCTCGCGCACGCGCGCAGCTTCGACGACGTGGCAGTTGACGCCGAGCTCGGCCAGCAGCTTCACGCCGGGGCGCGCCAGTGCGAGGTCACGCGGCGTGCGCAGCAGCACCAGCAGTCCCTTTGATTGCTCGTACTCGAGCTCAAGCTGCGCGGTCAGCAAGTGCATGCGCAGCAGGCTGAAGCGCGCCAGCTGGATCATGCGGCCACGATTGGCCCCGTAGACGCTCGGCCGGCACGCGCGCCACCAGCGCCACATCCAGCCGAGCAACGCGGGCGAGAAGGGTCGCACCAGCCGTACCGCGGCGTGGCTGCCGAACATCTGGCGCAGGACCTTGCCGGGCATGCCCGGTGCCGCCCACGGCGTCACGTAGCCGGGCGCCAGCACGCCGGCATTGGCGAAGCTGGTTTCGGCCGCGACGCTGGCCTGGCGCTCGAACACGGTCACCTCGTGGCCATCGACCGCCAGTTCGTACGCCGTCGTGACGCCCACGATGCCGGCGCCGATCACCGCGACACGCATCGGGTCAGTTCGCTTTGGCCGCGCTGCCGCGCAAGGCCGACTCAATGGCCAGCGACACGCTCAACACGGTGTCGTCGGCCAACGCGCCGCTCCACACCATCAGGCCGACCGGCAACTCGTCGGCGCGATGGCACGGCAGCGACAGCGCGCAGCCGTCGAGAAGGTTGACCATCGAGGGGTTGCGCAACAACAGAGCGTTGGCGGCGAAGAACGCCTCGTCGCTGGCCACCAGCGGCGCGATCACCGGTGCGACGATCGGCACGGTGGGCGACAGCATGGCGTCGAAGCCGTGCAGCGCATCGCCCATGCGGTCGATCCAGCGTGCGCGCGCATGGATCAGGTCGATGTAATCGGCTGCACTCATCGTCTCGCCCCTGCGGATGCGCAGTGCCACCCGCCGGTCGTAGCCGTCGCCGCGCTCGGCCATCCTTTTGCGATGCCAGGCCCAGCTCTCCGGCGGTGCGAAGCCGCCGCTGGCGTTGATGGTGGCGACCTCGGCCAGTTCGGGCAGCACGATGTCATCGATGCGCGCACCGGCGGCGCGCACGGCACGCAAGGCGCGCTCGAATGCCCCCGCAACCGTGGTATCGAGTGCATCGAGCATCAGCGTGCGCGGCACTGCGAGCCGCCACGCCGACAGCGGCCTCGCTTCCAGGTGTGCGGTGCGCTGTGCCAGCACCTCGTGCATGGTGACCGCATCGCGCACGTCGCGCGTGATCGCGCTCACCGTGTCGAGCGTGGTCGACAGCGGCACCGTGCCTTCCAGGGGTGTCAGTCGCTGCGTGTTCTTGAATCCGACCAATCCCTGCAGCGCCGCCGGGATGCGCACCGAACCGCCGGTGTCGGAGCCCAGCGCCGCCAGCGCGGCGCCGGCGGCGACCGATGTCGCGCCGCCCGAGGTCGAGCCGCCGGGCGCGCGCGGCTCGCTGTCGAGCGCCAACGTGCCCGCATTGGTCGGGGTTCCGAAGTGCGGGTTGATGCCGACACCCGAGAACGCGAACTCGCTCATGTTGGTGTGGCCGATCAGCACGCCGCCGGCCGCTCGCACCCGGGCCACCGCAGGGCTGTCTTGCGCCGCGTGCGGCGCGTCGTGCATCGTCGATGACGCGGCCGTGGTGGGAAAGCCCGCCACGTCGTACAGGTCCTTCACCGAAATCGGCGCGCCCGCCAGCACGGCGATCGGTGTGCCGGCGCGCTGCATCGTCTGCAGTGCGCTGGCGGTGGCCAGCGCCGAAGTCTCGAACAGCCGGATGAAGGCCTTGTCGCAAGCGGGCGACCGGGCCACCTCGAGGGCCTGCCGCGCGGCGGCCTCGATCGAGCCGCGGCTGGACAGCACGCTGGCGTGGTGGGCAGCGAGGGTCTGGCCGGGCACGGCTGGTACAATCCGCGGGTTCAACTGGGGAGTCCTCTGCGCTGGCGAGTTGCTCGTGGCGCGCGGCGCGGACTGCTGACGTTGATCAATCCCGAACCGGCCCTCAAAAGGTGTCGCTGCACGGCTCGCCGAGCAGCGATTCGCGCCGGATTCTAGACCCAACCTTTGGAGCTTTGATGCCCACGACGATGCGTGAAATGCTGGAAGCCGGCGTCCATTTCGGACACCAGACGCGCTTCTGGAATCCCAAGATGGCCCCCTACATCTATGGCCATCGCAACAAGATCCACATCATCAACCTCGAGAAGACGCTGCCGGCGTTCGAGGACGCGATGAAGTTCGTGCGCCAGCTGGCGGGCCGGCGCGGCGCGATTCTGATGGTCGGCACCAAACGCCAGGCGCGCGACGTGATCGCCCAGGAGGCGCAGCGCTGCGGTATGCCGTACGTCGACCAGCGCTGGCTCGGCGGCATGTTGACCAACTTCAAGACCGTGAAGGCGTCGCTGAAGAAGCTCAAGGAGATGCAGGCGCAGAAGGAAGCCGGCATGGACCAGATGAGCAAGAAGGAGGGCTTGATGTTCGAGCGCGAGCTGCACAAGCTCGAGAAGGACATCGGCGGCATCCAGGACATGGCGGCGCTGCCCGACGCGATGTTCGTGATCGACGTCGGTTACCACAAGATTGCGGTGGCCGAGGCCAAGAAGCTCGGCATTCCAGTGATCGGCGTGGTCGACACCAACCACTCTCCCGAGGCCATCGACTACGTGATCCCCGGCAACGACGACTCGGCCAAGGCAGTGGCCCTGTACGCGCGCGCGATGGCCGACGCAGTGCTCGAGGGCAAGGCGCAGGCGGTGACGGAGGTGGCGCAGGCTGTGTCTGGCGGGGATGAATTCGTCGAGGTGAATGAAGGGGCGTAAGGCGCCACCTCCATCACCGCAGGCGGTGATCTCACCGCTCCCCCGAGCCCCCTCCGCGAGGGGGCTCCAGCTCGAATGACAAGCCGGCCTGCGGCCGGCCGAATGCCTAGGTTGTAGCGGGCTCGGCAGCCCGCATCTTGGAGTTCATATGCCCGCAATCACTGCAAGCCTGGTGGCCGAACTGCGCGCCAAGACCGACGCGCCGATGATGGAGTGCAAGAAAGCGCTCACCGAGGCCGACGGCGATCTGACGCGCGCCGAAGAGATCCTGCGTGTCAAACTCGGTAACAAGGCCGGCAAGGCGGCGTCGCGCATCACCGCCGAGGGTGTGATCGCCGCCGTGGTCGAGGGCAACACCGGCGCGCTGGTCGAGATCAATTGCGAGACCGACTTCGTCTCGAAGAATGACTCGTTCCTGTCGTTTGCCAAGGCGTGTGCGCACCTGGTGGCCGCCAAGAACCCGGCCGACATCGCAGCGCTATCGGCGCTGCCGCTGTCGCAGGACGGCTTCGGCCCGACCGTCGAGGACGTGCGCAAAGGCCTGATCGGCAAGATCGGCGAGAACATGTCGATCCGCCGCTTCCAGCGCTACGCGGGTGGCGGCAAGCTCGCGCACTACCTGCACGGCACCCACATCGGCGTGATCGTCGAGTTCGCCGGCAGCGACGTCGCGGCCAAGGACGTGGCGATGCAGATCGCGGCGTCGACCAAGGGCACGCGCGTGCTGGCGATCGATGCCAAGAGCGTGCCCGCCGACTTGGTGGACAACGAGCGCAAGGTGGCGATGGCCAAGGCCGCCGAGAGCGGCAAGCCGGCCGAGATCGTGACCAAGATGATCGAAGGCTCGGTGCAGAAGTTCCTGAAGGAGGTGTCGCTGCTCGACCAGGTGTTCGTCAAGGCCGCCGACGGCAAGCAGAGCGTGGCTCAGATGCTCAAGGGCGCCAACACCGCGGTCAAGGCCTTCACGCTGTACGTGGTGGGCGAGGGCATCGAGAAGCGCAGCGACGACTTCGCGGCCGAGGTGGCGGCCCAAGTGGCCGCGGCCAAGAAAGACCAGGACGACAAGCCGAAGTGAGTTGTCCCGTGGTG
Source organism: Burkholderiaceae bacterium (assembly GCA_035764445.1). Taxonomy (GTDB): domain Bacteria; phylum Pseudomonadota; class Gammaproteobacteria; order Burkholderiales; family Burkholderiaceae_C; genus JAEUPI01. The sequence goes on from DASTZF010000045.1 coordinate 4,163, forward strand.
GCGTGCGACCGTCTCACGCCGCCGCGTAAACTCCCGCCTGCCAATAGCCAGGGAGAATCGGCGGATGCCGGCCTACAAGCGAATCCTGCTCAAGCTGTCCGGCGAAGCGCTGATGGGCGACGACGCTTACGGCATCAATCGCGGCACCATCGTTCGCATGGTGCGTGAACTGAAGGAAGTCACCGAGCTCGGTGTCGAACTCGCCATCGTCATCGGCGGCGGCAACATCTTCCGCGGCGTCGCCGGCGGCTCGGTCGGCATGGACCGCGCAACCGCCGACTACATGGGCATGCTGGCCACGGTGATGAACTCGCTGGCGCTGGCCGATTCGATGCGTCAGGCCGGCATGACCGCGCGCGTGATGTCGGCCATCGCGATCGAGGCGGTGGTCGAGCCGTACGTGCGGCCCAAGGCGCTGCAGTACCTCGAGGAGGGCAAAGTGGTCGTGTTCGCCGCCGGCACCGGCAACCCGTTCTTCACCACCGACACCGCGGCTGCATTGCGCGGTGCCGAGGTCGGGGCTGAAGTGGTGCTGAAGGCGACCAAGGTCGACGGCGTGTACAGTGCCGACCCCAACAAGGACCGGTCGGCGACGCGTTACACCGCGATCAGCTTCGACGACGCGATCGCGCGCAACCTGCAGGTGATGGATGCCACCGCGTTCGCGCTGTGTCGCGACCAGAAGCTGCCGATCCGGGTGTTTTCAATCAACAAGGCCGGCGCCCTGAAGCGAGTGGTGCAGGGCGAAGACGAAGGCACGCTGGTGCACGTGTAGAGCGCGCGCAAGGAGACATCGATGACCACCACGATTGCCGAGATCAAGAAGAACGCCGAGACCAAGATGCACAAGTCGGTGGAAGCGCTGAAGCACGAGTTGCAGAAGATCCGCACGGGCCGCGCGCACCCGGGTCTGCTCGACCAGGTGCACGTCGAGTACTACGGCTCGATGGTGCCGATCAGCCAGGTCGCCAACGTGTCGCTGCTCGATGCGCGCACGATCAGCGTGCAACCGTGGGACAAGGGCATGGGCGCAAAGATCGAAAAGGCGATCCGCGAGAGCGACCTCGGCCTCAACCCGGCGTCGCAGGGCGACCTGCTGCGCGTGCCAATGCCGCCGCTGTCCGAGGAGCGCCGCCGCGACCTGACCAAGGTCGTGCGGCATGCCGGCGAGGAGGCCAAGGTGGCGGTGCGCAACCTGCGGCGCGACGCCAACGAGCACCTGAAGAAACTGCTGAAGGACAAGCTGGCGGCAGAGGACGAGGAGCGCCGCGCGCAGGACGAGGTGCAGAAGCTCACCGATCGCACCGTCACCGAGATCGACAAGCTGGTGCACGCCAAGGAAGCCGAAGTCCTTGCTGTCTGACGCTGCTGCGTCGCGGCCGCCTGTGGGCACGTCCAGTCGCTAGCGGTGCAGCGCGACCTCAACCCCATTCCGCGTCACGTGGCCATCGTGATGGATGGCAACGGCCGCTGGGCCAAGAAGCGCTTCATGCCGCGCTTCTTCGGCCACAAGCAGGGTGTCGACTCGCTGGTGCGCTGCGTGCAGGCCTGCTCCGACCGCGGCATCGAGTACCTGACCGTGTTCGCGTTCTCGTCGGAGAACTGGAAGCGGCCCGAAGAAGAGATCTCTGGCCTGCTGGGCCTGGTGCTGGTGGCGGTGTCGAAGTACCTGCGCAAGCTGGCCGAGCAGGGCGTGCGCATCCGCATCGTCGGCGACCGCAGCGCGGTCAACGACAAGGTGCGCGCGGCGTGGGACGAGGCCGAAGCGAGCACCGCGCACAACTCGCGCATCACGCTGTCGGTGGCGTTCAACTACGGCGGCCGCTGGGACATCGTGCAGGCCTGCCAGCAGGCGGTTGCGCAGGGCTTGAGCGCCGAGCGCATCGACGAGCAGCAGCTGTCGTCGCTGATGGCGCTGGCGCATGCGCCGGACCCCGACCTCTTCATCCGCACCGGCGGCGAGGTGCGCATCAGCAACTTCCTGCTGTGGCAGATCGCCTATGCCGAGCTGTACTTCACCGAGTGCCTGTGGCCCGACTTCGACGAAGCCGAACTCGACGCCGCGCTCGCGGCCTACGCGGGACGTGAGCGCCGCTTCGGCGACGTGCGCGCGGCGCAGGCGGTGCGCACAACGGGTGGTTGAGCGCGATGCTCGCGCTGCGGGTGGCCACGGCGCTGGTGCTGCTCGCGCTGCTGGTGCCGACCCTGTGGCTGCACAGCCCGTGGCCGTTCGTCGTGCTGACGCTGGTGTTGATCAGCCTCGCTGCGTGGGAGTGGGCGCGACTGAACGGCTTGTCGCCAGCGGGTGCCTGGAGCAGCGGTGGCGCTCTGGCCGCGGCGGGCTTGCTGCTGGCGAGTGCCCCGCACGCGGCCAGCGACGTGCCGATGCTATGGTGGCTGGCGGCGTGCGCTTGGATCATCGGCGGTGCGTCGGCGCTGCGGGCCGGGCCGGCGCGCTGGCCTGCAGTGCCGCAGCTGGCCCGCCTGCTGCTCGGACTCGTGCTGCTGGTGGCGGCGTGGTGGGCGCTGGCGCAGGCGCGCATCATCGGCGTGAACTACCTGCTGTCAGTACTCTGCGTGGTCTGGATGGCCGACATCGCGGCGTATTTCGGCGGCCGCGCGTTCGGGCGCCACAAGCTGGCGCCGGTGATCAGCCCGGGCAAGAGCTGGGAGGGCGTGGCCAGCGGCATGATCGGCGTGCTGGTGCTTGCGCTCGCGTGGACCGCGTTCGACGCAAGCGTCGCCACCGATTCGGCGAGCCTGTTCACGCAGCTGAAGCAACGCTTCGGCGCGCCGGCGATGGCGCTGGCGGTGCTGGGTCTGGTGGCGATGAGCGTGGTGGGTGATCTCTTCGAGTCGCTCGTCAAGCGCGCGGTCGGCGCCAAGGACGCCAGTGGCCTGCTGCCCGGGCACGGCGGCGTGCTCGACCGCATCGATGCGCTGCTGCCGGTGCTGCCGTGCGCGCTGGCGATCACCACGCTATGACGGCCGCGCGTTGACCGACAATCGCACCATGGAGAAGCGACAGCGCCTGTGCATCCTCGGGGCCACCGGCTCGGTGGGGATGAGCACGCTCGAGGTGGTGGCGCTGCATCCGCAGCGCTTCGAGGTCTTCGCATTGACGGCGCGTCAGCGCATCGACGAGCTGGCCGCGCTGTGCGAGCGCTGGCGCCCGCGCGTGGCGGTGGTCGACACCGCGCAGCAGGCGCGCAACCTGCGTGAGCGACTGGTCCGCGCCGACGTGCGCACCGAGGTGCTGCACGGCGCAACAGCGCTCGCCGAACTGGCCGCGCATCCCGAGGTCGACACCGTGATGGCCGCCATCGTCGGTGCCGCCGGACTGGCGCCATGCCTGGCGGCGGCGCGCGCCGGCAAGCGGCTGCTGCTGGCCAACAAGGAGGCGCTGGTGGTCGGCGGCGGCCTCTTCATGCGAGCGGTGCACGAAGGCGGCGCGACGCTGCTGCCGATCGACAGCGAGCACTCGGCGATCTTCCAGTGCCTGCCGCCGGAGCGCGCGAGCTGGCCGCAGCGCATCGACCACATCGTCCTCACCGCGTCGGGGGGGCCGTTTCGCGAGCGTGATCCGCAGACGTTGCGGCGGGTGACGCCCGACGAGGCTTGCGCGCATCCCAATTGGGTGATGGGACGCAAGATCTCGGTCGATTCGGCGACGATGATGAACAAGGCGCTCGAGGTGATCGAGGCGCGTTGGCTGTTCGCGCTGGAGCCGCGGCAGATCCGCGTGGTGATCCACCCGCAGAGCATCGTGCATTCGATGGTCGTGTGCCGTGACCGGTCGGTGCTCGCGCAGCTGGGCACGCCCGACATGAAGGTGCCGATCGCTTGCGGGCTGGCCTGGCCCGAGCGCATCGATTCCGGCGCTGCGCAGCTCGACTTCACGACGCTCGGTGCGCTGACCTTCGAGGCGCCCGATCTGCAGCGCTTCCCCGGCTTGGCGCTGGCCTACGATTGCCTGGGCGCGGCGCCTGGGGCCACGAATGTGCTCAACGCGGCCAACGAGATTGCGGTCGCTGCGTTTCTGGACGGTGCGATCCGCTTTCCCGACATTCACGCGGTCAATGCCGCGACGCTCGAGCTGGTGTCGGGTGACTTCGGTGCACAGGAGACCCTCGATGACCTGTTGGCGCTCGACGGGCGCGCGCGCAGCGTCGCCGCTCAACACGTGAGGGCGAGGGCGACATGATCACCGTGCTGGCCTTCATCGTCACACTCGGTCTGCTGATCGTGGTGCACGAGTACGGCCACTAC
>DASTZF010000046.1:0-3662 GCA_035764445.1 Burkholderiaceae bacterium
ACAGCTATGTGCCCAACATCGAGCTGGCCGGCGGCCGCGTGGTACGGGTGGCGCTCGCCGCCGGCACGTTCAGGCCCGACTTCGCGGCCATCGCGGCGGCGATCACGCCGCGCACGCGCGCCATCCTCGTCAACACGCCGCACAACCCGAGCGCCAGCGTGTGGACGCGCGACGACCTCGATCACCTGGCTGCGCTGCTGCGACCGACCGACGTGCTGCTGATCGCCGACGAGGTGTACGAGCACATGGTGTACGACGGCGTCGCTCACGCCAGCGCGTGCGGCCACCCGGAGCTGGCGGCACGCGCGTTCGTGGTATCGAGTTTCGGCAAGACCTATCACGTGACCGGCTGGAAGGTCGGCTACGTGGCTGCGCCGCGCGCGTTGACCACCGAGTTTCGCAAGGTCCATCAGTTCAACGTGTTCACGGTCAACACGCCGGTGCAGCACGGGCTGGCGCACTACATGGACGATCCGCGGCCCTACCTCGAGCTCGCTGCGTTCTACCAGCGCAAGCGCGACCTCTTCCGTGCCGGCCTGGCGCGCACGCGGCTGCGGCTGCTGCCCAGCGAGGGCAGCTACTTCCAGTGCGTCGACTACTCCGCGATCAGCGAACGCACGGAAGAAGACTTCTGCCGTTGGCTCACCAGCGAGATCGGTGTGGCGGCGATTCCGCTGGCGGCCTTCTACGAGGACGGCCGCAACCAGCGGCTGGCGCGCTTCTGTTTCGCCAAGCGCGACGAGACCCTCAACAGCGCGCTCGATCGCCTGGCACGCCTTTGAGCGCGCGCCTCGCGGCGCGCCATCACTTCTTCGGCTTTGGCGGCGGCAGGTCGAGGAAATCGCTGCGCTGGTCGTCGTCGCGACGCAGCACGTGCGTGTCCTCGTTCATCGGCAGCGGCTTGGTGAGGTCGACGTCGACCGTGCCGTAGACGCTCGATGGGCCTTCGTTCGGGCCGAGCGTCCCCCACGACGAACGCAACACCTCGATCGGCGGCTCGGTCGCGCGGCCCAATTCGGCCAGCCCGGTGGGGGTGGTGAAGAGGTGCGGTCGCGCGGTGGTGGGCTCGAACTCCTGGCTGCGATCGCCCAGCGGCAGCAGCACGTCGATCGTGGTGGGAGGTCCGCCCTGATGGTCCAGCAGGTCGCGCGCCATCGAGTACAGGAACAATACCTCGCGATAGGCCGGGAGCTCGAACAGCTCACCGCCGTCGCGGCGGAACATCAGCGCCTCGAGCTCGGCCATCGCGTCGAGCGGCTCGCGCCAGCGCCCCACCAGCCGTTGCATCACGATAGGGTACTCGTCGAGCGAACGGCCGTGCTGCAGATCGGAGTCCCAGTCGGGTGCGTAGGCGTTGAAGCGATGGTTGAAGCGCTCGCGGGTGCGCTCGTACGACTCGCGGTCGCCCTGCCGGCGATAGATCTCCAGCAGCTTCAGGTACGGCAACGGACTGGTGCCACCGCTGCTGCGGATGTGGCCCATGAGCAGGTCGATGGCGGCGGCGTCCTGGCCGAGCACGACGAAGAACTCGGCCTGCTGTTCGAGGTCGATCAGCTCTTCGATCGACACGTCGCGCGGCTCCTGCTGCGACGTGAACAGCGAATCGCGGAACGCAGGTTTCGGTGGCGTCTGCGGCTTGACAGTGACGGTCGCCTCCGGTCTGACCAGCGGCGGCGGCGCCACCTGCGGCGGCAGCGTCATCGGCTGCAGCGTCGGTGGATTCAGCGGCGGCTTGCCCGCCGTGGCGCCCTTCGTCGCTGCCCACCACGCCGCCTGCTGCTCGCGCTGCAGCCTCCGCATGCGCATCCACAGCCACAACGCCATCGCAGCCAGCAACACCATGCCGGTACCAAGCCACGGCGCCAATCGACCGTTGTCTTCGGCGCGTGCCAGCTTCGATCGCAACGCGGCGGTCTGCTCCCGATCGCGCTCCGCGTCGGCGCGCAGCTTCTCGAGTCCCTGCTCGAGCGCTCGCATCCGCTCGGCTGCCGATGCCGCGCTGGCGAGCGCCGCACTGGCGGCCTGCTCGGCGATGGCCGCGCTGGCAGCCATTGCGGCCACGCGCAACTGCGCCTCGTGCACCGCCTCGGCTGCCGATACGGCAGGTCCGGCGCGCGCGATCGGCTCAAGCGCGTCGAGCTTCAGCCGCGGGCCGGGCGCCGCAGCGGTGGGCGGCGCCGTGCCGCCACGCGCAGCAGCGGCGGCTGTCTGGCCCGTCGTCACGGGCGGTGCGACCGCTGCCGTGCGGACCGGGCGGCGTGCGGGCGTTGTCGTGCCGGCTGCAGTGGCACTAGCAGATCGCGCGGGCCGGGCGGCGGGCCGGCCGTCGGTGCGCGGCGTGGTCGCTACCGCGCCCGCGCCGGCCACTGCCGCACTGTCCGCGCGCGGGGCCGACGCGACGCTCTCGCGCCGCGGCAGCGGCGCCACCGCGGCCGGTGCTTCGACACGCGGCGGATCGACTTGCTCGGGCGCCGCTGCCACCGTGATCAGCGGCGGATCGGCAAACACGGTGAAGCGCCGCTCGAGCCGGGTCGCGCAGCCGAGCATCAGCGTGACGGTGACGATCGGCTCCTCGATGGCCACCGTCGAGTACACGCGCAGCACGCGCTCTTCGCTGCTGGCACCCTGCTCGATGGCCATGCGCACGGCCGACTGCGGCATGCGCTGGTCGCCCTGGTGGACCTCGGCGGTGACGCAGGTCGAATTGATCGACTCGTCGCTCGCCAGCTGCAGGTTGATCGGAAAATTCAGCGGCGCGCCGAGCGTGACGTTCGACGGCGCGCGCACGATGCCCAGCGCATGCACGAGCGCGCTCGCCGCGAGCGCCAGCGGGGCCACCAGGATGATGCTGCGAGCATTCATGCAGTGGGCGCTGGCGCGTCGGACCTGGGGCGATGCATCGCGTTCAAAAGACTGCGCGGGACTCTAGCATGAAGGTCCGAAGCTCCCTCGTGCGAGCCCGTGCGTGCTTGCTGCGGTGAGAGAATGTTCTCTGTTATGCGTCACGCTGCACGAGAGGGTCGCACGCCATGCCGTCTCAGTTGTTGAGCGAGCGCCGCGGCAGCGCGCTCGTGCTGACCATCCGCGATCCGGCCACGCGCAACACGCTGTCGCCGCAGGTGTATGCCGCCGGCACCGCGGCGCTGCACGACGCCGCCGCCGATGCCACGCTGCGTTGTGTGGTGTTGCGCGGCGATGGCGCGCACTTCTGTGCGGGCGGCGACTTGCAGCGCCTCGCCACCACGCGCGATGGTCCGCCCGAACAGGTGCGCGCCAGCATCGACCGCTTTCACTGCTTCGTGTCCGCGATGCGCGAGTGCCCGAAGCCGGTGATCGCCGCCGTCGAGGGCCACGCGGCCGGCGGCGGCTGTTCGTTGGTCTTGGCGTGCGACCTGATCGTCGCCGCCGAAGGCGCGCGCTTCACGATGTCGTACGGACGCGCCGGCCTGTCGCCCGACGGTGGTGGCACCTACCACCTCGCGCAGGCGCTGCCGCGTGCACTGGCGCTGCAGATGGTGTGGCTGCCCGAACCGATGACCGCACGACAATGGCAGTCGTTGGGGCTGGTCAACGCGGTCACCGCCGACGGCCAGGCGCTCGACGAAGCGTTGGCGTGGGCCGAACGGTTGAGCCGCATGGCAAGCAACGCGGTGGCCAGCGCG
>DASTZF010000047.1:0-8348 GCA_035764445.1 Burkholderiaceae bacterium
CAGCGCGGAGCGCAGCAACAGCACTGGGATCAGCAGGCTGAACACGATCACGTCCTTCAGCGCGCCACTCCAGAACGAGCCGAAGCTCTCGACCACGCCGACCGCGAGCGCACCGAGCGCCGTCAACGGGTAGCTGACGAGGCCACCGATGATCGCGGCGACGAACGCCTTCAGGCCGATCAGGAACCCGGAGTCGTAATACATCGTCGTGACTGGCGCCACCAGCACGCCGATCAAACCGGCCAGCAGCGACGCGAAGGTGTAGGCGAGCAGCGCGGTGCGCGCCGGCCGGATGCCGACCAGCCGCGCTCCGACGCGGTTGACCGCGGTCGCGCGCAGCGCCTTGCCGGCGACCGTGCGCTCGAAGGCGAGGAAGAACAGCCCGCTCAGCACCACCGCGGAAGCCAGCATCAGCATCACCTGGCCGCTGACCGGAAAGCCGCCGGGCAACGTGAGCGAGCCGCCGGCCAGCGGCGCGGTGCGAAAGCCTTCGGGGCCGAAGAACAGCAGCCCCAACCCCGACAGCAGGAAATGCAGCGCCAGCGACACGATCAACAGCACCAGCACCGACGCATCGGCGATCGGCTGCAATGCCACGCGCGCCACCAGCGGCGTGATCGGCACCACCAGCAGCACGGCCAGCGCGACGAACACCGTGTGCGGCAGCGCCTGGCCCGACGCGGCCCATGCCAGCGCACACGGCAGCAGCGGCAACACGCCCCAGCCGAGCACCGCGCGCGGAATGCGCGCACGCTCGTGGCGCTTCACCAGCGACCACACCTCGGTGATCGTGGCCAGCAGTGCGAGCATCGCCACCAGACCGATGGTCGGCGGCAGGCGCTTGGCTTCAAACGCGGCGAGGCTCAGCGCCGCGAACGCGGCCACGTCGCCGAACGGCACGAAGACGACGCGCGTGACCGAGAAGATCAGCACCAGGCCGAGGCCGGCCAGCAGGTAAACCGCCCCGTTGGCCAGGCCGTCGACGCCGAGAATCAAGGCCACGTCCCACGTCATGGCCTCGCCTTTCGCGTGCGGTGCGTGCCGCCGACAGTCAGGGCGCCAGTTTCCACTGCCCGCCGTCGAGCTTGACGATCACGCGTGCGCGCTCGTCGACGCCGTAGAGGTCGCCCTGCTTGAAGTTGTAGACGCCGTGCGTGCCGACCACTTCCTTGCTGCTGAAGATCGCATCGCGCAGTGCCTGCCGGAATACCGGCGTGCCGGGCTCGCCCTTGGCGAGCGCGCGCGTGGCGGCGTCGACGAACACCATGTAGCCGTCGAACGAGTAGGCCGAGAACGCGTCGGTGGTCGGCGCGCCGTTGACCTTCTGGAACGTGTTGCGGAAGTCGAGCGCGATCTTCTTGGTCGGATAGTCGTTCGGCAACTGCTCGGCGACGATCACCGGGCCGGTGGGCATCAGGCTGCCGTTGGCCGACGCACCGGCGACACGCACGAAGTCGGGGTTGATCAGGCCATGCTGCCCGTACACGTTGCCCTTGAAGCCGCGCTCGGCGAGCGCGAGGTACGGCAGCGCGCCGGGCGTGCCCGAGCCGCCGGTCATCACCGCGTCGGGACGCGCGGCGACGATCTTCAGCACCTGGCCGGTGACCGACTGGTCGGCGCGCGCATAGCGCTCGTTGGTCACGACCTTGATGCCCGCCGGCTCGGTGGCTTTCATGAGCGAGTTGTAGACGAGGTCGCCCCAGGCGTCGGTGAAGCCGATGTAGCCGACCGTCTTGACGCCGTCGCGCTTCATGCGCTGCACCACCGCGTCAATCATCAGCTGCGGCGGCTGCGCGACGGTGACCGTCCAGTCGCTCTCGGCGGGCGGCAGCGAGATCGGCGACAGCCCGATCATCGGCGTCTTGCTCTCGCGGCCCACCTGCGAGATGGCGATCGTCGCCGGCACGCCCGACGAGCCCATCAGGATGTCGACCTTCTCTTCCTCAACCAGCTTGCGCGCGTTGCGGCCGGCGTTGGTCGGGTCCGAGCCGTCGTCGAGCACGATCAGCTGCACCTTGCGGCCGTTGATCTCGGGCTTGTAGGCGACCGCCGCCTGCATGCCCTTGGAGTACGGAATGCCCAACGATGAGTTGGGGCCCGACAGCGAGACGCTCAGGCCCACCTTGAGGTCGGCAGCCAGCGCGCCGGCTGTGAAGGCGAGCGCGACGGCCGCGCCCAGCGCGCAACGAACGAGACGGTTCATGTTTGAAGCTCCTGGTGGGATGAACGTCAAGGGAACAACTGGATCGCCGGCAACGCCGCGCCGGCATCCAACAGATCGACCCGCTTGAGCCGGATGCGCCAATCGCTGCCGGCTTTGACGAGGCGGTGAAAAGTCGTGCCCGCCAGCATCAGCTGCCGCTCGCCGCGCGACTCGACGTACAAAAACGGCGTGCGCAGTTCGCAGCGGCCGGAAGCCTCGTCGTCCAGCGTGATCGTCGACGCCTGCAGCACGTGCTGGCAGCGGCTCGGCGGGTGTTGCGAGTGTGCGCGCGCGCTCGTCAGCCGCTCGATGCGCAGCTGCAGCAGCAGGCGATCCTCGTCGGCCAGCGCGTTGTGCGCAGCGCCCTCTTCCTGCGCGGCAGCCTGCAGCGGCACCCAGTAGCGGCCGTCGTCGGTGAACAGCGCCAGCCACTCGTCGTGCCGGCGCTCGTCGAGCAGGTGCGCTTCGTGGGCGACGAAGTCCTGCGGCGACACGCTCAGTCCTCCAGGTCCAGGCTCATGAACTGCAGCCAGGCGCGGAACTGGTTGCGCATCAGCAGCTCGTTGGTGCCGTTGACCTCGCGCGTGCCAGCTGCGAGCTCGGCGGGGTCGAAGTCGCGGTGCAGGCTGACCCACTCGTTGCTGCCGGCACGCAGGCCCTGCTGGATGCTCTCGAACAGGTGCACGTCGTCGTGCGCCACCACCGACATCGGCGAGAAGACGAGGCGGTTGTAGGTCATCGAGCGCTCGAACAGCAGATCGGGTGCGCCCTCGACGCGAAAGCTCCACGCCTCGACCACCGTGCGATCGGCCGCCAGGGGGCGGATCACGCGGATCGCCTGCGGCGAGCCCTTGACCGACAGGCTCGGAAAGCACACCGAGTTCTGCGGTGAGCGCTGCAGGATCTCGTGGGCACGCGCCTCGCCGTGCGCTGCGCGCAGCGCGGCCTCGTACTCGGGCACCTGCGAGTAACCCGAGTGGATGCTGAAATGGGTGCCGAGCATGCTGTGGCCGTTCGGATAGACGCGGCCGCCCATGCGGTCGAAGAAATCGTAGCCGGCGCCGAACGGGAGGATCTGCTCCATCGCCATCGGCTTCACGGCGTTGGCCGGCTGGTCGCGCCACAGCGCGTTGGCGGCATGCGTCGCCGACTCGTGCGCCGACAGCGGGTGCACGGTGTCGTTGATGTTCTCCAGGTACATCTTCCAGTTGCAGTGGATCAGGTTGCGCAGCACGCCGCCTTCGATGCGCAGGCGGCCCACCGGCGAGCGATCGACCAGGTTGTCGATCGCCTGCAGCACGTCGCCGAAGTAGTCGTGGAAATCGGGGCCGACGTCGTTGATCTTGACGAACACGAAATCGCGATAGACCTCGACGTGCTTCAACGCGCCGATGCCACGACCCGACTCGCAGTGCAGCAGCTGCGTGCCCTCGTAGCCGCTTTTGAGCGGCACGTGAAGCGGCGTGCCGTCCAGCTTGTAGGTCCACGCGTGGTACGGGCAGCGCAACAGCTTGCCGACGTTGCCGCGCTCGTCGGTGAGCAGCTGCGTGCCTTTGTGTGCGCAGCGGTTGTTGAGCACGCGGATGCCGCCGTCGCCCTGCCGCACCATGATCAGCGGGCGCCCGGCGATCGGCACCGTGACGTAGTCGCCCGTCTCGGGGATCTGGCTCGCGTGGCCGACGTAGTTCCAGGTGTTGGCAAAGAAGTGCCGCTGCTCGAGCGCGAACAGCTCATGGCTCAGGTACAGGTCGCGGTGCACGCGGTCGTCCTGCACCAGATGCGCGATGTCGCGCCTGCGGACGCCGTGCCGCGCGCCGTGGGACCCGACCGATGTTGCAAGGGAATCGCTCATGACCGCGCCACGCATCACAGGGCGATGCTGCCGAGGCTCGCGCCGCCGCAGACGTACAGCACCTGGCCGGTGATGAAGCCGTTGTCGGGGTCGACGAAGAACGACACCGCGCGCGCCACGTCGGCCGGTTCGCCGACGCGCTTGACCGGGATCGACGCCGCGAGCTGCCGCTCGCGTTCGCTTCCAGCCGGGATCACGTCGTAGAACATGTCGGTGTGGATTGGCCCGGGCGCCACCACGTTGACGGTGATTCCGTCGGCGGCCAGTTCGAGCGCCCAGGTGCGCGCCATGCCGATCATGCCGGCCTTGGTGGCCGAGTAGCTGGTGCGCGTCTGCGCGCCAAGCGCGGCGCGCGACGACATCAGCACGATACGGCCGAAGCGGCGCGCGCGCATCGTCGGCAGCACCGCCTGCACGAGCTGGATCGCGCAGCCGAGGTGCAATTGAGCGAGTGCGTCGAGGTCGTCGGGATTCACGTCGGGTAGCAGCGCGGGGCGGATGACGCCGGCGTTGTGGATCAGGGTCGTGATTTCGAAGCCGTGCGCGAGCTCACGCGCCGCGTCGGCGGTTGCCTGGCGGTCGGCGAGGTCGACCTCGATGCTGTGCAGGTGGGGGTGATCGATGTCGCTGCGCCGGCGCGCCAGCGACACCACGTCGTAGCCGTCGGCGAGCAGCGATTCGCAGATCGCCTTGCCGATGCCGGCGCTGCCGCCGGTGACCGCAGCAACCTTCTTCACAGCCCCCATGCCGCGCTCACCTCCAGCGTCAACACGCGCAACGAGCCGCCGCCGCTCCACGGGAGCTTCGAGGCGCGGCACCGCATTCGGTGAATGGCGGCACCTGCCTGCACGGCAGACTCATGCCAGACCATATGAAAACTCCAGCGGACCCAAGCCTAGTGCTTCCACTGATCGTGGCACGCGGTCGCACCAGGCGGCGCGCCGCCGATCGCTTGCCAGGCTGGGCTACGCGGTCAGCACCGCGCGGCCCCGATGCCCACGCGTGGCGATCCATTCCAGCGCTTGCGCGGCCTGCTCGAGCGGAAACTCGGTGACGTCGAGCTTGAGGCGGCCGTCGGCGATGCGCGCCAGCAGCTGCGGTGCCGCCGCGCGACCCGCCGCCTCGCGACGCAGCATGTTCAGCGGCAACAGCGACACGTCGCGCTGCATCAGCTCGGGCAGGTTCAGCTCGGTCGTCACGCCACCGGTGTAGCCCACCAGCACCGCGCGGCCACCGGGCGCGACACCACGCAGCGCGGCCGCCAGCGTGCTGCCGCCCACGGTGTCGATCAGCACGTCGGCCTGCGGCGTCAGCGCGTCGATCGGCATCACCTCGAGCCCCGCGGGCACGCGTGCGGCCTGCGTGGCATCGGAGACCAGCGCGCGCACGTTCGCCCCGAACTCGCGCGCCAGTTGCACCGCCACCGACCCCACCGCGCCGGTGGCCCCGGTGACCCACACGCGCTCGCCGTCGCGCACCTGCGCCACCTCGCGCAACGCCACCCACGCCGACGTGCACGGCGAGAAGAACGCCGACCCCAGTGGTGCCGGCACGGCATCGGGCAGCACACCGACCGCCTCGTCGGGCGCGTCGATCAACTCGCGCCATGTGCCGTCGCGCACGACGCCGAGCCCGGCGCCGCGCAGCCACACACGCTGGCCGACTGCAAAGCGCATGCTCGACACCACCACGCCGGCCGCTTCGACACCGGGCACGTACGGCAGCGGCGGGTGGCGCAGGAACTCGCCGCGCCACACCGTGCGGTCGATGTGCCCGACGGTGGCAGCCTGCATGCGCACGATGGTGCGGCCCGCACCACCGGTCGGCTCCGATAGCTCCTCGAGGCGCGGCGCCTCGCGCCACGCATGCACGCGGACGGCCCTCATCGTTGCGCGTCGAGGAAGCGCAGCACGGCGTCGCCAAACGCCTGCGGCAACTGGTCGGGTAGCGGCACCATGCCGCCTTCGATGTCGACCACCTGCGCCTGCGGCAGGTGGGCAAGCCACTGCGCCGCATGCGGCGACGCAAACGGATCGCCGGGCGCGCGGATCAACAGCGTCGGGTGGCGGATCGCGTCGATGCGATCCTCGATGCGATACGCGGCGACCGCGCGATGCCCGGCTTCGACGTCGCCGCGCACCTTCAGCGCATCGAGCACGAACGCCTGCAGCAGGTCCGGGCGACCGGCCGGGTAGAACGGCTGGCGCTTGCGCCACAGCGCGGCCAGATGCGCGCCGTCGGCGCTCGGCTCGACCGCGTCGATCGCCGGGCGTTGCGCACGCGAGCGGCGAAACGCCTCGTCGGTGAACGGCGTCGACGACAGCACCAGCGCGCCAACGCGCTGCGCGTGCCGGGCGGCCAGTTCCGCTGCGATCACGCCGCCGGTGTGGTGCCCGACGACGTGGGCGCGTGCGATGCCGAGCGCATCGAGCAGCTGCAGCGCGGCGGCCGCCCACGCTTCGATCGATGGCGCGCCGGGCAGCGCATCGGATTCGCCGAACCCCACGGTGTCCATCGCGATCGCGCGGTAGCGCACGCCGAGCAGAGGCAACGCCTCGCGATACTCGGCCCAGCTGCGCGGCGTCTGGTGCAGCAGCAGCACCGCCGGCGCATCGGCGTCGCCGCAGGCCGCGTAGTGCAGCTGGCCATGCGGCAGCTGCGCATAGGCGCGCCGGGTCGTCATGGCAGCGTGGTGTCGGCCGGCGGCCGCCACAGCCCGGCATGTCGCAGCATGCCGAGCGTGCGCGACAACACGTCGCGCCGATAGGCCGGCACGTCGCGATTGCCGTAGTCGTAGAAGCCGCTGCCGGTCTTCAGGCCGAGCCTGCCCTCTTGCATCATGCGGTCGACGATCGCCGGTGCGGTGTAGCGGCCGGCGTCGATCGATCCCGCCATCTCGCGGCTCGCGTGATGCAGGATGTCGCAGCCGCCGAAGTCGATGAACTCGACGACGCCGATCGCCGCGAAGCGCAGGCCCATGCCGTAGCGCGTGGCCAGATCGATCTCTTCGGCGGTGGCCACGCCCTCCTCGACCATGCGCGCCGCCTCGTTCATCACCAGCGCCTGCAGGCGCGGCACGATGTAGCCGGGTGCCACGCCACACACCACCGGCAGCTTGCCGATCGACTGCATGAAGGCGCGCGTGCGCGCCAGCGTGTCGGGGCTGGTGGCCGGGTGCGTGCTCAGCTCGACCACAGGAATCACGTAGGCCGGGTTGAGCCAGTGCATGTTGAGAAAGCGCTCGGGGCGGCGCACCAGCCCGGCCAGCTGCGTCACCAAAATGCTGCTGGTGGTCGACGTCAGGATTGCGTCGTCGGTGCAGTGCACGTTGAGCTGCTCGAACGCGTCGCGCTTGGCCGCCATCGTTTCGGGCACGCCTTCGAACACCAGCTCGGCGGCGGCGAGCGCGGCGGGAGCGCCGGCGGCATCGACCAGCTCGACGCGCTCGGCGATCGCGTCGACGTAGTGGGTATCGATCGCGCCGAGCGCAGCGAGCCCTTGCAGGCTCGATCGGATCTCGGCGCGCGCCTCGTCACGCAGCGTGTGCCAGGCGTCGCGCGGGCGCGGCTTCAAATCGATCAGCGCGATGCGGTGGCCCGCGTAGGCGAACGCGATCGCGATGCCGCGCCCCATGCGGCCGGCGCCCACGGCGGCGAAGCGCGCCATCGTCATTCCCCTTCGTGCAATAGCTGTTGCAGCGCCTCGTGCGAGTGCGACGCCAGGCCCATCGCCTCCAACGTGCGCGCCCCGCGGCGCAGGTCGCGCCCGAGAAAGCCGCCGGCCACACCGAGCAGGCCGTGCGCAATCGGTGCGTCGACACCGGCCCAGCGCGCCACCGACGCCAGGAACGCGAGTCCGAGTTCGATGTCTTCGGTGACGTAGCGGTGCTGGTGCAGGTCGATCGCCTCGCGCCAATCGCCCGACTTGACGAGCTTCTTGTGCGCGTCGCCGTACATCCAGCGGTCGTTCAGGTAGTGATCGGCCAACGGGTAGTGTGGCGAGCCGTAGCCGAGCGCCTCGCGCACCGCGATGCGCTCGTGGTCGAGCCGGTCGGTGACGGCGCGCACGGCGGGTTGCGTGCCTTCGTTGTGGATGTCCCAGCGCTCGAAGTGCTGCAGCGGCGCCGCGTTCATCACCACCAGCGGCGGATGGATGATCGGTCCCGCGTTCATCAGTGCGCCCGAGAGTGCATCGCCGCACGGGTGCACGCTCGGATAGGCCGCGCGGATCATGGCCAGCGCGTGTTCCGCCTTGCGTGCCGGATAGACGCCGGTTGGCAGGCGCACCGCACGG
>DASTZF010000048.1:0-5013 GCA_035764445.1 Burkholderiaceae bacterium
CGTCGTGCAGGGTCATGTGCACATGATAGGGTGGGCGCCAAAGCCCACTCGCCGTTTTCGGACGGATGACTGGGGGCCGCCAAAGTGCCGGTCGCGCCCTGCTGCGCGGCCGGCGAGTATCGTTCGCGCGTGGCCGGCAGCACGCTGCCTACAATCGCGCCTTTCGCAAGTCACAGCGTCTCATGAAACCGGCAGCCAGCGTTTTCAAGGCCTACGACATCCGCGGCATCGTGGGCCAGACCATCGACGAGCCGTTTGCCGAGCACCTGGGTCGCGCCTTCGGCAGCGAGGCGATCGCCGCCGGCGAGCGCGCGGTGGCAGTGGGGCGCGATGGTCGCGTGTCGGGGCCCGGCTTGTGCGCCGCGCTGGCGCGCGGCCTCGCGTCGACCGGGCTCGACGTGGTCGATCTCGGGGCGGTGACGACGCCGATGCTGTACTACGTGGCTGCGACGCGCGGCAAGTACGGCTGCCGCTCGGGCATTCAGGTCACCGGCAGCCACAACCCCAAGGACTACAACGGCTTCAAGATGGTGCTCGGCGGCCGCGCGATCTACGGCGACGACATCCAGCGCCTGCGCCAGCGGATGGAGCGCGAGGACTACGCCACCGGCGCCGGACGCCTCGGCAACATGGCGATCGTCGGCGAATACACGCGGCGCATCGTCAACGACTGCAAGCAGGCGCGTCGCATGCGCATCGTGGTCGACTCGGGCAACGGCATCCCGGGTGCGTCGGCGCCGGGCATCCTGCGCGCGCTCGGACACGAGGTGATCGACCTGTACTCGCGCGTCGACGGCGACTTCCCAAACCACCACCCCGATCCCAGCAAGCTCGAGAACCTGGCCGACCTGATCAAGGTCGTGCATGCCACCGACGCCGACCTTGGGCTGGCCTTCGACGGTGACGGCGACCGGCTCGGCGTGGTGACGCGCGACGGCCAGGTGATCTTTCCCGATCGCCAGCTGATGCTGCTGGCGCGCGACGTGCTCGCTCGCAACCCCGGCGCCACCATCATCTACGACGTCAAGTGCAGCCAGCGGCTGGGTGCCGACATTCGCGCCGCGGGCGGCAGGCCGCTGATGTGGAAGACCGGCCACTCGCTGATGAAGGCCAAGCTGCAGGAAGAGGGCGCGCCGATCGCCGGCGAGATGAGCGGGCACATCTTCTTCAACGAGCGCTGGTACGGCTTCGACGATGCGATGTACACCGCTGCGCGCATGCTCGAGATCCTGTCGCGCAGCCAGGATCCGAGTGCCGTGCTGAACGCACTGCCGACCTCGTTCAGCACACCCGAGCTCAACGTGCCGTGCGCCGAGGGCGAGCCGCATCGCGTGATCGATGCCCTGCGCGAGCGCGCGCGCTTTGACGGCGCACAGCTGGTCACCATCGATGGCGTGCGCGCAGACTATGCCGACGGTTTCGGGCTCGTGCGTGCATCCAACACCACGCCGGTGCTGGTGCTGCGCTTCGAAGGCCACACCCCGCAGGCCCTCGAGCGCATTCGAAGCGCGTTCATGACGGCGCTGCGCGCGGTCAAGCCCGACGCGCAATTCGCCAGCCCCGCGCATTGATCGACGTCCGGCGCTGAGGCGGCGATGATCGCGCGCGCGCTGTGGTCGCTCGTGCTGCGCCTGGCGCTGCCGCTGGTGTTTCTGCGGCTGTGGTGGCGTGGACGCCGCGAGCCCGGCTACCGGCGCGCCTGGCGCGAGCGGCTCGGCTTCGGCCTCGCCAGCCAACCCGGCGCGCTGTGGGTGCACGCGGTGTCGCTCGGTGAGACGCGCGCCGCGGGTGCACTGATCGATGCGTTGAGGGCGCTGCGGCCGACCGTGCGCATCCTGCTCACCCACGGCACCGCCACCGGACGCGACGCCGGCCGCGCGTGGTGGCGCGACGGCGACCATCAGTGCTGGCTGCCGTACGACACGCCCGGCGCCGTGCGGCGCTTCCTGCGCCGGCATCGCCCGCTGGCCGGCGTGCTGATGGAAACCGAGGTGTGGCCCAACCTTGTTCACGAGGCCGTCTGCCACGGCGTGCCGATGGTGCTGGCCAACGCGCGGCTGAGCGAGCGCAGCGCGCACAAAGGTCGTCGCCTGGCGGCGCTGATGGAACCGGCGGCGCAGGCGCTGACGCTGGTGCTCGCGCAGTCGCAAGACGACGCGCGACGGATGCGCGACGCTGGTGCGCGCGAGGTCGAGGTGTGCGGCAACCTGAAGTTCGACATGACGCCCGATCCCGCGCTGGTGGCGCGTGGGCGTGACTGGCGCCGCGCGCTGGCGCGCGACATCGTGCTGATGGCCAGCAGCCGCGAAGGCGAGGAGCAGCCGCTGCTGCAGGCCTGGCGTGCGCAGGCCGAGCCGCGGCCGCTGTTGCTGTTGGTGCCGCGCCACCCGCAGCGTTTCGACGAGGTGGCACACATGGTCGGCGCGGCGGGGCTTGCGCTGGCACGGCGCAGCGAGTGGGGCGAGGCGCCCGGTCCTACGCAGTCACAGGCCGACGTGTGGCTCGGCGATTCGATGGGCGAGATGCCGCTGTACTACGCGGCCGCCGACGTGGCGCTGCTGGGCGGCAGCTTCGCGCCATTGGGCGGTCAGAACCTGATCGAGGCGGCGGCGTGCGGTTGCCCGGTCGTGATGGGACCGCACACGTTCAACTTCGAGCAGGCGGCGCAGGGCGCGCTGGCCGAGCGCGCGGCGCTGCGCGTGCCCGATCTCGCCAGCGGCGTGGCGCGCGCGATCGCGCTGGCGCGCGACGCGCAGCGTGACCAATGGGCGCGCGGCGCGCTCGCCTTCGCCGACCTGCACAAGGGCGCCGCGCGGCGCATGGCCACGCGCATCGTGCAGGTGGTCGACGGCGCCGCCGCGCGCTAGGGTCAGGCGCGCAGCAGATCGAGCGGCCGCACGCCCGCTGCACCGGGCAGCACGCTGGCGTCGATCGTCGTGCGCGCGATGTGCAGATGGTCGTGCAGCACCGTCTTGAACAGCGCGCGCAGATCGGTGGTCGTGCGCAGGTCGCGGCCCTCGAAGCGATCCTTCGGTGCGAGGCCGGGCCAGTCGGTGATCACGCGGCCGCCGCGCACCGCGCCGCCGAGCGCGAGCGCGACGCCGCCGCTGCCGTGGTCGGTGCCTTGCGTCCCGTTGACGGCGACCTCGCGCCCGAACTCGGTGACCACCAGCGCCACGGTACGCGACCATGCCGGCCGCGCGCCCTGCAGCGATTCACGCAACGCGGCCAAGGCGGCGTCGAGCAGCCTCAGGTTGTTCGACAGCGCGCCAAGCGGCAGCGCCTGATTGGCGTGACTGTCCCAGCCGCCGATCTCGAGCACTGCGGCCTGCGGGCCGTCGGGCAGCGACAGGAACTCGCCGGCGCGGCGCGCCAGCGCGAGCACCTGCGCCCGCGGGCCGGCGCCACCCATCGCGTTGGCCTCCATCGCGTCGTTCAGCGCCGGATCGCTGTGCAGCGCGCGCGCCCGCTCGAGCGCTTGCGCGAGCGCTGCGTCGCCACCGTACATGCGCTGTACACGCGCCACCAGGTCCACCGACGGTTCGGGTAGGACCGACGGTGCCCAGGTGTCGACCGCACCGGGGCCGCGCAGCAGCAGCGGCACCGCGGTCTGCAGCGCCATGCCCTTGCGGCCGCCTGCGGCCAGCGCCCGACCGAGCCAGCCGGTGGTCAGCTCATGCGGGCGCGTGCCGCCGGACTCGAGGAGTTGCTGCGCGTCGAAGTGCGACCGCTCGCTGTACGGCAGCGCGGTGGCATGCACCACCAGCAATTCCTCGCGCCGGTACATCGCGTGCAGCTCCGCCAGCGATGGATGCAGCGCGAACGGTCCCTCCAGCGGCAACGGCGGCGCGGGCAACTGGGCGAGTGGCCCGCGCGCGGCGACGAACTGCGGATCGCCGGGCAGCGGCACCGCGGTCAACCCGTCCATGCCGCCGCGCAACACCAGCAGCACCAGACGGGCATCGTCGCCACGTGCGTGGCCACCGAGGCTCAACTGGCTCCACGGTGCCAGCGCCGCCGCACTGAGCATGCTGCGGATGAAATCCCTGCGTAGCCCGGAGTCGGTCGGTGCAACGGCGCGTATCGGCTTCATGAAGTGGCTGCGCTCATCGGCGTTGGAATTCGGGCGCCATCAACAACAGCGCCAATGCCTGCGGGCCATCGGCAGCGCGTTCGATCTGCGTGCGGCTCGCCTCGCTGAGCCTGGGTCCCAGCGCGCGGCCGGCCAGCGTGCGCGCGTCGACCTCGCGACCGAGGCGCTCGCCCATGCGTGTCGCCCACTCGAGGCGCTTCCAGACCGCATCGGGGCCGAGCCACTCCTCGGCGCGATCGGGCCAGCCGGCCGGCGACGGGGCGCCCTGCACGCGCTGACCCATCACGCCGACGCCGGCGTCGCGACCGCGCGCGGCGATCACGTCGCCCACGCGCAGCACGCGGGCGCCCGACACCACCAGCTCCTCGGGGGTCTTGAGCTTGGCGGCCTGCGGCTGCCACGCTTCGGGTGCTTGCACCAGTTCGCGATACACCGTCGGCAGGTCGCCCGAGCTGTCGGCAAAGCTGCGCGCCAAGCGGTCGACCAGCGTGGCCGGCGGATCGTCGGCGACGAAGTGCCGAGCCAGCTTGGTGGCGATGAAGCGAGCGGTCGCCGGGTGGCGGGTCAGGTCGTGCAACAGTTCGCGCATCGCTTGCGGGCCTTCGTCGTAGCGTTTGCCGAGCACGACCTTCGGGCCCGGCTCGTGCCAGGCAGGATCGAAGAAGCTCGCGTCGTCGCCGCGCGGCAGGCGCGGTGCGCGCCAGCCGGTCAGCACTGCGGCGAACGCGGTGACGTCGGCCTGTGTGTAGCCGCCGTCGACGCCCAGCGTGTGCAACTCCAGCACCTCGCGCGCCAGGTTCTCGTTCAAGCCGGTGATGCGCGGCACGACGCCGTCGGCGCGTGGCTGGCGTGCCAATCGCGCCACGATGCGCGAGTGCGGCCCCGCCGACAGCGCATTGTCGAGGTAGCGCAGCATCGCC
>DASTZF010000049.1:0-9691 GCA_035764445.1 Burkholderiaceae bacterium
GTGGTCGCGCTGTGCGCCGACAACTACGCGGTCGAGCACTACCCGGCGCGCGAGCTGGATGGCCAGCGCCCGGCGCTGCCGCTGCACCAGCACTGCCTGTTCAAGCTCGGCGTGCCGCTGGGCGAACTGTGGTGGCTCAACGACCTCGCCGCCCACCTGCGCGTGACGGGCCGCAGTCGCTGCCTGCTGACCGCGCCGCCGCTGCGGCTGCCCGGCGCCGTGGGTTCGCCGACCACGCCGGTCGCTACCGTGTAGCGCGCCAAGGTCGGGCCGCAGCGACGACGAGGCAGGCGATGGATCCGGTGACGCTGGCCCGCATGCAGTTCGCGGCCAACATCACCTTCCACATCCTGTTCCCGGCGATCACCATCGCACTGGGCTGGCTGCTGCTGTTCTTCCGCTGGCGCCACCTGGTCGCGACCGCCGGCAACGACAAGCAGGCCTGGCTCAACGCCTACCGCTTCTGGACCAAGGTGTTCGCGCTCAGCTTCGCGCTCGGCGTGGTCAGCGGCGTCGTGATGAGCTTTCAGTTCGGCACCAACTGGCCCGGCTTCATGGAGCGCGTCGGCGACGTCGCCGGGCCGCCGCTGGCCTACGAGGTGCTGACCGCGTTCTTTCTCGAGGCGGGCTTCCTCGGCATCATGCTGTTCGGCCACGGCCGGGTCAGCGAGCGCGTGCACTTGATCGCCACGTTCTTCGTCGCGCTCGGCACCACCATCAGCGCGTTCTGGATTCTGGCGCTCAATTCGTGGATGCAGACGCCGGTCGGTCACGAGATCGTGGACGGCCGCTTCGTGGTCGTCGACTGGTGGCAGGTGCTGTTCAACCCGTCGTTCCCGTACCGCTTCGCGCACATGCTGATCGCCTCGGCGCTGACCTGCGCGTTCGTGCTGGCCGGCCTGAGCGCGTGGCAGCTGCTCAAGGGCAGCGCGCAGGGCTCGGCGCCGAAGGTGCTGCGCGTCGCGCTGACCTTGGCCGCCGTGTTGACACCGCTGCAGATCTACGTCGGCGACCAGCACGGCCTGAACACGCTCGAGCACCAGCCGCAGAAGGTGGCCGCGATGGAGGGGCTGTGGCGCACCACGCGCGGCGCGCCGCTGCTGCTGTTCGCGATCCCCGACGGGCAGGCGCGCGAGAACCACTTCGAGATCGCGCTGCCGAAGCTGGCCAGCCTGATCCTGCGTCACGACCTCGACGGCGAGGTCAAGGGCCTCGACGACTTTCGCGGCAACCATCCGCCGGTGTTCGCGGTCTTCTGGGCGTTTCGCGTGATGGTCGGCGTCGGCGTGCTGATGCTCGCCACCAGTTGGATCGGATGGTGGGTGTTCCGCCGCTGCGGCTGGGTGGCCGACCGCCTTCCGCGCGCACTGCTGTGGTGGCTGGCGGCGATGACGTTCGCCGGCTGGGTCGCGGTGGTCGCCGGCTGGTGGGTCACCGAGATCGGCCGCCAGCCCTTCATCGTCTACGGCCTGGTGCGCACCGCCGACGTCGCGTCGAGCGTGCCGGCGCCGATGATCGGGCTGACGCTGGCGCTGTACGTCGTGGTCTACACGGCGCTGATGCTGGCGTACGTCGGCGTGCTGAAGTACATGGCCGAGAAGCCCGAGGAAGTGCTGGCCGCGGACATGCGTGACCGCGCACCGTCGGGACCGATCGGCGGCTCAACGGTCGGGGGCCACGCATGAGCTGGATGTCGTTCGACGAGGCGCTGCCCGTGATCTTCATGGCGCTGATGGGGCTCGCGATGCTGGTCTACGTGATCAGCGACGGCTACGACCTCGGCGTCGGCATGCTGATGCACCGCGCGACGCCGCAGGAGAAGGACGTGCTGATCGCGTCGATCGGCCCGTTCTGGGACGCCAACGAAACCTGGCTGGTGCTCGGCATCGGCATCCTGCTGGTGGCGTTCCCCAAGGCGCACGGCGTCGTGCTCGGCGAGCTGTACCTGCCGGTGGCGCTGATGCTGATCGGCCTCATCCTGCGCGGTGTGGCGTTCGACTTCCGCGTCAAGGCGCACTCGGCGCGCAAGCCGATGTGGGATCGCCTGTTCTTCGCCGGCTCGATGCTGGCGTCGCTCGCGCAGGGGTGGATGCTCGGCCGCTACGTCAGCGGCTTCGGCAGCGGCTGGAACTATCCGGTGTTCGCGGCCGCGATCGCGCTCGCGCTGCCGATGGCCTATGTGCTGCTGGGCGCCTGCTGGCTGATCATGAAGACCGACGGCGAGCTGCAGCGCCGAGCGGTGGCCTGGGCCAAGATCGCGTGGGGGCCGATGGTGCTCGGGCTGGTGCTGATCTCGATGGCCACGCCGTGGATCAGCCCCACCGTGCGCGCACGCTGGTTCGTGTTGCCCGAGCTGATCGCGCTGTCGGCGATCCCGCTGATGACCGGCGTCGCGCTGCTGGCGGTGCGCGCACTGCTCGGCACGCGGCACGTGCTCGGCCCGATCTGCTGGCTGCCGTTCGTGCTACTGCTGGTGGTCTTCGTGCTCAGCTTCCTCGGCCTCGCGTACAGCATCTATCCGTACGTGGTGATCGACCGCCTGACGATCTGGCAGGCCGCCAGCGGCACTGGCGCGCTGAAGTTCATCCTGGTCGGCGTCTGCATCGCGGTGCCGGCGATCGCCGGCTACACGGTGTTCTCGTACCGCGTATTCCGCGGCAAAACCGGCGAGCTGCGCTATGCGTAGGCACCCTCGCGCCGGCAGCCGTCGACCACGCGCAGCAGCTCCTGAAAGTCCACCGGCTTGGTGAGGTAGCGGTCGAAGCCCGCCGCCATCGCGCTGGCGATCTGCTCGGGCAGCGCATCGGCCGACAGCGCCACCATCCGCACGTCGCGCAGCGCCGGCATCTCGCGCAGGCGGTGCGCCAGCTGCACGCCGCTCATGTCAGGCAGGTTGATGTCGACCAGCATCAGGTCCGGCACACGAGCCGTGGCCAGCCGCAGCGCCCCCGCCCCCGTCTCGGCGACGCGCAGGTTGACCGCAGGCCGCATCTGCAGGATCTGGCGCACCAGCTCGGCGTTGACCGCATCGTCCTCGGCATACAGCACGTCGATCCGCGCGTCGAGCGCGGCCAGGTCGGTGACTTGCGCCGGCGACTGGGTCGACGGCGCGGGCGCGCGCGCCGGCCGCAGCGTCAGCGTCGCGGTCGTGCCGTAGCCGACCTCGCTGTCGATGTGCAACGCGCCGCCCATTAGCTCGGTCAGCCGACGCGACAGCACCAGGCCGATGCCGGTGCCTTCGACGTTCGACTTCTCGGCCCCCAGCCGGTTGAACGGCTCGAACAGGCGCTCGAGCTGATGCGGGTGCATGCCGAGACCGGTGTCGACGATGCGCACGATGCACGCCTCGTCGTCGACGCGGCACGACAGCGTGACGCGCCCGCCGGTGTGGTTGTACTTCACCGCGTTGCTGAGCAGGTTGACGATCACCTGGCGCAGGCGCACCGGGTCGGCCACCACCCGCGGACTCTCGCAGCCGCCGGTGCCGGCTTCCTGCGGCGAGCGCAACTCGCCACCGCCGAGGTCGACGCGCAGCTGCACGCCATGCTCGTCGGCCAGCGACATCACCATGGCGAACGACTCCTGCACCGCCAGCGCCAGGTCCACCGGCTCGAGCGCCACTGCCATCTGACCCGACTCGACGCGCGACAGGTCGAGCACGTCGTTGACCAGTGCCAGCAAATGTCCGGCGGCGATCTCGATGTGTTGGATGCGCTCGAGCTGGCCCAGCGTCGGTGGCTGCTGCTTGTCGAGCCGCAGCAGGTGCGAGAAGCCGAGCACGGCATTCAACGGCGTGCGCAGCTCGTGGCTCATGCGCGACAGGAACTCGGTCTTGGCACGGCTGGCCGCCTCGAGCGCCTCGCGCGCGCGCCGCTCCTCGCGGATCGCGTGCTGCTCGGTCGCATCGCGCAGCACGATGGTCAGCAGCTCGCCGTTGTCGGTGTCCAGGCGCGATACCGACGCCTCGATCGGGAACACGCGCGCGTCGGCGCCGATGCCGGTGAGCTCGATCACGCCACCCGTCAGGGCGTCGAAGTGCACCGGCTCGCCGCCCGGCGCGGTGATGAAGCGATCGATGCGGTTGCGCCGGGCGTCGATCGAGCGCGTGCCGAAGATCGCTTCGGCGGCGCGGTTGAAGAACACGATGCGCTCGTCGGCGTCGATGGTGATCACGCCTTCGCTGACCACGTCGACCAGCTGCATCACGCGCAGTTCGCCGGCGCGCAGCGCGGCCTGCATCTTCACGCGCTGCGACGAGTCGACGAAGGTCACCACGGCGCCCTGCGTGACGCCGGCCTGCACCACCGGATGCGACCAGCACTCCACCGGCAGCGAGGACCCGTCGCCGCGGCGGATCACCGCATCGGCGAGGTGCACGCGCCGGTTCTCGCGGAACGCCGCGCACACTTCGTGTTCGACCGCACCGTGCTCGGCATCCTCGACGCGCGGGCGGATCAGGCCGTTGACGTCGCAGCCGAGCAGGTCGGCCTCGCTCGCGTGGCCGAGCATCTGCAGCGCCGCGCGATTGATGAAGGTGCAGCGGCCGTGCACGTCGACGCCGTACAGCCCCTCGGCCGCCGAGTCGAGCAGCCGCTGCAGCGATTCCTCGCGCAGGCGCAGCGCGTGTTCGGTGCGTGCCTGAGCGCGAGCGCTGCGCCGTACGAACACGAAGGCGGTCAGCGCCAGCAACGCCGCCAGGCCGATGTTCACGCCGATCAGCAGCGTGCGCGTGCGCCGCGCGGCGTCGCCGAGCTGCTCGGAGAACTGCACCTCCAACGCGCTGAGCCGTGCGTTGAGCTGGCGCGCCTGACGGCCGATCGGCTCGAGCGACGCCGCGTCGGCGCCTGACGCAACCTGGCGGTGCGCCTCGCGTGCGAGCTCGTGCATGCGCTCGATCAGCTGGTCGCCCTCGCTCCAGGTAGCGATCGCGCCAGCCATCAGCGGCTGATCGTGGAACCAGACGAACAGCCGCACCATGCGGTCGATGTCTTCGGCCCGGTTGCCGCCGGCGACGAAGCCGCGCCGCGCCGCCTCGACATCGGGCTGCGCCTGCAGCAGCGCCTCGCGCGCCGCGCGGTCGCCCAGCGGCACCGCCAGCGAGCGCTCGAACGCGGCGTAGTGATCGACGTGCCGACGCTCGAGATCGCCGAGCAGATGGATGTGCGCGTCCTTCTGCCCCTTGGAGTACAGACTCTCGCCGTTGACGTACGCGCGCACCGCCGCCAGCACGTCGATGCTGACCACGGCGAGCGCCGGCTGCAGCGCGACGATGGCGACAAACACCACAACGATGGGCCAGCGCCGGTGCCGCCCGGCACCAGGATGTGTTCGATTCATTTTGTTGATGGCAGCGAGGGCGGCCGACGGCGAATCGGCGCAGCCGACGGCTCGTGTCAGCGCACGGCGTGTTCGCAAGGAGGAAGATGGGATCAGACAACCGGCGCCCGGCTGGTTGACCCCCTTCCAGCTGGCGCTGCGCTCGCTCGGCGCTGCATGCGGCGACTGCCCGCGGGTGGACCTTGCCAGAGTGCAGGCGACGCTTTGCCTCCAATCGTTTCAGTCCGCCGATCCGGCCATCGCGTCGCACACGTTGGCCGCCCGCGGCCGGCGGCCGGCAACGTCGACGCGCGCTACGCCCCGACCTCGCGGGCGCGGAACCGCCGCGGCGTCGTCTGGTGGACGCGGCGAAACGAGCGCGACAGCGACGATTCGTCGGCGAAGCCGAGCAGCGACGCAATGTCGGCCACCGGCACGCCGGTGGTGCGCAGATAGTCGCGTGCCAGCAGCATGCGCGTCTGGCTCAGCACCTGCGAGAACGACGTGCCTTCGTCGCGCAGGCGCCGGCGCAGTGTGCGCGCGCTGATGTGCAAGCCGGCGGCCGCGCCCTCCAGATCGGGCAGCTTGCGCGGCCGCCGCAGCAGCAGCCTGCGCAGCGCGGTGGTGGTGTCGCGACCACCGGTCAGCTGCGCCAGCAGCAGCTCGCACTGCGCCTTGCAGATCTCGTGCGCCTCGGAGTGCGCATGCGCGAGCGGCTGCTCCAGCAGCTCGCGCCGGAACTGCACGCGCGACTGCGATTGATCGAAGTGCACCGGGCAGCCGAACACCTGCTGGTAGCGTTCGGGCAGCCGCGGGTCGGGATACGCGCAATGGACCGCCAGCATGTAGTGGCCGGGCCCGAGCACGCGCTGCGAGGTGGCGACCCAGGTGGCGAGCTCCTGCTCCATGCTGAAGGCGCGCGCATGGCGCCCCAGTCCAGGCGGGTCGCGCTCGAGCACCACCAGCTCGGCCAGGTCGCCGTCGACCGCCTGCAACTGCATGCCGAAATACGGCCGCAGCAGCGGCGAGAAGTGAATGCGCTGCGCGAGCGCCTCGCCGACCGTGTCGGACGACAGGATCGTGTAGCCGACCATCCCGTTGTCCAGCAACGTGTGCAGGCGGCTGAAATGCAGGCCGACGCCGCGCTCGGGAAACGTCTCGACCAGATACTCGAGCCAAGCGCCGGCCTTCTGTGCCGGTACCGGGGTGTCGTTCTTCAGCGGCGGTTCGATGCCAAAGCGTGGGAGCGACGGCGCGACGTCGATCTCGCTCAGCCCGAACGCCTCGATGATGTTGAGCACGCGCGCGCCGGGGATCGTCTCCCAGATCTCGGGCCTGGCCATGGCCAGCACGGTGGTCGACACGGCGCGCACGCTCAGATCACGCCGTCGGCTTTCATCTTCGTGATCAGCACGCCGGCGAGCTCCTTGCTCGCGTCGGCAATGTTGCTGGGAGCGGTGACCTCGCTGGTGCCGGACCACACCGGCTTGTCGGTGCGCACGTTCCACAGCGTCGTTTCGATCGTCAGCACGTCGTAGACGTTGACGTCGGCCGGCGCCACCGCATAGGCAGCACCGTAATAGCCGCGGAAGCCCGCGCCGTAGAAGCCTGGGCCCATGTAGCTCGGCGTCACGTTGACGTCGCGGCGCACGCGCATCAGCCGCGTCACCAGCACGCCGTCGGCGCCGGTGCTCCTGACTGCCGTTTGCACGCGTTCGTTGGCGATGGCGCCGCTTTCGGGCAGCGAAGGGTAGCTGGCCACCGCACCGGTCTTGGCAGTGGTCAACGCGCCGGTGAAAGCGTCCTCGAAGACCCGACGGTTGACGTCGCTCTTGAACGCGCCGATCACCAGCAGCTGCTTCAGCGGCGGCCCGCTGAAAGCCGGGTCTTTCCAGCTGTCCTTCAGCTGCGTGGTCGCACACGCAGCCAGCGTGGCCAGTGCGATCATCGCCAGCAGCGGCACGAAGCGGCGGCGTGCGTGATCGACAAGCGACGAGGTCCTCGGTGTGTTCATCGGCGTCTCCAGGCCACGCAGTGGCCGCGCCGACTATGCCCGCATGCCGCCCGCGGCGCCATTGGACGAAAGGGACCCCCCAATCCGTCGCCGCGGTTGACGTTTGACGGCATCACCGGACACGAAACGGCGGTAGCACGCCGTCGACCTGCAGCGCGCGCAAGCGACGCGACGCCTCGATGCCATCCAGCTCAGGCATGTGGATATCCATCAGCACGAAGTCGGGTGCATGGTGACGGCACGCTTCGACGACCAGGAGACCGTCGTCGCAGCGTCGCGCGTCGCTGGGCGGCGACGCGATGGGGTGCTGCCGCGCCTGTATTGGCTGTGTGTGGACGTTTCGGTCGATCGGGCAGGCGTCCTAGCCGGCGGACGCTTCGCGCCGGCTGCGCGCGACGAACTGCGCGAAGCCGTGCACGAATTCGGCGAGCTGCTTGCGGGTCGCCTCGTCCTGCAGCGTCCCGTCGGGGCCGAACACCGACTGCGCGCGCGACACCATCAACCGCCCGCCGCTCCAATGGCGTGCGCCGAGCGTGCGCAATACCGGCAGCCAGTTGTTCTGCGCCATGATGGTCCCGAAGCCACCGGGCGACGCGCCGATCACCGCCACCGGCCGGTCGGCGAACACCGGCGGCATGTCGGTCGTCTTGCGCGACAGCCAGTCGACCGCATTCTTGAACACGCCTGGCACGCCGTTGTTGTATTCGGGCGTGACCATCAGCAGACCGTCATGGTCGAGGATGCGCTGCTTCATCTCGCGCACCGCGGCCGGTGCGCCGTCGCGCGCCTCGAGGTCGCCGTCGTACAGCGGAATGCCGTGCAGCGTGACCGCCTCGATCAGCACGTCGGCGCCGGCCGCCGCCTGCGCTGCGCGCAGCAACGCGGTGTTGAACGACCCGGCGCGCAGGCTGCCGGAGATGCCCAGGATCTTGACCATGTGGGTTGGCTCCGCGACGAGCGGCGCGACGTTGACGGCGGCACTACATTCTCACCCGTGCGCTGCCTGTTGGTCGAAGACGACGAGATGATCGGCGAGAGCCTGCGCGCGGCGCTGCGCCGCCACGGCATGGCGATCGACTGGGTGCGCGACGGCCGCGCCGCCGACGCCGTGCTGACCAGCGAGCGCTTCGATGCCGTGCTGCTCGACCTCGGCCTGCCGCACAAGGGAGGCCTCGACGTCCTGAAGTCGCTGCGCGCGCGCGGCGACGCCACGCCGGTGATCGTGTTGACCGCGCGCGATGCGCTGCCCGACAAGGTGGCCGGCCTCGATGCCGGTGCCGACGACTATCTCGTCAAACCGTTCGAGCTCGATGAGCTGCTGGCGCGACTGCGCGCGGTGGGGCGGCGCGCCAGCGGCCGTGCCGAGCCGGTGCTGCAGGTCGCCGACCTCAAGCTCGACCCCGCCACGCGCGAGGTGAGCCGTGACGGCAAGCCGATCGTGCTGTCGGCACGCGAGTTCGCCCTGCTGCAGGCGCTGATGGAGCGCCCGGGCGCGATCCTCTCGCGCGCGCAGCTCGAGGATCGCCTATACGGCTGGGGCGAGGAGCTCGAGAGCAACGCGATCAGCGTCTACGTGCACCAACTGCGCAAGAAGATCGGCGACGACCGCCTGCACACCGTGCGCGGCGTCGGCTACTACGTGGGGCCGACCAAGGGCGGTTGATGCGGTCGCTGCGGCTGCGGTTGTTCGTCTTCCTGCTCGCGCTGGCCGCGGTGGCGGCGCTCGCGGTCGGCGGCGCCACCTACGTCAGCGTGCGCCGCGAGGCCGACGTGCTGTTCGACTATCACCTGCGACAGATGGCGCTGTCGCTGCGCGACCAGGGTCGCATCGCCGACGACGAGCGCGCGGTGCTCGAGCGCGCCGAGTTCGACTACGTGGTGCAGGTGTGGTCGGTCGACGGCGTCGTGCTGTACAGCACAGTGCCGGCGCCGCTGCTGCCGGCGCGCGCGGTGCTCGGCTTTTCCACCGTGGCGATCGCTGGCGCGCCGTGGCGCGTCTACGCAGCGGCGACGCCGCTGCGCATCGTGCAGGTGGCGCAGCCGCTGGCGGCGCGCCGCTCGCTCGCCGCCGCTGCGGCCGGACGCAGCGTGCTGCCGATCGCGGTGGCGGCGCCGATCGTCGGGCTGGTGATGTGGTGGCTGGTCGGCGCGTCGCTGGCGCCCTTGGCGCGCGTGGTGCGTGCACTGCGCGAGCGCGACGTCAGCGCACTGGAGCCCTTGCCGGCACAGGGGCTGCCGTCGGAGGTGACCCCGCTGATCGACGCCTTCAACGCGCTGCTGGCTCGGCTGGGTATCGCGTTCGACGCGCAGCGCGCGTTCACCGCCGATGCTGCGCACGAACTGCGCACGCCGCTGACCGCG
>DASTZF010000050.1:0-4876 GCA_035764445.1 Burkholderiaceae bacterium
CCAGCAGCCGCATCGCGGGCGCGCTGCCGCTGAAGGCCGTGGTGTCGAGCGCGTAGACCGAAGTGCCATCGGTCTTGATCAGGTCCTCTTCGTCGACACCGGCTTCCTGCACGTTGGTGTTCGAGAACGCCACTGGCGTCCCGGAGGCGGCAACGCCCAACACCGGCCCCGAACCGGCCGGCGCCAGCGGCGTGCCCGGACTCTGCTGGCGCTGCGCATCGCGCCGAAGCAGCAGCGCACGCACCTGCTCGACGAGCTCGCCGCTTCGCGAGGCCGCGAGCGCCGGGCCTTCGCGGGTCGGCGCAGGGCTCGACGAGCCGCCACCGCAGCCGGCGATCAGCAGCGGGCCGCAGAGCACGGCCGCAGCCAGGTGGTGGCGGGTGGTGCCGAACGGTGAAGCAACGGCAGGCATGGCGTGACCCTTGCAAGGTGATATCGTGTGTGGGATAATATCCCACAGACTCGAACACGCTGCAAGCTCTGGCCTCCACACCTGATTCGCGCACCCGTCACACCATCGTCGAAGCCGGTGTGCTGAGCGTGATGCGCCCACTCGTGCGCCTGCTGATCCGCCACGGCGTGACCTATCCGAGCTTTGCCTCGGCACTGAAGCGGGTCTTCCTGGATGCCGCGAAGGACGAGCTCGACGCGCGCGGCATGGCACGCACCGACAGCGCGCTGTCGCTGTTGTCGGGCGTGCATCGGCGCGACGTGCGCACCTTCGAACGCGGCGAGCCGGCGGTGCAGGCCAAGTCGCAGCGCGCCGGCGCACCGTTGTCGCTGGTGGGTGAGGTGGCAGCGCGCTGGGTGTCCGACAGGTCCTTCCTCGACGGCCGTCGGCGGCCGCGGGCGCTCGAGCGCGGCGAGTTCGACGCGCTGGTCGCCGCGGTCAGCAGCGACGTGCGACCGCGTGCGATGCTCGACGAGCTGCAGCGGCTGGGCGCGGTTGTCGAGCGCGACGACGAGCGCATCGCGCTGACGAGCGACGGCTTCGCGCCACGGCGTGGCTTCGGCGAGATGACCGAGCTGTTCGCTGCCAACGTCGGTGACCATGCGGCCGCCGCGGTGGCCAACCTGCAGGACGACGGCAACTTTCTCGAGCAGGCGATGTACGCCGGCGATCTGAGCGCCGAGTCGGTCGCGCAGCTGCAGCGCGCCGCGGTGAAGGCGTGGTCGCAGGCGGTGCGGCCGCTGATCGCGCGCGCGGTCGAGCGCCGCGAGCACGATGCCGCTGCGGCGCAGGCGTCGCCGCCGCGCCAACGCATCCGTTTCGGCGTCTACTTCTACAGCACCGAGGAGTCCGATCGATGAGGGTGTTGGCTCACGGATCGTGGCCCGCATGGGTCGCCGCGCTGTGGATCGCGCTGGCGGCCGGCTGCGGCGGCGTGGGCATCGGTGGTACCGGCACCGGGGCGGCGCTGCCGGCGTTCGAAGCGAGCCCGGCCTCGGTGTGCGGCAGTGACTTTGCCGACCGGCTCGACTGCCCGGCCCCCACCAGCGCGCAAGGCCCGGCGGCGACCGGCACACCGATCGTTCGCTTCTTCGACGCCACCGGTTCCCTCGTGTTGGAGATCGAAGGCAACGATGCGCGTCTCGACGCGTCGTGCCTGCGGCTGCACTTCGACGGCAGCTACGGCACGCGCAGTGCGGCCGCACCCGCGTTCTTCGGCGTCTACGAGGTCGATGGTGTGGAGAGCCTGGCGTCGCTGGCCGTGCAGAAGGCCGATCCGAGTGGCTTGACGATCGAACTGCGTGACTTCGGCGGCCAGGTCATCGTCGGCGCGACGACGCTGCAGCGGACGAGCGGCACACTGCCTATACCCACGCCCTGCGGCAGCTGAACCGCGCGGCCGCGCGCCGAAGCGCCATTCGATGCCGGCCCCGCGAAAGTTGCGCCAGCGCCTCGGCGTTGCCGAGGTAGCGCCACAGCCGCTCGGCGGCTGCCGCATCGGCGCCCTGCGCTGCGCAACGGCCCTGCGGCGACGATGTCAGAGCCTGAGCTCCAACCGCAATTGCCACTGGGTGTAGGTGGCCACCACGGTGCGCGTGGACTCGCGCGTCGGCGCGCCCGACGTGGCGACGAAGTCGAGGCTGCCGCCGGTGCTGTAGTCGCGCGGCACGACGTTGGTGGCCGACAGGCGCAGCGCGGCACCCGGCCGCAACGTCCATAGCGCGTAGGCGTCGAACGCCAGCTTGCTGCCGATCGCGGCGCTCTGCTCTTCCGACAGCCGCGTGTCGTAGCCCGGCGTGTAGTTGAGGTTGCCACCCAGCGTGAGTGGCACGCTGCGGAAGCGATAGTCGGCGCCGACGTTGGCCGTCATGTCGGGCTGCTGGTCGAGCCGGTTGTCGGGCCCCGGGACGCTCTTGACGCGCGAATGGAAGAAGCTCACGTTGGTGCGCAGCTCCAGCGGTGGCGCCTCGGCCATCACCTCGCTCAGGCGGAACTTCGCTTCCAGCTCGAGCCCCTGGGTCAACGCGTCGCCGACGTTCTGCGGTCGCGACACCCAGCGCGGCACCGGCGACCACGACACCGTCTCGAGCGTGGTGACGCTGCGCATGTAGTTGCTGATGCTGCGCACGAACAGGTTCGCGCTCAGCAGGCCGCCGGCCGCGAGGTAGCGCTCGGCGGCGACGTCGATGCCGGTGGCCAGCTCGGGCTTCAGGTTCGGGTTGCCCGCGCGATCGGGCGAGGTCGGCGTGTTCGGGCAGTCGGGATCGGTGGCGCAGCCGATGGTCGGGAAGCGCGTCGAGATCGCCGGCCGCGCGAGCAGGCTCTGCAAGGTCGGCGCCTTGTAGCTGCGCGTCAGGCTCATGCGGATCTGGTCGCGGCCATCGGGCACCGGCTTCCACACCGCATGCAGCAGCGGCGAGAACACACTGCTGCGGTTGGTGATCTGCTGGCCGTTCTCGCCGGTGCCGGTGGTGACGATGCCCTCCCAGCGCAGTCCCGCGTGCGCCCCCCAGTTCGGATTGACCGCCCACTCGTCCTGCGCGTAGAGCGCGCCGCGCGCGCTCGACGCTTCCAGGTTGTCGCCGAAGTCGGTGAGCAGGGGCACGCCGTTGCGCACCGTGCTGCGTGTCTCGAGGCGGCGCACGCCCTCGGCCTCGACGCCGCCGACCACGCTGTGGTCGTTGTCGAGCAGCTTCGACGCCTTGAGTCCCAGGCTCAGCGAGCGGTCGCGGATCTTCGCAGTGTCGTCGACCACGCCGAGCAACGAGTCGCCGGCGTCGAGCTCGTTGCGCTGCGTGTGCACGTCGTTGCGCGACTGCCCCGCGTTGCCGCGCCACTCGAGCCGCGCGCCGCCGCCGACGTTGTGCCGCCACTGTCCCAGCACGCGCAGCAGCGAATACTCCCAGTCGGTGGCCGAGACCGCGTGGTCGTACGGCGCCGGCGGGTCGTTGCCGACCGGTTGGCTGAAGGTGTTGAAGCGGTCGCTGTGGCCCTGTGACGCGACGATGAACGGCGCGACGAAGCCGAAGTCGCCGCGATTCTGGTATTGCGCGCGCGTGTTCAGGTGCACGCTTTGGCGGCGCTCGATCGCCGAGCTGGTCTCCTCCGACAGGCGCGTCAGCGCGCCGCTGCCGAGGTCGACGTCGGTTGTGGTGGTCGCGCTGAAGCTCTCCTGCTTGCCGCCGAGCACCGACAGCGACGTGTTGAGGATCCAGTCGTCGGCGAGCTTGTCGTTGCGCGTCCAGCTGAAGCCGGCGCCGCCGTGGTCGCTCTCGACCTGCGCGCCGAGCTTGACGTCGTTGAGCTTTCGCGAGTAGCCCTCGCGCGTGATGATGTTGATCGTGCCGCCGATCGCGCGCGCGCCGGTCTCCGCGGTCGGCGCGCGCAGGATCTCGATGCGCTCGATCTGCTCGGGGCTGATCGAGTCGATCTGGAAGCCCGGCGGCACGCGGTCGCCGTCGAGCAGGATCTGCGTGTAGCCGGCGCCCAGTCCGCGAAAGCGGATCTGGCCGCCGCGCCCCGGCGGCCCGCCGAGCGTGACACCGGGCAGCCGTTTCAGGATCTCGCCCAGCGTCGAGTCGCCCTGGCGCTCGATCTCGTCGCGTCCGATCACGATCTTCGACACCGTCGAGTGGCGGCGCTGCTCGGTGTCGCTGCCGCGGCCCCCGGTGACCTCGACGCGTTGCGGGCCGGGGTTGCCCTCCGGCGCAGGCGGCTTGGGTGCGTCGGGTCGCGGCGCATCGGGCGTCACGGCGCCGGGGCCGCTGGATGTGGCCGGCGCACCCGGTGCGCTGCCCGGCGGCTCGGAGGTCTGCGCGTGCGCCACGCTGGCCGCCAGCAGCGCGATGGCCAGCGCGAGCCGGACGCACGGCCTCACGCGGCCACCGTCTTGCGTGCGCGATAGAAGGTGATCGGTTGCGACGGGATGTCGTCGAGCACGTGGCGCTTGATGCGGCCCACCACGTGCATCTCGCAAGGCTTGCAGTCGAAGCGCAAGGTCAGCGTGTCGCCGCCGCTGGTCATCGTCAACGGC
The DNA here is from genome assembly GCA_035764445.1 of Burkholderiaceae bacterium. Taxonomy (GTDB): domain Bacteria; phylum Pseudomonadota; class Gammaproteobacteria; order Burkholderiales; family Burkholderiaceae_C; genus JAEUPI01. The sequence goes on from DASTZF010000050.1 coordinate 4,485, forward strand.
TCGGCGCGGATCGTGCCTTGCACGCCGGTCACGCCCTTGGCCTGCTTGGGGCACAGGCTCAACGACCAGCGCACGCAGTGCTTGGTGATCATCAGGCTGACGTCGCCGACCTCCTGGTGGCTCTCGTACGCGGCGTCGACGATCTTCACGCCGTGCGCGACGTAGAAGTCGTGCGCCGCCTGGTTGTACACGTTGGCCAGGTACGTCAGCGCATCGCCGGGGTAGAGCACCGGCGGCTCGACGGCCGCTGCGCGCGGCGGCCGCTGCAACGCCGCGGCGCGCGCCGCTTCGAGCGCCGCGATGGCGTCGCGACGCAGCGCGTTGAGCACGCTCGGCGGCACGAACCACGCCTGCGACAACGCGATCTCGATCGTGTGTGCTTCGAAGATCGT
>DASTZF010000051.1:0-13811 GCA_035764445.1 Burkholderiaceae bacterium
CCATTGCGGCAGCGTGGCGCGCGTGCCGTCGCTCGCGCCGTGGGCCGGCAGATCGAGCAGGATGGGGTCGAAACCAGCGGCGGCCACGGCGTCACCGAGCGCGCGCATCTGTTGCGCGTCGCCCGCCCAGCCGTGGGTCAACAGCACGCGCGGCGCGCCTGGTCCAGCGTCGCTGCGCTGCCAGCTCACCAACTTGCCGCCTTCGAAACGATGCTGGCGCGGCCGCCAGGGCGCGGGCGCGGCTGCCGCACGAGCACGCCGGCCGCGGGCGACCGGCGTGAAGAACAGCCGCATCGCCAGTGCGGTGCCGATGTCGGTCGACAGGCCGTGCGCGGCGCGCACGGCGGCGCCCAGCGCGCGCGCTGCCGGCGATGCGTAAAAGGCGCTCGCCGGATTGGACGAGGTCGCGGTGTTCATGGTCGTTCTCCCTTCACGATGTTGGGCGACAGCGGGCGTCGAGTCGAAGGCCAGGGCCGGGACGACACGACGGTCGGTGGTAGTTTGCGCACGGTCGTGCGAAATAAGAGCGAAACGGACCCGCGCCCTCGGCATGGTGTCAGCCTGACTTGCCGACCCGCGCGGGCGCTGCGCAACCGGCGATCAGCCGCTGCCAGGTGTCCCACGCGCGGTCGAGCGCCCGCGCGTCGCCCAGGAAGCGCGCGTCGCGCATCGCGCCGGCGAACAGCGCGTCCATCTCGAACACCAGCTGGTCGGCGTCGGTACTCGGCTGCAGATGGCCTTCGTCGATCGCCTGCACCACGGTGCGCTTGAGCGCCGCGCGCCAGCGCCGCACGCGCTCGAGCAGCAGATCACGCACCGCGCCGACGCGGTCGTCGTACTCGAAGGCGCCGGCGCAGTAGATGCAGCCTTGCCGCACTTCGACGCGGCGCGCGCGGTCGAGCCAGCGCGCCATCACGGCATTCAGGCGCGGCAGGCCGCGCGGCTCGCGCATCGCCGGCGTGAAGACGTCTTGCACGAAGCGGCGGTCGTACTCGTCGAGCACCGCGGACTGCAGCGCCTCGCGCGAGCCCACGCGCGAGAAGACGCCGCTCTTGGACAGCCCGAGCCGGCGCGCCACCTCGCCGATCGTCAAGCTTTCCAGACCCTCGGCGGCCGCCATGTCGAGCGCGGTGTCGACGACGGCGGCCAGCGTGAGTTCACTGCGGGCTTGGCTCGGCATGAAGGCAATTTAGCACGACCGTGCGCAAATGGCCAGCACGCGTGACGGCCGCGCGATTGCATTTGACATGGGCCGGCCGAGCCGGCCGACCCAGCGGAACCCATCGTCGTTGCGCCGATGGCGCAGGAGCGGTTCAGGCCGCGCCCTGATAGCCGCGCGGAATCGCAGCCAGCAGTCGGCGTGTGTATTCCTGCGCTGGGGCGGCCAGGATCTGCTGCGCGCTCGCCTGCTCGACGACCTCGCCGTCCTTCATCACCAGCACTTCATCGCTGAGGAAGCGCACCACGGCGAGGTCATGGCTGATGAACACGTACGCCAAGCCGAGGTCATCCTGCAGGTCCTTCAGCAGGTTCAGCACCTGAGCCTGCACCGACACGTCGAGGGCGCTCACCGCCTCGTCGAGCACCAGCACCTCGGGTTCGAGCGTCAAGCAACGGGCGATCGCGATGCGCTGGCGCTGCCCCCCCGAGAATTCGTGCGGATACTTGCCGAACGCCGAATCGTCGAGCCCCACCTGTACCAACAGCGCGCGCGCACGGCGCTCGCGCTCATCCTGATGCGCGCCAATACCGTGAATGGTCATCGGCTCGGTGAGCGTCTGGCCGATCGTGAAACGGGGGTTCAGCGACGCATACGGGTTCTGGAACACGATCTGGATGCGCCGGCGCATCGACTGGCGCTCACTGTCGTCCATCGTCAGCAGGTTGCGGCCGTCGAACAACACCTCGCCTGCCGTCGGCTCGTGTAGGCGCAGCAGCGTCAGCCCCATCGTCGTCTTGCCCGAGCCCGACTCGCCGACCACCCCCAGCGTGTGGCCGCGGCGCAGCTGGAAATTGACGTCGCGCACCGCCTTGAACTCGCGCTTGCCGAACAGCCCCTCGCGCAGGAAGAAGCTCTTGGCCAGCGAGTGCACCTGCAGCACCACCGGCGCGGTGGGATCCTTGGGCTTGGCCGGGCGTGTCGGCACGCGGCCCTCGATGTGGTCGTCGATCACCGGCAGGCGGGCGCTGGTGGCGACCGCGCTCGGGCGGCAGGCGAGCAGGGCCTTCGTGTAGGCATCCCGCGGTGAATGAAAAATGCGCGCCACCGGCCCCTGCTCGCGCACGACGCCCTCGCGCATGACCACCACGTGATCGGCGATCTCGCCGACCACGCCGAGGTCGTGACTGATGAACAGCACGCTCATGCGGTGACGCTCTTGCAGACGTGCGATCAGCTCGAGGATCTGGCGCTGGATCGTCACGTCGAGTGCAGTGGTGGGCTCGTCGGCGATCAGCAGCTTGGGCTCACACGCCAGTGCCATCGCGATCATCACGCGCTGCTGCTGACCGCCCGACAGCTCGTGGGGGTAGCTCACCAGGCGGCGCTTCGGCTCGGGGATGCCGACCTCGTTGAGCAGCGCCTCCGCACGCTCGGAGGCTGCCCGGCGCGAAAGCCGCAAATGTCGCAGCAACGGCTCTCTCAGTTGCTCGCCGACGGTGAACACCGGATTCAGCGATGACATCGGATCCTGGAAGACGCAGGCGATCTCTTTGCCGCGCAGCGCCTGCAGTTCGTTCAGCGGGGCCCGCAACATGTCACGGCCCTGGTATTCGATCACGCCCGATCGCTGAGCGTTGTCGGGCAGCAGGTTCAGGATCGACATCGCGGTGACGCTCTTGCCCGAGCCCGACTCGCCGACCAGCGCCACCGTTGCGTGCTCGGCGACGTCGAAGCTGACGCCGCGCACCGCCTGCGCCAGCGTGATCGCGCCGCGCTCGCCCAGCCGGAAGGCGACCTGCAGGTCGCGGATGCTCAGCATGGCACCGACTCCGGTCGTCATTCGACGCCGCGCAGTTTGGGATCGAGGGCGTCGCGCCAGGCGTCAGCCATCAGCGAGAACGCGGTGACGAACACGCACATGAACGCGGTGGCGGCGGTGAGCTGCCACCAGTGGCCGAGGATCAGTTCGCTTTGCGCCTCGGCCAGCATCGTGCCCCAGCTGACCTGGTCGACTGGCACACCGAGACCGAGGTAAGACAGGATGACCTCTGCCTTGATGAAGCCCACCACCAGCAAGCCCATGCGCACCAGGATCACGTGGCTGATGTTGGGCAAAATGTGCCTAAACATGCGCGAGCCGAGGCTGGCACCGATCGCCTCGGCTGCACGCACGTACTCGCGCGACCGGTGCTTCATGAACTCGGCGCGCACCTGCCGGTACAGGCCCGTCCAGCCGGTGAAGCCGAGGATCAGCACGACAGTGCCGATGCCGCGCCCGAACACCGCGGCGAAAGCGAAGATCAGCAGGATGCCGGGGATCGACTCGAACACGTTGTAGAGCCATTCGAGCAGGTCGCCGACCTTGCCGCCGAAGAAGCCGCTCAGTGAGCCGAGCAGCGTGCCCAGCGTGGTGGCCACCACCGCAGCCAGCACACCGACGAACACCGAGATCTCCGTCCCCTTGACCGCCTTGGCCAGGACGTCGCGGCCGAGACGGTCACCACCGAAGGGCAGGGTTTCGGATTTCTTGGCCTCGGTGGTGGCGAACTGCTTGGCCCGAGCGGCCCATTCGGCATAGCGAGGCGCCAGCGGGTCGACCGCCGACAGGTCGACGTTCGGACCCTTGGGCGTCTCGATGGCCGCCACGGCATCCGGCGGTGCCGGCCCCATGAACACCGGCGGCGCATAGGCCACGCCGACTTCGGCCTGCCAGTTCCTGGCGACGAGGCCGGTGGCTGCCAGCGCGATCAGCACCAGGAACGCCGCCACCACACCGAGCGACGCCATGCCGACGCGGTCCGCACGGTAGCGCCGCCATGCGGCATGCCACACGCCTTCGGAATGAACGGCGGTCGCACGCGCGGGTTGCGCGATAACACTGGCATCCGCGCTCATTTGAGCACCACGCGAGGATCGACGACCTTGTACAGCACGTCGACCATCAGGTTGATCAGCATCGTCAGGAACGCCAGATAGACGGTCACCGCCTGGATCACCGGATAGTCGCTGCGGTTGACCGCCAGCAGCACCTCGCGGCCGAGGCCGGGAATCGAGAAGAACACCTCGATCAGGAACGAGCCGACGAAGATGCCGGGCAGCGCGAGCCCAATGTTGGTCAGGATCGGGATCAGCGCGTTGCGCAGCACGTGCTTGAACAGCACGCTGTTCTCGGTCAGCCCCTTGGCGCGTGCGGTGCGCACGTAGTCGTGCCCGAGCTCATCGAGGAAGAAGCTGCGGTACAGCCGCGTCTGCGGGCTGATGCCCACCAGCAGCGCCAGCATCACCGGCAGCGGCGCATAGGTTGTCAGGTTGGTCCATGTGCTGTCGCTCCAGCCCTGCACCGGGAACCAGCCGAGCTGGAAGCCGAACAGGTACTGCCCGACGATGATGTAGACGAGGAACGAGATCGACAGCGCGACGGTGGTCACCACGGTGATCGAGCGATCGGTCAACGAGCCGCGGTGGTAGGCGACCCACATCGCCAGCGGCAACGCCAGCAGCGCGTCGAGGATCAAGATCGGCAGCATCACCGTCAGCGTGGCCGGCAGACGGGTCGCGAAGAGGTGAGCCACCGATTCGTTGGTCGCCCAGCTCTTGCCCCATTCGAAGGTGGCAATCGACTGGAGGTAGATGCCCAGCTGCATGTACCACGGCTTGTCGAGCCCGAGTTGCTGGCGGATCACCTCCACCTGCTCCGGCGTCGCGTTCAGGCCGCCGAGGATCTCGGCGGGATCGCCGCCAAAATACTTGAACAGCACGAACACCAGCAGCACCACGCCAATCAGCGTCGGAACCATCTGCCACAGGCGCCGCACCAGATAGGCCGTCATCGCCGCACGCTCCCACGGGAAAAGCCCGCTTGCGTTGCGCCAAGGCGGGCATTCAGGATGCGCGAGTGTAGGGCTGGCCTCACGGGGGCCCACCTCGCGTTTGCCCTCTCGCACGAGCAGTCCGTTGCCGACCCTCCATCACGTTGTCCTCGCCCTGCGCTCATCGGTGCGTGGTTGGCTAGACTGCGGTGGTGTTGCGAGCGCGGGGCCGGTCGATCGCATCGGGACACGTGACGTCATGACTCCAAACTTATTGCTGACGGTGGCCGCCACCCTCATGCTGTCGTGCGGCATGCCAAGCGCGCGATGCGAGACCGTGCCGTCGTCGACGACGAAGACGCTGCGCTACGCGTTTCCGATCGCCGAGACGGGCTTCGACCCGGCACAGATCACCGACTTATATTCGCGCACCATCGCGGCCTCGATTTTCGAGGCACCGCTGGAGTTCGAGTTCCTCGCGCGTCCGGTCCGCATGCGGCCCAACACGGCGGCTGCGATGCCCGAGGTCAGCGCCGACTACAAGACGTTCACCTTCCGCATCAAGCGCGGCATCCGCTTCGCCGATGACCCGGCCTTCAAGGGTGTCGCGCGCGAGCTGGTGGCGGCGGACTACATCTACTCGCTGAAGCGCCACTACGACCCGCGCTGGAAGAGCGGCAACCTCTACCTGCTGGAGAACGCCAAAATCCTCGGTATGTCGGAGCTGCGCCAGCGCGTGATCGCCGACAAGCGCGCGTTCGACTACGACAGCGATGTCGAAGGCCTGCGCATGCTCGACCGCTACACCTTTCAAATCAAGCTGGCCGAGCCGAACCCACGCTTCCTGCAATTGTTCACCGACGGTTCGTTCACCGGCGCGATGGCGCGTGAAGTGGTCGAGTACTACGACGACAAGATCATGGAGCATCCGGTGGGCACCGGGCCCTACCAGCTGACCGAATGGCGGCGCAGCTCGCGCATGGTGCTGACGCGCAACCCGAACTACCGTGCGGTCCCTTACGACGAAAACCCGCCCGACGGCAACGCGCGGCTGCAGCAGATCGCTGCCAACTTCAAAGGCCGCACGCTGCCGATGATCGACCGTGTGGAGATCGCAGTGATCGAGGAGGTGCAGCCGCGCTGGCTGGCCTTCCTGAACGACGAGCACGACGTGCTGGAGAACCTGCCGGCCGACTTCAGCACCATCGCCATCCCGAACAACCGCCTGGCGCCGCACCTGGCCAAGCGCGATATCCAAATGGTGCGCTATCCGCGTGCCGACATCGCGGTCTCGTACTTCGCGATGGAGAATCCGGTGGTTGGCGGGTACGAGCCGAACAAGGTCGCGCTGCGGCGAGCAATCTCGCTGGCGGTCGACGTCGAGTCCGAGATCCGCCTCGTGCGTCGCGGCCAGGCGATTCCGGCGCAGTCACCGGTGGGCCCCGAGACCTGGGGCTACGACCCGTCGTTCAAAAGCGAGATGAGCGACTTCAGCCGTGCGCGCGCCAAGGCGCTGCTCGAGCTGCACGGCTATCGCGATGTCGACGGCGACGGCTGGCGCGAGCAGCCCGACGGCAAGCCGCTGGTGCTCGAGTACGCGACCCAGCCCGACCAGCAGAGCCGACAGCTCACCGAGCAGTGGAAGAAGAACATGGATGCGATTGGCCTGCGCATCCAATTCAAGACCGCCAAGTGGCCCGAGAACCTGAAGGCCAGTCGCGCCGGCAAGCTGATGATGTGGGGCGTGGGCTGGAGCGCGACCGCGCCCGACGCCGACACCTTCCTCGGGCTCGGCTACGGCCCGAACAAGGGCCAAGCAAACCACTCGCGCTTTGATCTGCCGGCGTTCAACGATGTCTATCGGCGCCAGCGTGTGCTGCCCGACGGCCCCGAGCGTGCCGAGCTGGTGCTGGAGGCGAAGAAGCTGCTGGTCGTCTACATGCCGTACAAGGTGCACGTGCATCGCATCTGGACCGACCTCGCGCATCCGTGGGTGTTGGGATACCACCGCAACATCTATGTGCGCGAGTTCTGGAAGTACATCGACGTCGAGCCTGCCCTGCAGGCGAAGGCCCTGCCATGAAGCGCCGCAGCATCCTTGTCGCGCCGGCACTGGCCGTGATCGCGTCGCCGCACGCGCGAGGAGATCAAGCCACCAATGGCACGGCGGTGCCCAAGATCCTGCATGTCGCGTTCAACACCGCCGAGACCACCTTCGATCCGGCGCAGATCTCCGATCTCTATTCGCGCACGATCACGCCCCACATCTTCGAAGGGCTGTATCAGTACGACCATCTGGCGCGGCCGGCGAAGATCAAGCCGTTGACCGCGGCCGCGATGCCCGAGGCGTCGGACGATTGGCGCGTCTGGACCATCAAGCTGACGCCGGGCATCTATTTCGCCGACGATCCGGCGTTCAAGGGCCAGCGGCGCGAGCTGGTGGCCAACGACTATGTCTATGCGATCAAGCGCACAGCCGACCCGGCGCTGAAGAGCCAGCTCTGGGGCTGGGTAGAAACCTTCAAGATCGCCGGCCTGGCCGAATACCGCGGCGAGGTCGCCAAGGCCAAGAGGCCCTTCGACTACGACCACGAGATCACCGGCCTGCGGGCGCTGGACCGCTACACGATCCAGTTCAAGCTGTCCGACCCCAACCCGCGATTCCTGTCGTCCATCGCGACGTCCGATCTGTTCGGTGGTGTCGCGCGCGAGGTGGTCGAGTTCTACGGCGACAGGATCGGCGAGCACCCGGTAGGCACCGGACCGTTCCGCTTGAAGCAGTGGCGGCGCAGCTCGCTGATCGTGCTCGAACGCAGCCCCGACTACCGCGACGTGCGCTACAACGCCGAGCCGGCCGACGACGACGCCGAGGGCCAAGCCATCCTCGCCAAGTTCAAGGGACGACGGCTGCCGATGGTCGACGAGGTGCACGTCTCGATCATCGAAGAAGAGCAGCCGCGCTGGCTGAGCTTCATGAACGGCCAGATCGATGCGGTGGCCGGCCAGTACGGGTCGGTGCCGGGGTCGTTCATTACGATCGCGATGCCCAACGGCAAGCTGGCGCCCAACTTGGTCAAGCGAGGCATCCAGGCCAAGGCGCAGGTCAACTCCGACATCGCGCTGCTGTACTTCAACATGGAAGATCCGGTGGTCGGCGGCTACACGGTGGAGAAGGTCGCGCTGCGCCGCGCCATCTGCCTGGCCTATGACGTCGAGCGCGACATCCGTGTTCTTCGCCGCGGACAGGCGATTCCCGCGCAGTCGCAGGTGGTGCCCCACACCAGGGGCTACGACCCACAGTTCAAGAGCGAGAACGGCGACTACGACCCGGCGCGGGCCAAGGCGCTGCTCGACATGTACGGCTATGTCGACCGCGACGGTGACGGCTGGCGTGAGCAGCCCGACGGCTCGCCGCTGGAGATCGTGCGCTCGACGCAGCCCGAGCAGATTTATCGGCAGTTCGACGATCTGTGGCGGAAGAATCTTGAGGCAATCGGCATCCGCACACGCTTCGACATCAAGCAGTGGCCCGAACACCTGAAGCAGGCGCGCGCCGGCAAACTGCAGGTGTGGTCACTTGGCTCGTCGGCCGCCGACCCCGACGGGCAGGGCGCGTTCCAACGCCTGCACGGGCCGCAGACCGGTGGCCAGAACCTGGCGCGCTTCAAGCTGAAGGCATTCGACGACATCTACGACCGCATGGACCAAATGCCCGACGGTCCCGAGCGCCTCGAGCTGTTTCGCCGCGGCAAGATGCTGTCGATCGCCTACGCGCCGTACAAGGCGATCGCGCACCGCATCAGCACCGACATGTGGCATCCCTGGGTCAGCGGCTTCCGGCGGCCGCTGTTCTGGCAGGAGTGGTGGCACATGGTCGACGTCGATGTGGGGATGCGCGAGCGCGCGCTGAAGTAGCGCGCACCACCGATGCGCCGCCGCGAGCTAATTGCGTCGTTGCCCGCGCTGGGCGCGCTCGACGCGCGCGGGCAGGCGATGCCTCGCAAGACGCTGCACGTCGCGTTTCCGGCGCCCGAGACCGCGCTCGACCCAGCGCAGAACAACACCGACCTCTACTCGTCGACCATCCTGGCGCAGATCCTCGAGGCGCCGCTCACCTTCGACTACCTCGCCCGCCCGGCCAGGCTGGTGACGGCCACAGCAGCGTCGCTGCCGGAGGTCTCGGCCGACGGTCGACGCTTCACGATCCGGCTGCAGCCGGGCGTCCACTTCGCCGACGATGCAGCGTTCAAAGGCCAGCGCCGCGAGCTGGTGGCTGCCGACTACGTCTATTCGATCAAGCGGTTCTACGACCCCAAGTACAACTCGAGCGACCTGTACCTGTACGAGTCGGTCAAGCTGCCGGGCTTGAGCGAGCTGCGCCAGCGCGCGGTGAAGAACCGCACGCCGTTCGACTACGACACCGAGGTCGAGGGCCTGCGCACGCTCGACCGCTATACGTTCGTGCTGGTGCTCGGTGAGGCCGATCCGCGCTTCATCTACCGGTTTGCCGATCCGGTGTACTGCGGCGCGGTCGCGCGCGAGGTGGTCGAGTTCTACGGCGACGACATTGTTGCCCATCCGGTGGGCACCGGCGCGTTCCGCCTGAAGGGCTGGCGACGCGCGTCTCGCATCACGCTCGAGCGCTCGCCGACGTACCGCCGCGTCACCTACAGCGGCCAGCCGGCTGCCGAACCGGTGGCCCGGACGATCGCCGCTCGCTTGAAGGACCAGACCCTGCCACGCGTCGACGAGATCATCGTCGACATCGTCGAAGAGGCGCAGCCGCGTTGGTTGTCGTTCCTGCGCGGCGATTACAACTGGCTGGCGGTGACGGGTGAATTTCGCCAGTTGGCGGCGCCCAACGGCAAGCTGGCGCCGTATCTCGCCAAGCGTGGCGTGCAGTTGCAGAGCTCGGTGCAGCCGACGATCAACATGAGCTTCTTCTACATGGAGCATCCGCTGGTCGGCGGCTACACGCCGGAGAAGGTTGCTCTGCGGCGCGCGATCGCGCTCGCGTTCGACGGCGATACCTATGTGCGCCATGTGCTCGGCGGCTTCGGCGTGCGCGCGCAGTCGACGGTGCCGCCGCTGACCTCGGGCTACGACCCCGACTACAAGAGCGAGATGAGCGATTACGATCCGGCGCGCGCCAAGGCGTTGCTCGATCTCTACGGCTATGTCGATCGCGACGGCGACGGCTGGCGCGAGCAACCCGACGGCAGCAAACTGGTGCTGCGCATGTCGTCGATGTCGAGCCTGGTCGACCGCCGTGCCAACGAACTGTGGAGGCGCGCGCTCGACGCGGTCGGTCTGCGCATCGAGTTCGACATCTCGACCTGGCCCGAGCTGTTGAAGAAGAGCCGCGCCGGCACGCTGATGATGTGGGGCTACGGCTGGACGGCCGGCTCTCCCGATGGCGGCTTTTTCTTGTCGATCGCCTACGGCCCCAATGCCGGCGAGGCGAACGATCCGCGCTTCTCGCGGCCGCACTTCGACCGCTTATTCGAGAAGCAACGCGCCATGCCCGACGGGCCGCAGCGCGAGGCGGTGATGCGCGAGGCCAAGGACATGCTGGTCGCCTACATGCCGTACAAGGTGCACGCACACACAGTGGTGGTCGACCTCGTGCAGCCGTGGACCCATGGCTATTGGCGCCACCCGTTCGCCCGCGATATCTGGCGCTACATCGACATCGAGGCGCAGCCCTAGCCGACTCCTAGAATCAAGGACCGAGCGCGTCCAAGCGCAATCGCTCGCACGGGCCTCACCATGCCGCTGCCGGAACCGCAGATCACCCGCTACCTGCGCTGGCTGCGGCGCGAGCGCGGCCTGCAGTTCACCGACTACGACACGCTGTGGCGGTGGTCGGTCGACGATCTCGAAGGCTTCTGGTCGTCGATGTGGGCGTACTTCGACATCGAGTCGCCGACACCGTTTGCGCGTGTGCTGGCCAGCGATCGCATGCCGGGGGCGCGCTGGTTCGAGGGCGCGCGGGTCAACTACGCGCGGCAGGTGCTGCGCCATGTCGACGCGGCGCATGCCGCCGGCCACCCGGCCGTTCTGTTCGCCGACGAGCCGCTGCTCGCGGCCGGGCAGACGCAGAGCACGTCGTGGCCGCAGTTGCGCGCGCAAGTCGCTGCCGTCGCCACCGCGTTGCAGCGCATGGGCGTGCAGCGCGGTGATCGCGTGTGCGCCTACCTGCCCAACCGGCCCGAGACCGCGGTCGAGTTCCTGGCGTGCGCGAGCATCGGTGCGATCTGGTCGATCTGCTCGCCCGACATGGGGCCGGTGGCGGTGCTCGACCGCTTCCGCCAGATCGAGCCGGTCGTGCTGATCGCCTGCGACGGCTATCGCTATGGCGGCGCCGCGCACGATCGGCGTGCGGTGGTCGCCGAGCTGATCGCGCAACTGCCCAGCGTGCGCCACGTCGTGTGGCAGCCGGTGCTCGGAGACAGTGGTGCGCCGCCGTGGCCGGCGCGCGTCACTGCGCATAACTTGCCTGCATTGCTAGCGGGTTCCGCGCCGCCGTTCGAGCCCGAGTGGCTGCCCTTCGATCACCCGCTGTGGGTGGTGTATTCGAGCGGCACCACCGGCTTGCCGAAGCCGATCGTGCACGGCCACGGCGGCGTGATGCTCGAAGGGCTCAAGCTGGCGACGCTGCACAACAACATCGCGCCGTCGGCGCAGAGCGGCGAGCGCTACCACTGGTACTCGAGCACCGGGTGGATCATGTGGAACTGCCAGGTCGGCGGCCTGCTCGGCGGCACCACGATCTGCCTGTTCGACGGCAGCCCCGGCGGGCCATCGAAGGCGCCCGACTGGACGACGCTGTGGCGCTTCGCGGCGCGGACCCGCACCACGTTCTTCGGCGCCGGCGCCGCGTTCTATGCGTCGTGCCTGAAGGCCGACGTGCAACCGAAGGAAGTCGCCGACCTGTCGGCGTTGCGCGCGCTCGGCTCGACCGGCTCGCCGCTGGCCAACGAGTGCTATCGCTGGGCGTGGGAGCACTGCCCGCAGGTCGACGGGCGCGACATCTGGCTGACGCCGATGAGCGGCGGCACCGACTTCGCCGGCGCCTTCATCGCCGGCCTGCCGACTCTACCGATGATCGAGGGCGAGATGCAGTGCCGCTGCCTCGGGGCCGCGGTCGAGGCCTGGAGCGAGCCCGACGCGAGCGGCCGCGGCCGCAGCCTGGTCGACGAGGTGGGTGAGCTCGTCTGCACGAAGCCGATGCCGTCGATGCCGCTGTACCTGTGGGGCGACACCGACGGGCAACGCCTGCACGACAGCTACTTCGACATGTACCCCGGCATCTGGCGGCACGGCGACTGGATCCGCATCGCGCCGCACCCTGAGTCGGGCGCCAGCGGCGCGATCATCTACGGCCGCAGCGACGCCACCATCAACCGCCACGGCGTGCGCATGGGCACCGCCGAGCTGTACCGCGCGGTCGAGGCGCTGCCCGAGGTGCTCGACAGCCTGGTGGTCGACCTCGAATACCTCGGCCGCGAGAGCTGGATGCCTTTGTTCGTGGTGCTGCGCGATGGCTTCGCGCTCGACGACGCGCTGGTCGCGCGCATTAAGGCCGCGGTGCGGGCCGCGCTGTCGCCCCGCCACATGCCTAACGACGTTTTCCAGGTCACGGCGATACCGCGCACGCTGTCGGGCAAGAAGATGGAGCTGCCGGTCAAGAAGCTGCTGATGGGCGCCGATCCCACCAGCGTGCTCAAGCGCGACGCGATGGCCAACGCCGACAGCGTCGACTGGTTCATCGCGCTGGCGAACTCGCGCGTGGCGAAGACCTAGGCCGTCGCGAGCCGCACGATCTGCGCCGCCGGCGCGACGCCGCCTTGCCGAGCCACCTCGCGCCCGCGCTCCAGCCGCACGAGCGTGGGGATGCTGCGGATGCCGAAGCGCGCGGCGACACCGGGGTTGTCGTCGCTGTTGACCTTGGCCAGCAGCGCGCGGCCGCGCAGCGTCGCGGCGGCTTGCTCGAATTGCGGAGCCATGGCGCGGCAAGGGCCGCACCAAGGTGCCCAGAAGTCCACCAGCACCGGCAGCTCGGTGCCGGCGGTCACGGCGTCGAAGGTGTCGTCGGTCAGCTCGACCGGCTCGCCGTCGAGCAGTGCGTGTCCACAGCGGCCGCAGATGGGGCGATCGCCCAGACGTGCGCTGGCGATGCGGTTCTTGGCGCCGCACGCGGCGCACACTACATGAACAGGCGAGGCGTCGTGGTCCATCCTCGCCAAATAGGTGTCACCGGCCCGCATTCAAGCGCCTGACGTGGTGACGGCACGGAATAATCGGCGCGCAGCCCCCGTAAGCCCATCCATGCCGACCTCAAAGCTCACCGCGTTGCCTTCGGCCGGCGCTGCGCACCTTCACTTCGCCGCGCGAAGTGAGCCTCGCCGCAACGGCCGTGCGGCCGTTGTCGCCGCCCTCCGCGGAGGTGCTGATTCGGCTCGGGAGCGGCCCAGCGCCGACTGACGTGCAAGCCGACGACGTGTTTCGCCACCAGTTGCTCGCGGTGATCCCGCGATTGCGGCGTTACGCACGGTCGCTGGTGTTCGACAACCCGGCCGCCGACGACCTGGTGCAGACCACGCTGGAGCGTGCGTTGGCGCACTGGCATCAGTTCGACCAGCGGCGCGACCTGCTGGTGTGGGTGCTGTCGATCGCGCACAACGCGCACCTCGACCAGCGGCGGCGCGACGCGCGGCTGCAGGTGGTCGACCCCGAGCGCGCCAGCGCCGACCAGGATGCGCAAGGCGGCGACCCCGGCGTCGACGTCGGCCTGCGCATCGACCTCGTGCACGCGCTGGCGCGCCTCACGCCCGAGC
>DASTZF010000052.1:0-11328 GCA_035764445.1 Burkholderiaceae bacterium
ACCTCGGCGGCACGCTCGACCGCCGGCACGCCGCGGTCGGCGAACGACACCACCGCGAGGTCGGTGCTGGCGTCGAGGCCGCGCACCGCGCCGTCGACCTGTTCGCCGCTCGGCAGCACCACCGCCACGCTGCTGGCGCGCCACAGCGCCGACGCGCTGCCAACCGCGACGCCAGCACGCCACACGACACCGGCGCCGCGCTGGCGACGCGTGACCAGTCCGACCACCGAGGCGGCCACACGCTCGACGGCGTCGGCCAAGGGGGGCAAGGGTTCGCGATCGCTGTTCATCTGCTGAGTCCCGGTTCGTGCGAAGGAGCGCCCCATCGTGCACGCGACGGTGAAGGCGCGCCTCCGCCGACCGGCGGGTCGCCCCTGCCCGAACGGGCAGGACAACGCGCAACAGATGGGGTTGCTCGCGGCAGCGACAAGGCCACGATCGCGCGGCGGCCGTGTCGCGCTGTCGGCGGACACCCTCCGCGGCACCTCAGCCCGCGGACTCGCGCACCATCATCACGCTGTCGTAGCGCTTGCCAGCGGCGTCGCGCATGTAGCCGCGCACGATGCCGGCCTCGTCGTAGCCGAAGCGCTCGTACAGGCGCTGCGCCGCGCTGCCATGGCGAGTGTTCAGCAGCAGCAACGAGCGGCCGCGTTGCTGCGCGACGCCATGCAGCGCCCCCAGCAGCAGCGCGCCGATGCCACGCCCGCGCCGGTCACTGGCCACGCAGATTTTCTGCAGCTCGGCGCGGTGGCGCGTGGCCGGGAGCAACGCGCAGACCAACTGCCCGGTGCCGACCACCCGCGCGCCCTCGAACGCCGCCAGCAACACCCGCGTGCCGGCCTGCAGGTCAGCGCGTAAAGACAACCAGTAGTCGCGCGCCTGCTCGTGCGCCAGCGGCGGCAGGAAGCCGAGCAGCGAGCCGCCATCGACCGCATCGCGAAGCAGGTCGACGAACGCCGGCAGCAGCTCGAGTTCGAGCTCACGGACCGTGACTTCACGCACCTGCACGCTGGCGAGCGTCGCGCCGCGCGGGCCTATGCCTTGATCCTCCTTCACGCGGACTCCTGCTGTCTTGGGAAGGGGTTCCACGCCGTCACGATGCGGCCCCGGCCACGCAGGGTGCGCTCCGATCGCTTGCCGTGCGTATTTCAAACGTAGCGAGCCGCGCGCTCGCCGCTCGTCCGCATGTTGACCGCGCAAGCGTGTTACCCGCCATGGATCCTCCTCGCGCGCCGTCGCCGCTGTCGACCATGCACTGGCTGCTCGCTGCCCCGCTGAGGCGTTTCGTCGCGCTGGCGGCGTTTGCCAGCCTGCTGCTCAACCTGGCGTTGCTGATGCCGTCGCTGTACACGCTGCAGGTGTTCGATCGCGTGTTCGCGAGCCGCAGCATCGAGACGCTGGTCATGCTGTCGGCACTGACGTTGTTGGCGCTGGCGTTCGGCTACTGCATGGACGTGGTGCGCGCGCAGGCGCTGGCCGCCGCCGGCCGGGCCGTGATGGAGCGACTGTCGCCACCCGCGCTCGAGCAGGCGCTTCTGCGCGGTGCCGGCCCCGGCGCACGCGCCGACGTCGAGCGCGTGCGCGACGTCGCGCAGCTGAATCGGTTCCTGCACGGCAGCGGCGTGCGCGCGCTGTTCGACGCCCCGTGGCTGCCGATCTACCTCACGGTGATCGCGCTGATGCAGCCGTGGCTCGGTGTCACCGCGGCGGTCGGTGCGGTGGCGCTGGCAGGGATCGCGGTGGTCACCGAGCGCGTGACCCGCACCCGCACCGACGCGCTGACGCGCCTCTCGCGCGGCCTCGGCCGCCATGCCGACGCGCTGGTGCGGCACGCCGAGGCCTTCGTCGGCCTCGGCATGGTGGCCAGCGCGGTCGCGCAGTGGCGGCGGCGGCACACCCACTGGCTCGACGAACAGGACCAACTCGGCGCGTCGAGTGCCCGCCTGTCGGCGCTGGCGCGCGCGGCGCGCCAGGGCGTGCAGATGGCCGTGCTGGGAGTGGGCGCGCTGCTGGTGGTCGGTGCCGACGCATCGCCGGGCATCATGGTCGCGGCGACCATCCTGCTCGGCCGCGCGCTGCAGCCGGTGGAACACCTGATCAGTGGCTGGCAGCAGTTGCTCGACGCGCGCGGTGCGTGGCGCCGCCTGTGCGAGCCCGGCAGCGCAGTGTCGAAGGTGCCGACGCTGCGTCTGCCGGCGCCGAGCGGTCGGCTGAGCGTTGAACGCGTCGTGTTCGGGCACGATCCGCTGCGCCCGGCGTTGATCAAGGGCGTGTCGTTCACGGTCGGTGCCGGCGAGAGCTTGGGGCTGATCGGCGCCAGCGGCAGCGGCAAGACGACGCTGGCGCGCTTGCTGCTCGGCCTGTGGGTGCCGCGCAGCGGCAGCGTGCGGCTCGACGCCGCTGACATCGCGCAGTGGAACCGCGACGACCTCGGGGCGCACGTCGGCTATCTGCCGCAGGACACCTCGTTCTTCGACGCCACGGTGGCGCAGAGCATCGCTCGGCTGGGCGCGGTCGACGACGTGCAGGTCATTCGCGCTGCGCAGCTGGCGCAGGCGCACGACATGATCCTGCGGCTGCCGCAGGGCTACGACACGATGCTCGGTGATGCCGGCATCGCGCTGTCGGGCGGCCAGCGCCAGCGCATCGCGCTGGCGCGCGCGCTCTACGGACAGCCGAAGCTGGTGGTGCTCGACGAGCCCGATGCGCACCTCGATGCCGAGGGCGAAGCAGCCTTGAGGGTCGCGCTGCAGGCGCTGAAGGCTCAGGGCACGACGGTGATCGTGGTCGGACACCGCGCCGCGCTGATGGCGCAGCTCGACACGATCGCGGTGCTGAAGGACGGCACGCTGCAGGCGATCGGGCCGGCGGCGACGATGCTCGCGCGCTGGCGCGCCCGCAACGTGCACCCGCTACCGACCGTCCGCGTCGACGCCCAGGAGGCCACCGCATGAGCACGCCGATCGTCGCGCGCGAGGGCGCGTTGGCCGACTTGCTGAGCGCGCCACTGCTCGAACGCGCGCAGCGGCGTGCCTGGCAACGCACGTGGCAGCGCCGGTGGCACGCGCTGTGGTGGCCGCTGGGCGTGACCGCCGTGCTGCTCGCTGCCTGGGCCGCGACGGCACCGCTGGCCGGCGCCGTGGTCGCGCCGGCGCAGCTGAAGGTGCAGACCAAGCGCAAGACCGTGCAGCATCAGGAAGGCGGCATCGTGCGCGAGATCCTGGTCCGCGACGGCCAGCGCGTGCGCGCCGGCGATGCATTGCTGGTGATCGGTGACCTGCGGCAGGATGCCGAGCTCAATCTGTTGCAGGACCAGTGGCGTGCCGCACGTGTGCGCGCGGCGCGAGCCGAAGCCGAGAGCCAGCTGTCGGCGCGCTTCGACGTGCCCGACGATCTGCGGCGCAACCCCGCCGCGGCCGAGCACGTCGCCCGCGAAGCAGCCGTCTTCAACACGCGGCGGCGCGCGCTTGACGAGCAGAGCGCGCTGCTGCAGCGGCAGATCGAGCAGGTGCAGGCACAGGTCGCAGCGCTCGAGTCGCAGATCGACGCCACCAGCGTCTCGAACCGGCTGTCGAAGGAAGAGCTCGCGCTCAATGAAGAACTCGCGCACCAGGGCTTCGTCCACCGCGCGCGGCTGATCACGCTGCAGCGCACCGCCGCCGACTACCAGAGTCGGCTCGGCGAGGTAGGCAGCGAACTCGCGCTGGCACGGCAGCGCATTGCCGAGCTGCGATCGCGCCAGGCGCAGCTGCGGCTGTCGTATCAGACCCAGGGCACCGACGACTGGAAGGACGCCGCCGCCCGCGTGCGCGAATTCGATGAGCGTCTGCGGCCATCGAAAGACCAGACCGAGCGCCAGACCGTACGCGCACCGGTCGACGGCGAGGTGATGTCGTTGCGCGTCAGCGCGCCGGGCGCGGTGATCGCGCCGCGCGAGGCGCTGCTCGACCTCGTGCCGCAGCACGACAAGCTGGTGGTCGACGCGCGCATCGCGCCGCCGGACATCGAGCAGATGCACATCGGTGGCGCCGCCGAGGTGCGCCTGATCTCGGGCGACGCGCGCCGCACGCCGCTGCTGCCGGCCACCGTGACCTTCGTGTCGGCTGACCGCGTGACAGCGCCCGACGGCGGCGCGTCGTGGTTCGACGTCACGGTCGAGGTCGACACCCAGGCGCTGACCGAGCAGCAGCGCGCGCTGCGAATGCAGGCCGGCATGCCCGCCGAGCTGTACGTCAGCACCGGCGAGCGCACGCTGCTGCAGTACCTGCTGAAGCCGCTGCGCACCTTCTCGCAGCGCGCGATGCGCGAGGCGGGCTGACGCTCGCCGGTTACCCCTTTCTCTCCCTCACTCAACCCTGACTCGACAGGAGACCTCATGGGTTCGACCTCCCTGCCCCCCGACGACACGCTGCTCGCCGACGCTGCTGCAGGCGGCGCATCGTTACCGCTGCGCGGCACCGCCGACGCGGTTGCGGCCTTGGCCATCATCGTCGGCACCAAAGGCAACGATTCGCTGAACGGCAGCCCCGACGCCGACCAGATCTCCGGCCTGGCCGGCAACGACACGCTCAATGGCCTGGGCGGCAACGACGTGCTGTCCGGCGGCGACGGCAACGACGTGCTGACCGGCGGCACCGGCGACGATCAGCTGTTCGGCGATGCGGGCGACGACCGCATCGTCTGGAACGAAGGCGACGGCAACGACGTCGTCGAAGGTGGCGACGGCAACGACCGTCTGCAAGTCAACGGTGACGCCAGCGCCGAGACCATCCAGCTGGTCGCCAACGGCGCACGCGTGTTGGTCGCCGCGACCACCGGTGCCGTGACATCGACGCTCGATGTCGGCGGGGTCGAGAACGTCGTCGTCAGCGCAGGCGACGGCGCCGACACCATCGTCGCCGGCAACGGGCTGTCGACGCTGATCAACCTGACGATCGACGGCGGCGCCGGCAACGACACGATCATCGGCGGCGACGGCGCCGACACGCTGCTCGGCGGTCTCGGCGACGACGTGGTCGCCGGCGGACGCGGCAGCGACACCGCAACGCTGGGCTCCGGCAACGACACCTTCACCTGGAACCCGGGCGACGGCAGCGACGTGGTCGAGGGCAATGCCGGCGTCGACACGCTGCAGTTCAACGGGTCCAACATCGGTGAGGAGATCGCGCTGTCGGCCAACGGCACGCATGCGCTGCTGACGCGCAACATCGCGACCGTCACGATGGATCTGCACGGCATGGAGACGGTCAACCTGGCGGCGCTCGGCGGCGCCGACCTCATCACCGTCGGTGACCTGCGCGGCACCGGTGTCAAGCAGGTCAACGTCTGTCTGGCGGCATTCGGCGGCGCCGACGATCTGGCGGCCGACACGGTGACCGTGGCCGGCACGGCGACCGACGATGCGATGAGCTTGTCCGTTCAGGCCGCGGGCCCCGCCGTCGTGAACGGGCTCGGCGCCCAAGTGACGGTCGATCACATGGGCGTCGGCGATCGGGTCGCGATCGACGGCGGCGCCGGCAGTGACACCGTCACCGCCAACGGCAGCGGCGGCGACGACACGATCGGCATCGTCGCCGACGGCACCAACGTCGCCGTGTTCGCATCGAGCGGGCCGGTGGTCGACATCGCGGGTGTCGAGCGGCTGCTGGTCAAAGGCGGCGCGGGCAATGACACCATCTCGGCCAACAACGGCATCGCGGCGCTGACCCAGCTGACGATCGACGGCGGCGACGGCAACGACACCCTGCGCGGCGCCGAGGGCAACGACGTGCTGCTCGGCGGCGCCGGCAACGACTTCGTCGACGGCAACATGGGCAGCGACAGCGTCGACCTCGGCGGCGGCAACGACATCTTCCAGTGGGATCCGGGTGACGGCAGCGACACCGTCGAGGGCGGCACCGGCACCGACACGCTGCAGTTCAACGGCTCCAACATCGGCGAGGAGATCGCGCTGTCGGCCAGCGGTACGCACGCGCTGCTGACGCGCAACGTCGCGACCGTCACGATGGACCTGCACGGCATGGAGACCGTCAACATCAGGACGCTCGGCGGCACCGACAACGTCACCGTCGGCGACCTACGGGGCACCGACGTCAAGCAGGTCCAAGTCGACTTGGCGCCGATCGGCGGTGGCGACGACAACACTGCCGACACGGTGACCGTGGCCGGCACGACGACCGACGATGCGATGAGCTTGTCGGTTCAGGCCGCGGGCCCCGCCGTCGTGAACGGGCTCGGCGCCCAAGTGACGGTCGATCACATGGGCGTCGGCGATCGGGTCATGATCGACGGCGGCGCCGGCATCGACACCGTCACCGCCAACGGCAGCGGCGGCGACGACGTGATCGGCATCGCACCCGACGGCAGCAACGTCGCGGTGTTTGGTGCCACCGGACCCGCAGTCGAGGTCACCGGGGTCGAGCGGCTGCTGGTCAAAGGCGGCGCGGGCAATGACACCATCTCGGCCAACAACGGCATCGCGGCGCTGACCCAGCTGACGATCGACGGCGGTGATGGCAACGACAACCTGCGCGGCGCCGAGGGCAACGACGTGCTGCTCGGTGGCGCGGGCAACGACTTCGTCGACGGCAACATGGGCAGCGACAGCGCCGATCTCGGCGGCGGCAACGACATCTTCCAGTGGGATCCGGGTGACGGCAGCGACACCGTCGAAGGCGGCACCGGCACCGACACGCTGCAGTTCAACGCCTCGAACGCGAGCGAGGACATCGCACTCGCGGCCAGCGGCGCGCACGCCGTGCTGACGCGCAACATCGGCACCGTGGCGATGGACCTGCACGGGATCGAGACGGTGAACCTTCGCACGCTCGGCGGCACCGACAACGTCACCGTCGGCGACCTGCGCGGCACCGATGTCAAACAGGTGCACGTCGACATGGCGCCGATCGGCGGGGGCGACGACAACGCCGCCGACACTGTGACCGTGGCCTTCACGGCCGCCGACGACGCGATGAACTTCGACGTCCAGGCCTCCGGCCCGGCGGTCGTCAACGGCCTCGGCGCTCAGGTCTTCGTCGACAACCTCGGCGTCGGCGACCGCCTCGTGATCGACGGCGGCGCCGGCAGCGACACCGTCACCGCCAATGGCAGCGGCGGCGACGACGTGATCGGCATCGCACCCGACGGCAGCAACGTCGCGGTCTTTTCCGCCACCGGACCCGCCGTCGAACTCAGCGCGGTCGAGCATCTGCAGGTCAACGGCGGCGCCGGCAACGACACCATCTTGGCCAACAACGGCATCGCGGCGCTGACCCAGCTGACGATCGATGGCGGCGATGGCGACGACACGCTGCGTGGCGGCGACGGCAACGACGTGCTGCTCGGTGGCGCCGGCAATGATGTGGTCAGCGGCGGGCGCGGTGCCGACACCGCCACGCTCGGCGCAGGCAACGACACCTTTGTCTGGAACCCGGGTGACAGCAGCGACAGCGTCGACGGCCAGACCGGCATCGACACGCTGCAATTCAACGGCTCCAACATCGGCGAGACGATCGACGTGCTGGCCAGCGCCGACCATGCGCTGCTCATGCGCAACGTCGCCACCGTGTCGACCGACCTCGACAACGTCGAGACGATCAACCTGCGCATGTTCGGCGGCAGCGACCTGATCAACGTGCACTCACTGGCCGGCACCGACGTCAAGCAGGTTCGCATCGACCTCGCGGGCAGTGCAGGCGGCGGCGACGGCGCGAACGACGTCGTGGCGATCGAGGGCACGGCCGGCGCTGACACCATCCACGTGTCGCTGCAGAACGGCGCGCTGGTTGTCGACGGCCTGCCCGCGCAGGTGGTGATCGAGAACTTCGAGGCCGGCGATCAGATCCAGCTGCTCGGCCTCGGCGGCGACGACATCATCGACGCCAGCGCACTGCCGGTGGGTGCTCAGCTCGTGCTTGATGGCGGTGACGGGGCCGACGTGCTGCTCGGCGGCGACGGCAACGACACGCTGCTCGGCGGCGCGGGCGACGATGTGCTGATCGGCGGGCCGGGGCAGGACCTGCTCGACGGCGGCAGTGGCGACAACGTCCTGATCCCCGATGGCGGCAGTGCGCTGTTCGGCGCGGACGTCCATGCCGCCTATATCGTGGAGCAGGCGCCGCTGATCGCCTGACGGCAGCGCCGCAACGAACACGGCGCGCGTGCGACTGCACGCGCGCCGTGTCATTGGCGCTACCGGATCGTCACGGTCGCATCAACGCATCGCCCGAGCGCTCGAGCAGCGTCTGGATGCGCGCGCGCACCTTGTCGGCGTCATCGGCATTGGGCATCGCGTTGAGGTACTGCTGGTACGCCTTCACCGCGCCCATCGTGTCGCCGGCCTTGTCGAGCGACGCGCCGACGTTGTAGAGGAACTGCGGGAACGGCTTGCTCGCGTAGGCCTCGCTGAAGTGGCGCGCGGCGTCGGTCCAGCGGCCCTGCTCGAACGCCTTGGTACCGGCGTCGAACGCGCGTTGCGCGGCCTGCAGCTTCTCGTCCACCGGCTTCATCAGCGCGTTGCCGCTGGCCTGCAGCAGCGTTTCGATGCGCGCGCGCACCTTGGCGGCGTCGGGTGCGTGGGGCGTCATGTTCAGATAGAGCTGGAAGCTGCGCACTGCGCCCATCGCGTCGCCCGCCTTGGCCAGCGCCTCGCCGCGGTTGCTCAGGAACTCCGGCAGCGGCAGGTGCGAATACGCCTCGGCAAACGCCGACGCGGCACCCTTGAAGTCGCCAGCCAGGAAGGCCTGCTGCCCGCGGTCGAAGGCCTCGCGCGCTGCTGCCTTGGCGGCGTCGTGCAGCTGCGTGATGTGGCCGCGGACCTTGTCGGCGTCGGCGGCATGCGGCGCCTCGCGCAGGTAGTCTGCGTAGCGCGTCGCGGCGATCTCGCGGGCGCCCATCTTCTCGAGGCACGCCGCCTGGTTGTAGCGCAGCTCGGGCAACGGATTGAGTGCGTATGCGCGGTCGAACGCCTGCAACGCGTCGGCGTACCGGCCGGCCTTGTAGAGCGCCGCGCCGTCGCTCATCAGGCGCTGCGACTCGGCGACGCCGGTGATGGTGGCTTCGCGGCCGCCCATGTGCTCGCGCGCGCGCAGCTGCGCAGCGCGCGCCTCGTCGGCGCGCGGTGCGTCCGGATTGGAAAGATAGGTGCCGTAAGCGAGGTCGGCCTCGGCGTAGCGCCCGCCATCGAGCAGGGCCGACGCCTTGTTGAGGATGAACGCCTGGTCGGGAAAGGTGCGGAACCCCTCTTCGTACGCGGCCACCGCCTCGCTGTAGCGCCGCGCGTGCAGCAGCTCGTTGCCACGCGCGATCCATTCCTTGCCACCGGCATAGCCAACAGCGGTGATCGGCTCGTTGCGGGCGCGCTCGAGCAGGCGGTCGCCGCGGCCGCTGACCGCGGCAGCATCCTGCGGCTTGGGGTCGGCCACGGCGTAGGCATGGAACAGCCGTGCCGCGGTGTAGTTGGCGCCGAGCCGCTGCATGCAGATCGCCTGGTCAAACAGGCGCGCCGGAATCGGGTTGCGCTCGTAGGCGTCGCCCCATGCGCGGTATGCGTCTTCGATACGCCCTTCGCGGAACGCCTTGGCACCCTCGTCGGTCAGGCGCTTGGCCTCGGCGATGTCGGCCGCGCTGTAGCTGCGGCCGCCCAGGTGCGTGCGCACGTCGTCGAGCGCTTTGCGGGCGTCGTCCGCGCGCGTGATGTCGGGCTCGCCGAGGTATTTCTCGTAGGCGACCGCGGCTTCGGCGTAGCGCCCCGAATCGCGCAGCGCCGCCGCTTCATTGAGGATGAAGTTGGGCGACGGCACCAACCGGTAGCCCGCCTGGAAGCGCTCGATCGCAGCATCGAACTTGCCGGCCTTGAGCAGCTTGACGCCCGCGTCCATCAGCGTCTGCGCCTGCGCGCGCTGCGCGTCGGTGCTGGTGGTGGGCGTGGCACTCGCGCCGCCAGAGGGACCGTTGGGCGATGCATAGGCGAACTGCTGCACCTGCGGGTGCAGCCCGTGGTCGGCGCCGAAGCGCACCAGCGGATCGCCGGCAACGCCGGCTGCGGGCGCAGTCGTCGGTGTGTCGGCGACCGCGGTGTCTTCGGCGGGTGCCGGCGGGGCATAGGCGGCGGGCCCGCCGATCGGCGTGCCGGCGCTGTTGGGCATCGAAATCATCATCGGCTCCTGAGACAAGCGTGTCGCGCTGAGTGCGGCGTCGTGGACCCGTGGTTCAAACGACGACGAGTCGGCGCGCACGAAGGGAGCATTGGACGCAGGCGCGAGCGCCGCGCCAAGTCGCGGCATGTGCTAGCTGAGGAACGCCCTACCGAGGGCGTGCACGCAGCGGTGTCCGCTCGTGCGTGCGGTTTGCGTGGAACATGACGCCGTGAGCGGTGTGTCAGCGTTGCCCGGTGCGAATGTCGCCGAACAGCTTGCCCTGGCCGCGCGGCTGGCAGCGCCAGTACTGCGGCGGCGCGCTCACCTGAGCGCCCAGCTGGGCAGCGGCGTGCCATGGCCAGCGCGGGTTGTAGAGCAGCGCGCGCGCCATCGCCACCAGGTCGGCCTGGCCGGACGCGATGATCGCCTCGGCCTGCTCGGGCTCGGTGATCATGCCCACCGCGATCGTCGGCAGCCCGACCTCCTCGCGCAGGCGCTGCGCGAACGGTACCTGGTAGCCCGGGCCGGCAGCGATCTTCTGCAGCGGCGACACGCCGCCGCTGGAGACGTGCAGATAGGCGCAGCCGCGCTCTCGCAACGCACGCCCGTAGGCAATGCTCTGCTCGAGATCCCAGCCACCGTCGACCCAGTCGATCGCCGACAGCCGCACCCCAATCGGCATCGACTCCGGCAACGCCGCTCGCACCGCGTCGAACACCTCGAGCGGAAAGCGCATGCGCGCTTGCAGCGAGCCGCCGTACGCGTCGCCGCGCCGGTTGGCGAGCGGCGACAGGAACTCGTGCAGCAGATAGCCGTGCGCTGAATGCAATTCGACCGCCGCCAGGCCGAGGCGCTGCGCGCGCAACGCGGCATCGACGAACGCCTGCCGCACGCGCTTGCAGCCCGCGTCGTCGAGCGCCAGCGGCGCGGCCTCACCCTCGGCATGCGGCAGCGCGGACGGGGCCACCGGCTGCCAGCCGCCGTCTTCCTGCGCGATCAATGCGCCGCCGCGCCACGGCACCTCGCTCGAGCCCTTGCGTCCGGCATGCGCCAACTGGATCGCGATCGGGACCTTCGAGTGCGGCCGCACGCCGGCCAGCACGCCGGCGAGCGCCTGTTCGCAGGCGTCGGAGTACAGACCGAGGCAACCGGGGGTGATGCGGCCGATCGCCTCGACCGCGGTTGCCTCGAT
>DASTZF010000053.1:0-5252 GCA_035764445.1 Burkholderiaceae bacterium
CGGCCGCACCACAAGCGGATAGCCGATCTCGTGCGCCAGCTGCAGCGCAGCCTCTTCGGTGCGCGCGGTGCGGTTGGGCGGCTGCTTGAGCTTCAGGTCGTGCAGCAGCTTCTGGAAGCGCTCGCGGTCTTCGGCGACGTCGATCGAATCCGGCGTGGTGCCGATGATGGGCACGCCGTTGGCCTCCAGGTCGAGCGCCAGCTTCAGTGGCGTCTGGCCGCCGAACTGAACGATCACGCCGGCAGGCTTCTCCTTGTCAACGATCTCGAGCACGTCCTCCAGCGTCACCGGCTCGAAGTACAGCCGGTCGCTGGTGTCGTAGTCGGTCGACACGGTCTCCGGGTTGCAATTGACCATGATGGTCTCGTAGCCGTCCTCGCGCATCGCCAGCGCCGCGTGCACGCAGCAGTAGTCGAACTCGATGCCCTGCCCGATGCGGTTGGGGCCGCCGCCCAGCACCATGATCTTGCGCCGCGTGGTCGGCTCGGCCTCGCACTCCTCGTCGTAGCTCGAGTACATGTAGGCGGTCTGCGTCGCGAACTCGGCCGCGCAGGTGTCGACGCGCTTGTAGATCGGCCGCACGCCCTGGCCGTGGCGCGCCTTGCGCACGTCGTGCTGCGTGGCGCCGAGCAGCCTGGCGAGGCGGCGGTCGGAGAAACCCATCTGCTTCAGCTGCCGCATCTCGGCGGCCGACAGGTTGGCTAGCGCACGGCCGTGGAGCTGCCGCTCGGTGGCGACGATCTGCTCGATCTGCGCCAGGAACCACGGGTCGATCGCCGTCTCGTCGTGGATCTCGTCGAGCCGCATGCCGTTGCGGAAGGCGTCGGCGACGAACAGGATGCGCTCGGGGCCCGGGTTGCTGATCGCCTCGACGATCTGCTCGCGGTCACCCTCGTGCACCTCGTTGCGCTCGGCGAGGCCGTCGATGCCGGTCTCTAGCCCGCGCAGCGCCTTCTGGAAGCTCTCCTGGAACGTGCGGCCGATCGCCATCACCTCGCCGACCGACTTCATCTGCGTCGTCAGGTGCGGGTCGGCCTCGCGGAATTTCTCGAACGCGAAGCGCGGGATCTTGGTGACGACGTAGTCGATGCTCGGTTCGAAGCTCGCCGGCGTGGCGCCGCCGGTGATGTCGTTGCGCAACTCGTCGAGCGTGTAGCCGATCGCCAGCTTGGCGGCGATCTTGGCGATCGGGAAGCCCGTGGCCTTGGATGCCAGCGCCGAACTGCGCGACACGCGCGGGTTCATCTCGATCACGATCATGCGGCCGTTGGCCGGGTTGGTCGCGAACTGCACGTTCGAGCCGCCGGTGTCGACGCCGATCTCTCGCAAGATGGCGACCGACGCGTTGCGCATCAGCTGATATTCCTTGTCGGTCAGCGTCTGCGCCGGCGCCACCGTGATCGAGTCGCCGGTGTGGATGCCCATCGGGTCGAGGTTCTCGATCGAGCAGACGATGATGCAGTTGTCCGCCTTGTCGCGGATCACCTCCATCTCGAACTCCTTCCAGCCGATCAGCGACTCCTCGATCAGCAGTTCATGGGTCGGCGACAGGTCGAGACCGCGCTTGCAGATCTCCTCGAACTCCTCGGGGTTGTAGGCAATGCCGCCTCCGGTGCCGCCGAGCGTGAAGCTCGGCCGGATCACGACCGGGAAGCCGGTGCCGCCGATCTGCGCCGTGATGCGCTTCTGCACGGACCAGGCCTCGCCCATCGAGTGCGCGATGCCGCTCTTGGCCGATTCGAGCCCGATCGACGTCATCGCCTCCTTGAACTTCAGCCGATCCTCGGCCTTCTCGATCGCCTTCTCGTTGGCACCGATCATCTCGACGCCGTGCTTCTTCAGCACGCCGTGCCGGTGCAGATCGAGCGCGCAGTTCAGCGCCGTCTGCCCGCCCATCGTCGGCAGGATCGCGTCGGGCTTTTCCTTGGCGATGATCTTCTCGACGATGGACCAGGTGATCGGCTCGATGTAAGTGACATCGGCCATCTCCGGGTCGGTCATGATCGTCGCCGGGTTGCTGTTGACGAGGATGACCTTGTAGCCCTCCTGCCGCAGCGCCTTGCATGCCTGCGCGCCCGAGTAGTCGAACTCGCACGCCTGGCCGATCACGATCGGGCCGGCGCCGATGATGAGGATGCTCTTGAGGTCGGTGCGCTTTGGCATTAGGCCTCCCGCCGGGTCGTCCCAACGGAGGCCTGCGCCCCATGGGCCGCGAAACGGCCCCTGCCGGGGCCATGGGGCAGCGAACGAATGTGAGCGTGGGGGCTCGTCACTTCTTCTCCATCAGCGCGACGAAACGATCGAACAGGTAGCCGATGTCGTGGGGACCGGGGCTCGCCTCTGGGTGGCCCTGGAAGCAGAACGCAGGCTTGTCGGTACGCGCCAGGCCCTGCAGCGTGCCGTCGAACAACGACACGTGCGTGGGTCGCAGGGTCGGCGGCAGCGACTTCTCATCGACCGCGAAGCCGTGGTTCTGGCTGGTGATCGACACGCGGCCGCTGTCGAGGTCCTTCACCGGATGGTTGGCACCGTGGTGGCCGAACTTCATCTTGAACGTCTTGGCGCCCGAGGCGAGCGCCAGGATCTGGTGCCCGAGACAGATGCCGAACGTCGGCAGACCCTTGTCGATCAGCGTGCGCGTCGCGGCGATCGCATAGTCGCACGGCTCCGGATCGCCCGGCCCGTTACTGAGGAAGATGCCGTCCGGCGCCAGCGCCAGCGCATCGGCCGCCGACGTCTGCGCCGGCACCACGGTGACGCGACAGCCGCGACTGGCCAGCATGCGCAGGATGTTGCGCTTGACACCGAAGTCGTAGGCGATGACGTGGGAGCGCTCCGGCAGCGGCGACTGATACCCGTTGCCGAGCTGCCACTCGCCCTCGTGCCAGCCGTAGCGCTGCTTGACCGACACCACCTTGGCCAGGTCCTGGCCGGCCATGTTCGGCGCTGCGCGCGCACGCGCGACCGCCTGCTCGACGTCGCTCTGCCCGATGCGCGTGCCGGGCGCGAAGCTGGTGATGCAGCCGTTCTGCGCTCCGCGCGAGCGCAGCGCGCGCGTCAAGCGGCGCGTGTCGATGCCGGCGATTGCCACCACGTTCTCGCGCTGCAGGTATTGCGCCAGCGTCATCGTCTGGCGGAAGTTCGACGCGCGCACCGGCAAGTCCTTGATCACCAGCCCGGCAGCGTGAACGCGCGTGGCCTCGACGTCGTCGGCATTGACGCCGTAGTTGCCGATGTGCGGGTATGTCAGCGTGACGATCTGCTGGCAATAGCTGGGGTCGGTCAGGATCTCCTGGTAGCCGGTGAGCGCGGTGTTGAACACCACTTCGCCCACCGTGGCACCCGCGGCGCCGATCGAGTGACCCATGAAGGTGGTGCCGTCCGCGAGCGCGAGCAGGGCAGGAGGCAAGGCGGCCATCAAGGGGAAACTCCGGCATTCGCGCACCCAGCTCCGCTCGTGAAGAGACCGGAGTCCGAGGGGAAACCGTCGACGGAGTTTCGCTAGGCTGCGCTTGGTGTGTAGGGAAGCGGGCGAATTATACCGGTGCACCGCAGCATGGAGCCGTCAGCCCGCGAGCGCCGCGATGCCGGCCCGTGCGATCCGCGCGTCCTCGCTCGACTGCACGCCACTGACACCGACCGCACCGACGCACTCGCCCTCGACGATGATCGGCACGCCGCCTTCGAGCATGCCGTGCAGCGGCGCGCTCAGGAAGGCGACTCGCCCCTGGTTGATGCGGTCTTCGTACGCCTTGCTCTCACGGCGGCCGAGCGCCGCGGTGCGCGCCTTGGCCGGCGCGATCTCGGCCGAGATCGGCGCCGCACCATCGAGGCGCTGCAAGCACCACAAGTGTCCGCCATCGTCGACCACCGCGATCGATACCGCCCACCCATGCGCCAACGCCTCGGCTTCGGCAGCGCCGGCGATGCGGCGGGCGTCGGCCGCGGTCAGGCAGGGCTTGGTCTTCATGGGGGCTTCCTCCGGTTTGTCAAGGGCGTGGCGCACGCCATAGGGTACGGCGCGAGTCGACCGCACCCGCGCCGCAAAGGTTGCCCGCCCCCGTCCTGCGGGATCCATCGGGAAACGCGATAACACCCTCAAGCTGAACAGGAACTTAGAATGCCCACACGGGTCTGAACCCGCGTCATCCACCCTCGGAGGATCCATGGAACAACGCCTGCAAACCCAGCCCGGCTATGCCGGCTCCGGCGCGCTGGCCGTCGATCGAAACCGCGTCCTGCGCAACACCTACTGGCTGCTGGCACTCTCGCTGCTGCCCACAGTGCTCGGCGCCTGGATCGGGGTCAGCACCGGCATCGCGATGGCGATGACACCGGGCATCAGCCTGATCGTTTTCCTGGCCGGCGCCTTCGGCCTGATCTACGCGATCGAGAAGACCAAGAATTCGACCACCGGCGTCTACATGCTGCTGGCGTTCACCTTCTTCATGGGGCTGATGCTGTCGCGCCTGCTGGCATTCGTGCTCGGCATGAAGAACGGCTCGACGCTCGTGATGACGGCGTTCGGCGGCACCGCGGTGGTTTTCTTCGCGATGGCGTCGTTGTCGACGGTGATCAAGCGCGACCTGTCCGGCATGGGCAAGTTCCTGCTGGTCGGTGCGCTGATCGTGTTCGTCGGCGGCCTGGTCAACTTCTTCCTGCAGTCGTCGGCGATGATGCTGACGCTGCTGGTGCTGTGCCTGGCCGTGTTCTCGGCCTTCATGCTGTACGACATCAAGCGCGTGATCGACGGCGGCGAGACCAACTACGTGTCGGCCACGCTGGCGATCTACCTCGACATCTACAACGTGTTCCAGAGCCTGTTGATGCTGCTCGGGATCTTCGGCGGCGATCGCGAATAGCGGAGCGCACGCAAGCGGATCCAGGGCCCTCTCGAGGGCCCTTTTTCATTGGCTGTGGGCCAGAAAATCGATCACCAGGCGGTTGAACGCGCCGGCCTGCTCCCACTGCGCCCAATTGCCGCAACGCGGCAGCACGTGCAGCCGCGCATCGCACAGCGTGTACAGCAGCTTCAACGCATGATCCAGCGGCACGAAGCGGTCGTCGCGGCCCCACACCAGCAGTGTCGATGCCTCTCCGACCTCGGCGACACGCATCGCGGTCCGAAAGCGTGACTTTGGCTCCGGCCCACCTCGCTGCGCGATGTGACCCTACGCCGAAGTGTTGCGGTCGAAGACCGCAACACTTTCCACGTGTGCCGTGTGCGGGAACATGTCGACCACGCCGGCCGC
>DASTZF010000054.1:0-11903 GCA_035764445.1 Burkholderiaceae bacterium
GTCCGAGGGCAGCGAGCAGTTCGACGCGGTGGTGGTGTGCGCCGCGATGGCCTCGCGTGCGCTGCTCGCGCCGCTGAAGCTGCGGCTGCCGCTGGCCGCCGTGCACGGCTATTCAATCACCGCGCCGTTGCGCGACACCACTGAACACGGCGAGGTCGGTCCGCGTTCGACGTTGATCGACGAGCGCTACAAGGTCGCACTCACCCGCCTGGGCAAGCGCGTGCGCGTGGCCGGCGGCGCCGAACTCGGCGGTACGCTGGACGGCAGCAACAACGCTGCGCTGGCGACGCTGTACAAAGTGCTCGACGATTGGTTCCCAGGCTGTGCGGTACAGGCCCAGGTGCAGACCTGGAAGGGCGCGCGCCCGATGCTGCCCGACGGCCCGCCGGTGATCGGCGCCAGCGGCGTGCCCGGCGTGTGGCTGAACCTCGGCCACGGATCGAGCGGTTGGGCGCTGGCCTGCGGGTCGGCGCGCGTGTTGGCCGACATGATGTCCGAGCGGCCGCCGGCGATCGACCTCAGCGGGCTCGGCGTTGACCGCCTTCGTTGACGCGGCAGCATCCCGCGGCTAGCTCGCTGGCGATGCTCCCGCACCGGCCGCGCGCGGCCGGCGTGCCCACTGACGCGCGAACACCGGCGACGCGATGGCCAGCCCGGCAAGCCCGCTCGGGATGCCTGGCGCCACCAGCAACAGCGCCGCCGCACCGAGCAGTGCCTGTTCCCAGCGCTGCAACTCGCTCACCATGTACTTCGACAGCGCCGCCGCCAGCATCACGATGCCGATCACGCAGCCGACGAAGGTGATCGCGAAGTCGGTGAACGTGAAGCCCTTGGCCACCAGCAGCAGCGACGGCGAGAACACGAAGACGAACGGCACCAGCGCCTTCGCCAGCCCGAGGCGAAACGCCATGTTGCCGGTCCTGAACGGGTCACTGCCCGCCATGCCCGCCGCTGCGTAGGCAGCCAGCGCGACCGGTGGCGTGATGTCGGCCAGCACGCCGTAATAGAAGACGAAGAAGTGGGCGACCAGCGGTTGCACGCCAAGCAGCACCAGCGTCGGTGCCGCCACCGTCACCATGATGATGTAGTTGGCGGTGGTCGGGATCCCGCAGCCGAGCAGGATGCACACGACGCCGGTCATCACCAGCGCGGCCAGTAGCGTCAGCGCCTTGAGATCGAACCAGCCTTCCGGCAGGAAGCTCAGCATCCCGCCGGCCACGCCCTGCGCCGCCCCGGTGATGATGGTCGACAGCTTGAAGCCGACGCCGGTCAGCGTGACGACGCCGATCACGATGCCCACCGTCGCCGCCGCTGCTCCGACCGCCAGCGCGTACTTGGCACCGGTCTCGAACGCTTCGACCAGCGTGGGCAGGCCGATGCGGCCGCGCACGTCGAGCGCCTTCAGCGCGAACGGCGTGGCCACGACGGTCGCCGCGAAGATGCCGATGCGAATCGCGTCGTTGTCGATGCCGCCGAACGCGAGCACCAGCAGCACCGCGTGCAGGACCGCGAGCAACGCCCAGTTGCGCACGCCGGCACGGCCCGCGCCGGTGGTCAGGCCCACGATCGCGCACGAACTGATGCCGCTGAACGCGGCCAGGTACGGCGTGCGGCCGCTGACCAGGATGCCGATCAGCAGGGCGAGTGGAATCAGCGTCGGCCAGCGCAGGCGCAGCGACTCGCGCAGCTTGGGCATTTCCTCTTCGGTGAGACCGCGCAGACCGAACCGCTTGGCCTCGAAATGCACCTGCATGAAGACGCCGAAGAAGTGCATGAACGCGGGCACGACGGCCGCTGCGATGATCGTCTGGTACGGCACCGCGAGGAACTCGATCATCAGGAACGCCGCCGCGCCAAGCACCGGCGGCGTGATCTGCCCCCCGGTCGACGACGCCGCCTCGACCGCGCCGGCAAACTCGCGTCGGTAGCCAACGCGGATCATCGCGGGGATCGTCAGCGAGCCGACGGTCACCGCGTTGGCCACCGACGAGCCCGACAACATGCCGAACATCGCAGAGCCGAACACGCTCACCTTGGCCGGCCCACCCGCATAGCGACCGGCGATCGTCGACGCGATGTCGAGGAACAGCTGACCGAGCCCGACGCGCGTGGCCAGCACGCCGAACAGCACGAAGTGAAAGACATAGGTCGCGACCACGCCGACCGCGATGCCGTAGATGCCCTGGCTGGTGAGGTACTGGTGGTTGACCAGCTGGCTCCACGACGCGCCCGCATGCTGCAGCAAGCCCGGAAAGATCGGCCCTGCGAGCGCGTAGACCATGAAGACGATGGCGATCATCGGCAGCGGCCAGCCCATGCTGCGGCGCGTGGCCTCCAGCAGGAGCACCAGCAGGATCGAACCCATCGCGACGTCGAGCACAGTCGGGTTGCCGACGCGAAACGCCAGGTCGTCGAACACGTACGGGATGTACAGCACCGAGACGGCCACTGCGACGCCGAACAGCCAGTCGACCAGCGGCACGCCGCCCGGCGCCCACGCGCCTCGCGAGCCCGGCTGATCGCTGTGCGAGCGGCGGAACCCGAACACGATGAAGATCAGCCCGAGCACGAACGCCAGGTGCACGCCGCGGTGCGTGGCCTCGCGCAGCAAGCCGAAGCCAGCGGTGTAGTAATGGAAGCACGACAGCGCGATCAGCAGCGCCTTCAGCACCGTCGACGCCGGCGGCCAGGTCGGCCTGAAGCGCATCTCGGGATCGAACTTCTGTTCGAGCTCGGTGATCGCGCGGTCGTCGATCGTGGTGCCCGTCATCGTGTATCCCTCGTTCGTTCGTCTCGTGGCCGGCACGACACGAGGGCGGGCACCTTGCGGCGCACCGCCCTCGCCTTCGGCCGACGCGCGGTTCGGCTACTTGAGCAGGCCGACCTCGCGATAGTACTTTTCGGCGCCGGGATGGAACGGGATACCGGCGCTCTTGACGGCATTGTCCTTGGTGATCAGCTTGCCCTTGGCGTGCCCGGCAGCCAGAGTCTTCTGCGTCGACTCGCTGAACAGCGCCTTGGTGATCTCGTAGACCGTGTTGACGTCGGCCTTGTCGCTGGTCACCCACTGCGCGCCGACCGCCAGCGTCTTGACGGCGGCCACGCCCTTGTAGGTTTCGGCCGGGATCACGTCGGGCGCGAAGAACGGGCTGGCGATGCGCAGCCCATCGGCTTGCGGACCCTCGATCGGTATGAGTTCGATGCCGCCGCCGGCCGACGCCAATTCGGAAATCGCGCCGGCGGGTGCTCCGCCGGTGAAGAAGAATGCGTCGAGCGAGCCATCCTTCAGCTTGTCGCCGGCCTGGTTGGGCTTGATGTACTCGGGCTTGATGTCGCTCTCCTGCACGCCATAGGCAGCCAGGATGATGCGCGCGTTGATCAGCGTGCCCGAGCCCGGCTCGTCGAGCGCGACGCGCTTGCCCTTGAGGTCGGCCGGCGACTTCACGCCCAGCCCTTTGCGCACCACGATGTGCACGCTCTCGGGGTACAGGTTGGCGATCAGCCGCAGCCCTGGAATGTTGGGCTTGCCTTCGAATACGCCGGTGCCCTTTTGCGCCCAAGTGGCGACGTCGGCCTGCGAGAAGCCGGACTCGATGCTGCCGCTGGCGATGCCGTTCACGTTGGCCATCGAGCCGTTGCTGGCTTGCGCGGTGACGACGATCTTGCCGGGCTGCGACACCGCGTTGGCGATCATGCCGCCCACTGGATAGTAGGTGCCTGCGGTGCCGCCGGTGCCGATGCGGAAGAACTGCTGCGCCTGCGCGGCGCCGACGAGTGCGAGTGCGCTGACCGCCGCTGCGACGAATCGCTTCATGCAAAGGGCTCCTTCAAGGTTCGAGGGCACGCAGTAGAGCACAATGTCCGTGGCCCTCGACCACGAGATCACAAAAAACCGACTGCGGTCATGACCGCACGATTGCCTCCGCATCCGGTGTTGCCGGCTCAACGTACCAGTCCGCTGCACCTGGCCACCGCCTGTCGGTCCATCGAGCAGGATGCGGCCGCGCAGTTGCCGCCGCACACGCTGATGGCCCGCGCCGGCGAAGCGGTGGCACGGCTGGCGCTGGCGCTGGCGCCGCATGCGCGGAGGATCGATGTCTGGTGCGGCCCCGGCAACAACGGTGGCGACGGCTTCGTCGCGGCAACGTCGCTGCGCGCCTGGGGCAAGGACGCATGGCTGGTCTTGGTGAGCGACCCAACGCGCGGCCCCGAGGACGCACGCCACGCCTGGCAGCGTGCGCGCGAAGCCGGTGTGCCGGTGCGCGACGGCATCCCCGATCGCGTGCAGGGCGAGCTGGCGATCGATGCCTTGCTCGGGCTCGGCGTCAATCGTGCGCTCGAGGGTGCACTTGCGCAGGCGGTGAGCCAGCTCAACGATGGCGGCGTGCCGGTGCTGGCCGTCGACGTGCCGTCGGGTCTGCACAGCGACACCGGCGCCGTGCAAGGCGTTGCGGTGCGTGCCGCGCACACGCTGGCGCTGCTGGCGCTGAAGCCCGGCCTCTTCACGGCGCACGGGCGCGACCATGTCGGCCGCATCTGGTTCGACGATCTCGATGTCGCGCCCAGGGCCAGTGCGATCGAACTGGCCGGGTGCGACATGGCGCGGGTCGGCGCAACTCCGCGCCTGCACGCGCATCACAAAGGCAGCTTCGGTGACGTGCTGGTGATCGGCGGCGCCAGCGGCATGGTCGGCGCGCCGGTGCTCGCCGGGCGTGCCGCGCTGGCCGCTGGTGCGGGCCGCGTCTACCTCGGCCTGTTGAGCGACGCGCCCGCATACGAGCCCGCGCAACCCGAACTGATGTGGCGCCCGCCCGCGCAACTGCTGGTGCCCGCGGTGCTCGCTGCCGCCACTGTCGTCTGCGGCTGCGGCGGCGGCGACGCGGTGCGCGACGTATTGCCGGTCGTGCTGCACCACGCGCGGCGGCTGGTGCTCGACGCCGACGCGCTGAACACGATCGCCGGCGACGATGCACTGGCACGCGCGTTGCGGGCCCGCGCTGGCCGCCAGCTGGCCACCGTGCTGACGCCGCACCCGCTGGAGGCAGCGCGGCTGTTGCGCACGCCGAGCCACGATGTGCAGGCCGATCGCTTGCAGGCTGCGGACCGGCTCGCTGCCGCGACGCAGTGCACCGTGCTGCTCAAGGGCTCGGGCAGCGTCGTCGCCACGGGGGGGCGGGCCACCTCGATCAACCCGACCGGCGACGCACGGCTGGCCACTGCCGGCACCGGCGACGTGCTGGCCGGCTGGCTCGGCGGCCTGTGGGGGTCGCTGGGAGCGACGATCGATGGCCATGCGGTGGCACGCGCCGCGGCGTGGCTGCACGGAGCGGCGGTCGATCACGCGCCGGCCGCGGGCCCCTTGCGCGCGTCGCAACTGATCGATGCGATGGCGGCTGCGCGCAGCGCGCTCGCGGCCTGAAGCTTCAGCTGCGGGGGTTGCGCGCGCGCGCACCTCTGCCGCCGACGCCCTTCTTGCCGCTTGTGCGCGGCCGCGTCTTGGCGGCCCGCGCCAGGCTCTTTTTTGCCGCACGGTCGCGCGCACGCACGGCGGCCAATTCGGCCTGCGGGGAGCGGGCATCGGTCTTGCGGCCGCGTGCCAGCAGACGCTCGCCGTCGCTCTCGCGCACCATGCGAAAGTCGATGCGGCGGCTGTCGAGGTCAACGCGGCTGACCTGCACACGCACGCGGGTGCCCGCCGCGTAGCGCACGCCACTGCGCTCGCCGTGCAGCTCCTGGCGCAGCTCGTCGTAGCGGTAGTAGCCGCCACCGATCTCCGTGATGTGCAGCAGGCCTTCGACGTAAAGGTCGTCGAGCGTGACGAAGAGGCCGAACGGCACGACGGCGCTGACCGTGCCGTTGAACTCCTCGCCGAGGCGCTCGCGCATGTAGCGGCACTTCAGCCACGCCTCGACGTCGCGCGACGCTTCATCGGCGCGGCGTTCGTTGGCGCTGCAATGCGCGCCCGCCGCGTTCCACTGCTCGAGCTCCTGCGCCGACGCCGACCGCTTGGGCGTGGTCTTGCCATCCGCCTTGGCAGCCTTCGTGGGCTTGGGCACGTCTTCGAGCGCTCCGGTGGCCAGGTGGTAGCGCTTGCCGGTGAGCAGCGCCTTGATCACCCGGTGGATCAGCAGGTCCGGATAGCGCCGGATCGGGCTCGTGAAGTGGGTGTAGGCGTCGTAGGCGAGCCCGAAGTGACCGCTGTTGGACGCCGTGTAGTGCGCCTGCTGCATCGAGCGCAGCAGCATCGCATGGATCTGCGTCGCGTCGGGCCGGTCGCGTGTGGCCAGCGCGATCGCCTGCAGCTCCCCGGGCGTCGGGTCGTCGGACAGTGAGAAGCCCAGGCCCATCGCCTTCAGGTAATTCTGCAGCGTGATGCGCTTCTCGGTGGTGGGACCTTCGTGCACGCGATACAGCGCCGGATGCGCGTGCTCGGCGATGAACTCCGCGGCGCACACGTTGGCCGCCAGCATCGCCTCTTCGATCAGGCGGTGCGCCTCGTTGCGCTTGCGCGGCTCGATGCGCTCGATGCGGCCGTTCTCGTCGGCGACGATCTGCGTCTCGGTGGTTTCGAAGTCGACCGCGCCGCGGTTGCCGCGGTGCTTGAGCAGCGCGCGGTACACCTCGTGCAGGTGGATCAAGTGCGGCACCAGATCGCTGCGCCGCTGCGCCTCGGGGCCGCGCGTGTTGGCGAGGATCGCCGCCACCTCGGTGTAGGTCAGCCGCGCCTGTGAGCAGATCACCGCAGGGTAGAACTGGTACGCGGTGACGGCACCATCGCCGTCGACCAGCATGTCGCAGGTCATCGCCAGCCGATCCTGCTGCGGGTTCAGCGAACACAGCCCGTTGGACAGCTTCTCGGGCAGCATCGGGATCACGCGGCGCGGAAAGTAGACCGAGGTCGCGCGCTCGTAGGCGTCGTCGTCGATCGGCTCGCCGGGCTTGACGTAGTGGCTGACGTCGGCGATCGCTACCACCAGGCGCCAGCCCGCAGCGGCGTTCTTGCCGCGACCCAGCGTGATCGGCTCGCAGTACACGGCGTCGTCGAAATCGCGTGCGTCCTCGCCGTCGATCGTCACCAGAGGCACGTCGGTGAGGTCGATGCGGTGACGGCGATCGATCGGCCGCACATGGTCGGGCAGTGCCGCCGCCTGCGCCAGCGACTCGGCCGCGAAGCGGTGCGGTACCTCGTACTTGCGCACCGCGATCTCGATCTCCATCCCAGGGTCATCGATTTCGCCGAGCACCTCGACCACACGACCCACCGGCTGCGAAAACATCGACGGCGGCTCGGTCAACTCGACGGCCACCACTTGGCCGACGGTGGCCGCTGCGGTGGCGTTTTTCGGGATCAGGATGTCCTGGCCGTAGCGCCGGTCTTCGGGCGCCACCAGCCACATGCCGTTCTCGTGCAGCAGGCGGCCGATGATCGATGTCTTGCGCCGCTCGATGATCTCGAGTACGCGACCTTCGGGCCGGCCCTTGCGGTCGTAGCGCACGATGCGCACGCGCACGCGGTCGCGGTGCAGCACCGAATGCATCTCTTGCTGCGATAGGTAGATGTCGGCCTCGCCGTCGTCGCGCTGCACAAAACCGTGCCCGTCGCGGTGGCCGATGACGGCGCCGCAAACCTCGCTCATCAGTGCACCGGCCAGCGGCGTGGCAGCGGTGTCGTTCAGGGTCTTGATGCTAGAATCCTTCGCTTTCTGAAACTGGGCCCAGGTGGCGGAATTGGTAGACGCACTAGTTTCAGGTACTAGCGCTTAACGGCGTGGGGGTTCGAGTCCCTTCCTGGGCACCAATGTACGGATGGATAAGCGGGTTCGCTGATCGCGAACCCTTTTCTTTTTTCCCCGCACGGCGGCCTTCAGACAGCAAACTTCCTCGCCAAGCCTTCCGGCCGCAGGCCGTCGTATTCCTCGAACGGCTGATGAATCCACGGGCTGGTGGGCAGCAGTTCGACATAGTAGTCGGGCGTGTAGCTCGACACGCCCTTGACCCAGATCACCGCCGAGCGCAGCTCGCTGATCGACGGTATGCCGCGCAGGCGGTCGACCACCGCGCGCAGCGTGATGCCGGAGTCGGCGAGATCGTCGACCAGCAGCACGCGCCCGGCCAGCTCGCCCTTGGGCATCGTGATGTATTTGGCCATGTCGAGCCGCCCCTGGATCGTCCCGGCCTCGGCGCGGTACGAGCTCGTCGACATGATCGCCAGCGGCAGGTCGAACACGCGCGACAGCACGTCGCCGGGCCGCATGCCGCCGCGTGCCAGACACAGGATCTGATCGAACTGCCACTTCGACGCCGCCACCTTCAACGCCAGGCGCTCGATCAGCAAGTGGAACTCGTCCCACGACACGTACAGGTGTTTGCCGTCGTCGGTCAGCATGGCTCGGAGGTCTCCTCGGTGATCAGCTCCGGAACGGATGCCGCAGCACAATCGTGTGCTCGCGGTCGGGGCCGGTCGACACCATGTCGATCGGCGCCTCGATCAGCGCACGCATGCGCTCCAGATAGGCACGCGCATTCGGCGGCAGCTGTTCCCAGCGGGTGAGCCCGGCGGTCGTCTCGCTCCACCCGGGCAGCGTCTCGTAGATCGGCTGGCACGCCGCGATCTCGTCGGCGTCCAGCGGCAGGATGTCGAGCCGCCGCGCGCCGTACGAGTAGCCGACGCAGATGCTGACCTCGGGCAGGCCGTCGAGCACGTCGAGCTTGGTGACGCACAGCCCCGACACGCCGTTGATCAGCATCGCGCGGCGCAGCGCCGCGGTGTCGAGCCAGCCGCAGCGGCGCGCGCGACCGGTGACGACGCCGCGCTCCTGGCCAACGGTGGACAGGTGATGGCCGACGCTGCCCGGCTGATCGATCGGCAACTCGGTCGGGAACGGGCCGCCGCCGACGCGCGTGGTGTAGGCCTTGGTGATACCGAGCACGTGGTGCAGCATCTGCGGCCCGACACCGGAACCCGCCGCCGCGTTGCCGGCCACGCAGTTGCTCGAGGTCACGAAAGGATAGGTTCCGTGGTCGACGTCGAGCAAGGTGCCCTGCGCGCCCTCGAACAACACGTTGTGGCCTGCGCGATGGACCTGCGCGATGCGGCTGCCGACGTCGCCCATCAAGGGCACCAGCTGCTCGGCCGCCTGCAAGCCGGCCTCGAGCATCGGCGCCCATTCCAGGGGCTTGGCGTGCAGCATCCCGGTCAGCGACTCGTTGTGCAGCGCCACCAGCTCGCGCAGCTTGCGCTCGAAGCGCTGCGGGTGCTTCAGGTCCTGCATGCGCAGCGCGCGGCGCGCCACCTTGTCTTCGTACGCAGGGCCGATGCCCTTGCCGGTGGTGCCGATCTTGCCGCTGCCGCTGACCTCGCGCTGCGCCTCGCGCGCGGCGTCGACCGCCACGTGGAACGGCAGGATCAGCGGGCACGACTCGCTGACCAGCAGCCGCGAGCGCACGTCGAGGCCGATCCCTTCAAGACGCGCGATCTCGCTCAGCAGGTGCGCCGGGTCGACCACCACGCCGTTGCCGATCAGGCACGCGACCCCCTCGCGCATCACGCCCGACGGAATCAGCTGCAGCGCGGTCTTGACGCCCTTGATCACCAGTGTGTGGCCGGCGTTGTGGCCGCCCTGGAAGCGGACCACCGCCTGCGCATGGTCGGTCAGCCAGTCGACGACCTTGCCCTTGCCCTCGTCACCCCACTGGGTGCCGACCACCACCACGTTGCGGCCGCGCGCGATCGAAGCGTCTTGAGTCATCTGCAAACTGATACTGGGTCGTCGAGGGCCGTGCTCACAGTGAGCGCAGCACCCATTGGCCGCTGACGGCGGCCAGCTCCCGGTCGCAGTCGAATTCCTGCGCCTCGTGTTCGTGGCCGGGCAGGATGCACAGCACCGTCTCGCCCTGCTCGCGCAGACGGCGCACGGCCGTGCGCAGCGCGGCGTCCTGCCCCCACGGCGCGCGGACCGCGCGGCGCGGCGCTCGTGCGCCGCCGTGCGACGACAGCGCCTTCAGGTCGAGGCTGAAGCCCACTGCTGGCCGGTTGCGGCCAAACACCGCGCCGACCTCGTCGTAGCGGCCACCGCGCACCACCGCCTCGCCGATGTCGGACGCGTAGACGGCGAAGCGCGCACCGCTGTAGTACGCATAGCCACTCAGGTCGGCCAGGTCGAAGCCGATGCGTACCTGCGGATGCGTGTGTCGCACGTGCTGCGCCAGCCAACCGAGGTCGTCCAGCGCGCGCCGCACCAGCTCGTTGCGGGGCAACACCTGGCGCGCGCGCTCGAGCACCGACTCATCGCCGTACAGGCTCAGCAGGTCGGTCAGTGCCTGGCGCGCGGTGGCCGGAAATGCCTGCGTCAGGCTGCCCAGCGACGCGCTGTCCTTGGCCGCCAACGCAGCCACCACGTCCTGCAACCGTTCGCCATCGGCCGCCACGCCGGCCAGCACGCCGCGCACGATGCGTGCGTCGGCGAGGTCGAGCGTCAGCCCTTGCAGGCCAGCCGCATGCAGCCCGTCGAGCGCGAGCTCCTGCACCTCGAGGTCGGCCTCGAGGCCCGCGTGACCGTAGATCTCGGCGCCGAGCTGCAACGGCTCGCGCGTGGCGTGCGGCGCGCCGGGCCGCGTGTGCAGGACCGGTCCGCAGTAGCACAGGCGCGAGACACCGTCGCGGTTCAGCAGGTGGGCGTCGATGCGCGCGACCTGCGGCGTGGTGTCCGCGCGCAGCCCCAGCGTGCGGCCGCTCAGCTGGTCGATCAGCTTGAAGGTCTGCAGGTTCAGCTCGCCTCCGGTGCCCGACAGCAGCGACTCGAGGTACTCCAGCAGCGGCGGCATCACCAGCTCGAAACCGTAGCTGCGCGCCAGGTCGAGCAGCGTGCGCCGCAACTCCTCGATGCGCCGCGCCTGCGCGGGCAGCACATCGGCAATGTGCTCGGGCAACAGCCAAGCAGAGGACATGAACGGCGCGCCGGTTAAAAACGGCATTGTACGGGTGGCCCTGCGCGCGCTCCGCAGCGGCCGGGCTCGCGATCAGCGCCAGAACAGCAGCAGCAACAGCAGCCCGATCAGCATGCTCGACAGGCCGAGAAAGCGGATTTGGCCGTCGCTCAGGCGCAGCGCCTTGGTGAACACCTCGCGCCAGGTCGTCGGGCTGAGAAACGGCAACAGGCCCTCGAACACCAGCATCAGCGCCACGGCGCCGATCAAGAGTTCGCCCATGGCGCAGCTTCAGCGGCGCGGCGCCGCCGGCGCCGGTGTGGTCAGTGGCGCGCCGCGCATCGCCTTGAAGAACTCGCTCGACGGATCGACCACCATCACGTCGCTGCGGTTGCGAAAGCTCGCGCGATAGGCCTCGAGGCTGCGATAGAACTGCGCGAACTGCGGGTCGCGGCCGAAAGCGTCCGCATACAGAGCGGAGGCCTTCGCATCGCCCTCGCCCTTGAGCTTCTGCGCGTCTCGGTACGCCTCGGCGATGATCACTTCGCGCTGCCGGTCGGCGTCGGCGCGGATGCGCTCGCCCTCGGCGGCGCCCTGCGACCGCAACTCGTTGGCGACCTGCTGGCGCTCGGATTGCATGCGCCGGTACACCGCGTCGGTGATGTCGGCCACGAAGTCGACCCGCTTGATGCGGATGTCGACCAGCTCGATACCGAACGCCTTGGCCTCGTCGAGCAGCCGGCTGCGCACGTCCTGCATCACCTTGTCGCGCTCGTCGGACAGCACGCCGCGCACGGTGCGCTTGGTGACCTCCTCGTTGAACGCCGCCTGCACCACCTGGCTCAGCCGGCTCTCGAGGTTGCGGAAGTCGGTACCGTTGTTGCGGATGAACTGGCGCGGCTCGGCGATGCGCCACTTGGCGAGCCAGTCGATCACCAGGCTCTTCTTCTCGGCGGTGAAGATCGCGCGCGTCTCGG
>DASTZF010000055.1:0-9991 GCA_035764445.1 Burkholderiaceae bacterium
GCGCCACCAGCACCACCGCCACCAGCATCATCGCCAGCGTGGCCAGCGGCCAGCCGGCGAGCAGCACGAGGAGACTGGCCCCTGACCAGGGCTGCAGCAGCGCCGCGGCATGGCGGTCGGCGCTCCACAGCGCCGGTACCACCGAGCACACCGCCAGCCACACCCAGGGCGGCCCGCTGGCCGGCAACGCGCGCCAGGGTCGTGCCATCAGTGCGGCCACGGCAGCCAGCACGATGCACAGCCATTCCAGCACCATGCGCCGATTGTGCGCGAGCGACTTTGCGCAGTGACCCCGATGGACGGCCCCTGCGGCG
The DNA here is from genome assembly GCA_035764445.1 of Burkholderiaceae bacterium. Taxonomy (GTDB): domain Bacteria; phylum Pseudomonadota; class Gammaproteobacteria; order Burkholderiales; family Burkholderiaceae_C; genus JAEUPI01. The sequence continues at coordinate 315 of DASTZF010000055.1, forward strand.
CAGCGTAGCGTGTGCTCATGAAGGCGCCGATCCAGTTCTACTTCGACTTCTCGTCCCCGTACTCGTACATCGCGTCGGAGTGGATCGACGCGCTGGCCGCGCGCCACGGCCGCACCGTGCAGTGGCACGCGATCCTGCTCGGCGTGACGTTCGCGGCTGCCGAGCTGCGCAGCCCGGTCCACTATCCGATCAAGCGCGAGTACAGCTACCACGACTTCGCGCGCTCGGCGCGCTTCGAGGGGGTGCCGTACGAGCAGCCCGATCCGTTCCCGATCCCGACGCAGAACGCTGCGCGCATCTTCTGGTGGCTGGCCGACACGCAAGGCATGGAAGCCGCTGCGGCCTGGGCGCGTGCCGGGCTGCGCGCGTTCTTCACCCGCGGCGTTCCGCTCAATGACCCCGGCGCCTTGAAGCAGCTGGCGGCGCAGTCGGGCCTCGACGCGCAGGCCGCCGAGCGGGTGTGGAACGATCCGGCGTGGAAGGATCGGCTCAAGCGCGCGAACGAGGCGGCGCTCGCCGCCGGCGTGTTCGGCGCGCCGTTCATCTCCGTTGACGGCGAGCCGTTCTGGGGCAACGACCGCAAGCCGCAGATCGAACGCTGGCTCGCGCAGGGCACGATGTGAAGCAACCGGGCGGCGGCGCCTGGCGTATGGTGCGGCCCGCATCACGGCCCACTGCAACGATTGGAGGGTCATCATGAGTCGTCGCTGGCACTGGGTCGTGCGCATGGGCTCATCAGGGGCGCTCGCGGGCGCGGCCGCGGTCGTTGCTGCACAGGGTGCGCCGAGCAGCGCGGCCAATGCCGCCGAAGACGTCTGCGCGGGCAAGCTGAGCAGCGAGCAATTGGTGAGTGCCGCGCTGGCGCGTGCCAAGGAACGTGCGGACCTGAACGCCTTTGTCACGCTCGACGAAGCGGGTGCACTGGCCGCGGCCAAGCGCATCGATGCCAGCAAGGGGCATCCGCGCTGCCGGCCGCTGGCCGGCGTGCCGATCGTCGTCAAGGACAACATCGAAGTCGCGCGGCTGCCCTCCACCGGCGGCACGCCGGCGCTCAAGGGCTACGTCCCGAAGGCCGACGCGCCGGTGGTCAAGAAGCTGCGCGACGCCGGTGCGATCGTGCTCGGCAAGACCAACATGCACGAGCTCGCGTTCGGCATCTCGGGCTACAACCCGGCGTACAACACCGGTTCCAACGTCGGGATCCGCAACGCCTACGACCCCTCGCGCAGCGCCGGTGGATCGTCGTCGGGCACCGGTGCGGCGCTCGGCGCGCGCGTCGTGATGGCGGGGCTGGGCACCGACACCGGTGGCTCGGTGCGCATCCCGTGCGCGTTCAACGGCTGCGCGGCGCTGCGTCCGACGGTGGGTCGTTATTCGCAGAAGGGCATCCTGCCGATCTCGCACACGCGCGACACCGCTGGCCCGATGGCGCTGGCGATGGCCGACGTCGAACTGCTCGACCGCGTGATCAGTGGCGCCAAGCCGGAGAAGGCGGCGGACCTGAAGTCCGTTCGCGTCGGCTTGGTCAAGGACTTCCAGGCCAACCTGGACGCCGACACGCAGGCCGCGTTCGACGCCGCGATCGCCAAGGCCAAGGCTGCCGGCGTGACGGTGGTCGACGTGCAGATGCCCAAACTGATGGAGCTCAACGGCGCGGTCAGCTTTCCGGTCGCGCTGTATGAGGCGTACGACGATGTCGTCAAGTACCTCAATGGCACCGGCACCAAGATCACGCTGCCCAAGCTGGCCGAGACGATCGCCAGCGCCGACGTCAAGGGCACCTACCAGGGGCTGGTGATCCCGCGCAAGCTGCCCGGGCCCAACAACACCGTGGTCGACGCCAAGCCGGCGTACGACGCGGCGATCAAGACCGCGCGCCCCGCGCTGCAGAAGCTCTACGCCGATACCTTCAAGCAGTACAAGCTCGACGCGTTGGTGTTCCCCACCGTGCCGAAGGTGGCGATGCCCGCCAATCCGGAATCGAGCAGCGTGCCGGTGTTTCTCGGCGCCATCCAGAACACCGACCCCGGTAGCAATGCTGGTGTGCCGGGCCTGCAGATCCCGATCGCGCTGGGCGCGACGAGCAAGCTGCCTATCGGCCTCGAGCTCGATGGCCCAGCTGGCAGCGACCGGCGCCTGGTGGCGATCGGGCTGGCGCTCGAGCCGCTGTTCGGGCAACTGCCAGCGCCAGCTCGTTGAGTCGCGCACCCGCCGCTTGCATCGGGCCGGCGCGGCGCGGGGGACGCGCCGCGTGGCGGCTCACTTGTCCGAGACGTCGATCAGTGCGCCTTCGAGCGACACCGGACCACCCTTGGCCACCAGCGCGAAGGCGTCGCGGATGTCGTCGAACGTGCCGAGCCGGATGTCCTCGAAGTCACCCCAGCGCAACGCCGGCGGCAGGTCGTTGTAGACCTCGCGTTCGGTCGCCAGGCAGCCAACCACCTGCTGCCGCACGTCTTCGCCGCCAGCCAGCATCTTGAATCCCTGCGCGCCGGGCAACAGCAGCGGTGTGTTGGCCTCGATGCGCGGGTCGCGCATGAAGCGGTTCGGAAAGATGCGCTGGATCTTGCCGGTGGTCGGGCTTTGCACATAGCAGTAGACGTAGCCCGGCTGCGCCGTGGTGACGCTCAGCTCGATCGGCTCGCCCTTGCGATAGCGCGTCTTGGCCACCCGCACCGACAGCTTGATCTCCTTGCCAGCGGCCGGCGTGCCGGTTGCGCCCGGCTGGCCTGCGGCCGCTTTGTCGGCCACGAACGGCCTGTCAGGTGCCTGGGGGATCGACCGCAAGAGAAAGGCCTTGAACAACTCGAAGTCGGCCTCGGCGGCATCGCGCATCCCGAGCGCGCGCCGGTAGGCGCCCAGCGCATCGGTGGTCGCCGCATTGAGCACGCCGTCGGCGGGGCCGTCGTAGAACTTGCGATTGCGCAGTTGCTCCTGCAGAAAGCGTGTCAGCTCGGGAGTGCCCTGCATCGACAGGAACCAGTCTTCCATCTCGCGCTGCACTTCGGCGTCGGCAACATCGATGTTCAGGCAGCCCCAGTACGGCAGCCGCAGCAGCTTGCCGGTGAGCTCGATGGTCGACAGCTCGACCATGTTGCGCACCGCCTGGGCGAGCCCCTCGTTGTGCGCGACTCCGAAGCTGAACGTCAGGTTGCCGTTGTGGATCTGCGCCTGCCCGTCGCCGACGCCCTTGTCGTCGCGGGTCACGACCACCGTGTTCTTCGAGCTCGCGCCCGGCACCAGCGTCAGGTCGCCGGTGGTGACCACGCTGGCATCGAAGCCGAGCACCGAGACATCCTTCGTGCTGCTCGCACGCGCGCCGAACAGCGCCGGCAGCAGCGACACGCCGAGCGCGGCCTGCTTGCGTGTCACGTCTTCGTCGAATTGCGTGATCGAGCCGCGGATGTCGTACTGCGGCACGACCTTGAAGTCGTTGAGCCGCTGCGCGATCGACAGCAGCTGCACCACGTTCTGGTTGTCGCTGCCGAAGGTGACCAGGCGCACGCCGCGGCTGCGTCGCGTCATGTCGGCGACGGCCGACACCATCATGTCGCGCGTGCCGGCGCCCAGGCGGCGCGACTGATCCTGCATCTCCTCGATCATCACGCTGACGTCGCGCACACCGAAGCGGTACATCATGTCGTCCATGCAGCGCAGGCCGTCGGCGAAGCGGGTGACGTTGCGCTGCGGCAGCGCCTTGGGACCCGACGGTGCCGGTTGGGTCTGCACCGTCGGCACCGGCGTGGCCGTCGCGAACACCTGCGGCGCGGCGCAGTCCGCCATGGCGATCGCGAGGGCGGTGGCGATGAACTTCGAGATGAACACGGGCGTTGCTCCTCGGCGGTGAGTTGAACGGACGGCGACAGACACCACGCCGGTGGCCGGAGCCACCGGCGTGTGTTGCCGTCAGGGCAGACGCGGGGGGTTGATCGGAAGCAGCGTGAAGCTGGTCGCTGCCGCGATCGGGAACGTGAACAGCGTGATGGTCGCTTGCACGCCGTCTTCCGCGCCGGTGGACGCATCGATCACCAACGGGCCGGTCGTGAGGCCGTGCGTTGTCGTCGCGTCGACTTGGTCGTCGGCCAGGCTCAGGTTGCGCTCCTCGGCGATTTCGACGGCCTTGCGGATGGCGGACATCCGGTCCTCCGAGAACTTCGCGAACACGAAGTCCTGGTTTTCGACCAGGCCGGTCAGTGCGCTGTCGAACGGGATCGTCAGGCCGGTGGGGCGGGTGCAGACATCGCGGCCATCGGACTGGCCGATCCGTGCGCGACGCTGCTTGAGCGTGAACGTCGTGGTGGGGCAGTCCAGCGCGACGACGCGCGTGACGGCACGGCTGCACTTGAACACGCCGTTGACAGCCTGTCCGTTGTAGCCGGCGCGGCAGGTCATGCCATCGTCAGGCGAAGCGTGGCTGATGGCGGGAGCGGTGATGCCGGCGCCGGCAACCACCGCGGCGGCGATGCTCTTGACGAGCACGAGGCTCTTGAACGACTTCATGATGAATCTCCAGAAGGTGAGGTGAGGGAAGTTGGAAGGTTGGTTTCGTGACGACCTGCGAAACCGCTTGCCTGTCGCACGACCGCACTAACGGCAGCGCAGGGTGCTCAGACGCAGGACCACGGCCGTTTCGGCCTCACCCTGAAGCGGGATGCGCTCGTGTGAACCCGCAGCTGCCCACGGGCAACCCGGGCGGAGCGACAATCGACGAGCCACAGCCCAGCGAGAGGTCGCACCATGAGGAGAACCGCCAAATCGATGGTCGACGAGGCGATGGCCGACATCACCACCTTCAGCATCGAGCAGGCGCGAGAACTGCACGGCCGCGACGACGTGCAGTTCATCGACATCCGCGACGTGCGCGAGCTCGAGCGCGAAGGTGTGATCCCCGGCGCGTTCCACGCGCCGCGTGGCATGCTGGAGTTCTGGGTCGACCCCGAGTCGCCGTACCACAAGCCGTTGTTCGCGCGGCCGCACACGCGCTACGTGCTGTTCTGCGCCGCCGGCTGGCGCTCGGCGCTGGCCACCAAGACGTTGCAGGAGATGGGACTGGAGAACGTTGCCCACATCGAAGGCGGCTTCACGGCGTGGAAGGGCGCCGGCGGCCCGGTGGCCGACAAGCCGGCCAAGCCACCGAAGGCGGCGTGAGCAGGCGAGTCCCCATGGAGCTGACGTCGTACCTGCGCATCCAGGCGCACGCCAACCGGCTGTCGAACCACCGGCTGCATGCCGCGATGGCGCCGCTGTCGAAGGCGGAGTTCCACGCGCCGCGGGTCGGCTTCTTCCCCAGCCTGGCCCAAACGCTCAACCACATCCTCGAGGTGGACCTGTACTACATCGGCTCGCTGCAGCGCGAGCGTGGCGTGCGCGCGAAGCTGCTCGGCTTCGCCCCCTACGACGATCTGGCGTCGCTGGCGCGCGCGCAGGCCGAAAGCGACGAGCGGCTGATCGCCTTTTGCCACCACCTCGACGACAGCGCGATCGATGCGGTGATCGAGATGGAGCGCGAACACCACATCCAGCGCGACCGCGTCGGCCACGTGCTGGCGCACCTGTTCAACCACCAGACCCACCACCGCGGTCAGGCGCATGCGATGCTGTCGAGCACGTCGATCGAGCCGCCGCAGCTCGACGAATTCATGATGCCGAGCGAAGGGCATCTGCGCGCCGCTGAGATGGCGGCGCTGGGTTGGCGCGAGGCGGACATCTATCGCTGAGCGGGCGGCGCGGTTCGCCGTCGCTTCACGAGGAGCGCTGCCGCTCGGGCGGGGCGCCGGTGCTGTCGCGCCGCGGCTCGTTGCCGGGGCGTGGCACGGGGCAACCGCTGCCCGCGCTGCGCGGCAGCACGTACGGCCAGGGCGCCGGCGGCTGCTCGCCTGGCGCGAAGCCGCGTAGCAGCAGCGATCCCTTGGCCTGCAGTGCGGGCTGCGCGCGGCACAGCGCGAGCGCCAGCTGCTGCAGCGTGCTCTCGTTCGGATGCGGCGCGGCGCCGGTCACCAGAAAGCTCGTCACGGTCAATCGCGCCCGATCGCGCGGCGAATGCCGCTGCAACGAATAGGTCTGCAGCGCGCCGGCCGTGCGTTGATCGTTGGCGTCGAACGGCAGCTCGCGCAGCTGATCGCGCGCCGTTTCCGGCAGCCGCGCCAGCAGCGGCACCTCCGACACGACGATCATCGCGTCGATCGGCCCGCCGCGGCGCAGCATGCGTTGCAGTGCCTCGCCTTCGTCGAGCTCGTTGATGCTGTCGGCAGGCATCGGGGTGCCGAACATCTGTTGGTACAGCGTGCGCGCGGTGCGCGAGCGGGCGCCATCCTTGCGGCCGATGTTCAAGCGCAGGCCTTGGATCTGACGCAGATAGTCCCACGATGCATCGTTGCGCACGATCACCTGGATCTGCTCGCGGAACAGCGGTGCCAGCACCCGCAGCGGCTGCGCATTCGACGCGCGCGCAGCGGCCAGTGCGTCGTGGCGCCAGACGGCCAGCGTCGCCGCAGCGTCGGCGGCGACGACGTTCAGCGCGATGCCGGCCGGCGCGGCTACCTGCCGCGTCAGCTCGTCGATCGCTGCGGCCGCTGCGCCTGCATCGATCGGCATCGTGATCGTCAACGGTTGCTGCGGGGCTGGCGCGGTCGGTGGTGACGGTGCTGCGCGCGCGACGGGCGGCGGTGGCCGCACGCTCGTTTCCGGCGGCGGTGGCCGCACGCTCGTTTCCGGCGGCGGCGTGCTCGGCGCGCTCGCCTGCGGGGCGCGCGCCGTCGCCTCGCCGGGCGGGTGGCTGGCGCGCAGCTCCGGGCGTTCGTCGCCGATGAACCAGCTCAGCAGCAGCCACATCGCGGCCAGCAGTGCGACGAGGTCGGCGCCCAGGCCGAGCGGACTCTGCCACCACCGGCGGCGCGGTGCCGTCGTCGCGTCGCGCTCGGCGCGCCACGGCGGCAAGCTGGCGGCCGCAGGCGGGTCGCGGTCCGGGACTGCATTGAATGGTGGAACCGCGCGGGACGGCTCGCGCGGTGACGCCGGGGGCCGCGGGGGCGCAGGTGGCTGCGCCGGCGGCGGTGGTGCCGATGGCGAAGCTGCCGCGGGAGGCTCGGGTGTCGACGGCGGCACGGGCGCCGGCGCGGCGCTCGCCGTTTCGACGGCGGGCGGTGCTGGCACCTCATCGGCAGTCGCTGCGGCGGGCTGCGCGGCCGCCTGCGGCGCCATGTCCGTGGGAACCGGATCCTCCAGCGACAGGTCCAGCGTCCATTCGCCTTCGTGCGGCGTCTCGACGACGCCTGCGTCGTCGGCCACCGGCTCGATATCGGTGTCTTGCCACAGCAGCTCGTCGTGCAGCGACGCGGGCACGCGCAGCCAGTCGCTGCCGAAGTTCGGGATCCACCGGAGGTAGCGGTGCAGCGCCAGTCGCGTTGCGTCGTCGACCACCAGCAGCACGTGCACGGGCACTGCAGGGTTCGCGATGCACGCCGCCAGCTCGGCATCGAAGCGCGCGATGTCGGCGCGCGCGGCGGGCTCGCTCAAGTGCAGTTCGAACGCGTCGAGCACCAGCAGCAGCCGCACGCGATGGTGAGCGCCGGCGCTGATCAACTGGTCGGCCAAAGTGGCATCCGACGCGGCTGGCGACGGCGCGGGCACGACGCGGTCGATCTGTTCGCGCAGCGCCTGCAGCGGCAGCACGCCCCAGGTGTCGAAGCGCAGCGCGCAGTCGGTCATGCCGCCCTCGGCGCGCGCCCCGAGCAGCAGCGGCATCAGGCCGCGGCGCAGCATGGCGTCGCGGGCCGCAGTGGGCTCGCATGCCACCAGCGTCAACCGATTGCGGCGCAAGCGGTCGGCCAGCATGCTGGGATGCCAGGGCGATGGCCGCGAAGCCGCCCCCGATGCGGTCATGGCCCGGGCATCTTCGGGCCGCCGGCGCGGCGCGGCTTCGCGGCGCGCGGCGTCCCTGCTGGCTCAGGGGTCACGCCGCTCATCCAGGCGACCGGGGAGGCGGTGCCCCGTGCTTGGCCAGTGCCCGCAGGTGATCGATCAACAGCCGCGCGGTTGCCGACAGTGCGCTGTCACCACGCGAGCAAATGACGAAGCGCCGCACCGCCCACGGCTCGGCCAGCGGCAACATCGCCAGGCCCGACGCGCTCACGTGCGGCGCCGTGGCCTCGCCCGGCAACACCGCGACGCCGAGCCCGGCACCGACGATGCGACAGGCTGCGTCGAGGCTCGATACCTGGATGCGGTAGGCCAGCGTGTGGCCCAGCAGCGCAGCCTGACGTCTGAGCATGGCATCCATCGTGCCCCCGGGCGCCACACCGATGGTTGTCTCTCCGAACGTGTCGACAAAGCGCAACCGCTTGCGGCGCGCGAGGCGATGCGACGGGTGCATCACCACGCACAGATGATCGAATCGGTAGGGCACGCTGTGCAGGCCGCCGAGGTCGATCGCATCCCACAGCACGCCGAGGTCGGCGGCACCTTCGCGCACGCTGCGTACGACCTCGGGGCTCACGCGCTCGTCGAGGCTGACGCGCACCGCCTGGTAGCGGGCCAGGAACGACGCGATGTCGTCGGGCAACTGCTCGGCCAGCACCGACAGGCTCGCCACCACGCGTACGCTGCCGTGCGCGCCGCCGGCGAACTCGCTGAGCTCGGCGTGCAGCCGCTCCATGCTGCCGAGCAACTCGTGCGAGCGCCGCAACAACGCCTCGCCGGCTGCGGTGGGCACGATGCCGCGCCGCCCGCGCACCAGCAGCGCGGTGCCCACCGTCAGCTCGAGCGCCGCGATGCGTTTGCTCACCGCCGACGCGACGATCGCCTCGCGCGCCGCGGCGCGGGCGATGTTGCGCTCCTCGCAGACGGTGACGAACAGGCGCAGCGTGACCGGATCGAGCGTGCGTCGCATGGTTCGCCAGCGGTGGCGGCTGGGTGGCGATTGTGGCATGCCAGAATGGAACGCCAAGGCTTCCGAGATACCGCTGGCGCCGCCGATTGGAATGCCTACACTGACGCGTTCATGACGTTCCAATCATTCGATACGACGCTGCCCGTCACGGTGCGCGAAGTCGGGCTGCGCGACGGCCTGCAGATCCTGCCGCGCACGATGTCCACCGCCGACAAGCTGCAATGGCTGCAGGGGGCCTACCGTGCCGGGCTGCGCGACCTCGAGGTCGGCTCGTTCGTGCCGCCCAAACTGATGCCGCAGCTGGCCGACACGGCCGAGATCGTCGCGCAGGCGCTCAAGCTGCCCGGGCTGACCGTCTCGGTGCTGGTGCCCAACCTGAAAGGCGCCGAACGCGCGATCGACTCCGGTGCCCACGCGATGTTGCTGCCGCTGTCGGCCAGCCACGCGCACAGCCTCGCCAATCTGCGCCGGACGCCCGACGAGGCGGTCGACGAGGTCGCGCGCATGCGCGACCTGCGCGATGCGCGCGGCTCGCACTGCGCGATCGAGGTCGGCCTCAGCACGGCGTTCGGCTGCACGATCCAGGGCCGCGTCGAGCCGGCGGAGGTCGTGCGCCTGGTGCAGGCCGTGCTCGATGCCGGCGTCGAGGCGGTGAGCCTCGCCGACACGGTGGGCTATGCCGATCCCGCGATGGTCTCGCGCCTGTTCGAGCAGGTGCTGCGGGTGGCCGGCGACCGCCTGGTCTGCGGCCATTTCCACGACACGCGCGGCCTGGGGCTGGCCAACGTGT
>DASTZF010000056.1:0-11557 GCA_035764445.1 Burkholderiaceae bacterium
CGATGCGCGCTTGCTTATGCGGATTTCGAGGATCGCTGCGCCGGCAGCGAGCGCCGATCGGGCTGCCGCCGACGCAGCCCGCGGGCGAAGGCGTCGACCTCGGGCGCTACAGGCGACGACGACGTCGCCAGCACGGTGGCCCGCAGCAGCCGCTGCAGCGTCTCGCGCTGGGGCTCGACCGGGCCGGCGAAGCGCACCCGCGAGTCGTCGGCGACGACGATGGTGGGAAATGTCTCGACGTCGAGGTCGCCGACCAGGTCGGCCTCGTCCTCGATGTCGACCCAATGCCACTGCACGGCGACGCCGGCGCGATCGAACTCGTCGGCCAGCGACTCGAGCACCGCGCGGTAGCCGTCGCACAGCCGGCACCAAGCGGCGCACAGGCAGGCCACATGGATCGTCGTGGCCGCAGCCTCTGACATCCGCCCGATCGTAGCGGCGCACCGCCGAACGCGCTCAGATCGCGGCCAATGCCCGCGTCAGGTCAGCGCGCAGATCGGCCTCGTCCTCGATGCCCACCGACAGCCGCACCAGCGAGTCGCCGATGCCCAGCGTGGCACGCGTGGCCGCGGGAATCGTCGCGTGGGTCATGATCGCCGGGTGCTCGATCAGGCTCTCGACGCCGCCCAGGCTCTCGGCGAGCGCGAAGACGTGCACCGCTTCGAGGAAGCGCTTGGTGCCGGCGAGGTCGGTCTTGAGATCCAGCGACACCATGCCGCCGAAGCCGTTCATCTGCTTCTTCGCCAGCGCGTGCTGCGGATGCGACGGCAGGCCGGGATAGCGCACACGCGCGACCTTCGGCTGCGCTTCGAGCCACTGCGCCAGCGCCAGCGCGTTGCGGTTGTGGCGCTCCATGCGCAGCGCCAGCGTCTTGACGCCGCGCAGTGCGAGAACGCTGTCAAAGGGCCCGGCGATCGCGCCGACCGCGTTCTGCAGGAACGCGAGCCGTTCGCGCCACTGCGCCTGGCGATCGTCGCCGGCGACGATCGCGACGCCGCCGATCACGTCGGAGTGACCGTTGAGGTACTTGGTCGTCGAGTGCACGACGATGTCGAAGCCCAGCTCGAGCGGGCGCTGCACGAACGGACTGGCGAAGGTGTTGTCGGCCACGGCGATCAGATCGTGCTCGCGGGCGATCTGCGCCAGCGCGGCGAGATCGGCCAGCTTGAGCAGCGGGTTGCTCGGCGTCTCGACCCACAGCATTTTCGTCTCGGGCCGGATCGCCGCGCGCACCGTGTCGAGGTCGGTGAGGTCGACGAACGTGAAGCGGGTGCCGGCGCTGCGCGTGCGCACGCGCTCGAAAAGCCGGAACGTGCCACCGTACAGGTCGTCGCTGGCCACCACGTGCGCGCCGGCGTCGACCAGCTCGAGCACGGTCGAGATCGCCGCCAGGCCGGACGCGAACGCGCAGGCGGCAGCGCCGCTCTCGAGGTCGGCCACGCAGCGCTCGAACGCCCAGCGCGTCGGGTTGTGCGAGCGGCCGTAGTCGAGCCCTTTGTGCACGCCGGGGCTCGCCTGCACGTAGGTCGACGTGGCGTAGATCGGCGGCATGATCGCGCCGGTCGACGGATCGGGGGCCTGGCCGGCATGGATCACACGCGTCGCGAAGCCTTGCTTGGTGGTGGTCAGCGCCTTGTCGGAATCGCGTTTCATCGGGGTCGCGCCTTTCGCAGATGGTTGAGCAGGTCGAAGCGGGTGATCAGCCCGTGGAAGCCACCAGCGTCGGCGATGATCGCCACCAGCCCGCTGTCGAGCACGTGGCGCAGCGACGCGATGTCGGCATCGGGCGCCAGCGTCTGCAGCCGCGTGCTCATCGCCTGCGACACCGGCTCGGCGTAGCGGGCGGCGTCTTCCTGCACCCGCAGCAGCAGGTCGGACTCGTCGACCACGCCGACCAGCCCGCCGTTGTCGAGCACCGGCAGCTGCTGCATGTCGGCCAGCCGCATGCGCTGGAAGGTGGTGAGCAGCGTGTCGTGCGGGCCGACGCTGACGACACTGCCGTCCTCGGCGCGCCGCGCGATCAGGTCGCGCAGGTCGCCGTAGCGGCGCTGCGCCAGCAGGCCCTCGTCGATCATCCAGGCGTCGTTGTAGACCTTGCTGAGGTACCGGGTGCCGGTGTCGCAGACGAAGCTGACCACGCGCTTGGGCTCTTGCTGGTCGCGGCAGTAGCGCAGTGCGGCGGCGACCAGCGTGCCGGTCGACGAGCCGCCGAGCAGGCCCTCGGTCTTCAGCAGCTCGCGCGCGGTGGCGAAGCTCTCGTCATCGGGTATCGAGTACGCCAGGGTCACCGCCGAGAGATCGCAATTGGCCGGCACGAAGTCCTCGCCGATGCCCTCGACCGCCCACGATCCGGGGCGGTCGTGCTTGCCGGTCATCACCAGATCGCACAGGATCGAGCCGGCCGGATCGGCGAGCACGAACTGCACGCTCGGCTGCACGCGCTGGAAATAGCGCACGAGCCCGGTCAGCGTGCCGCCGGAGCCGACGCCGACGACGATGGCGTCGAGCTCGTGGCCGCACTGCTGCCAGATCTCGGGGCCGGTGGACGTTTCGTGCGCCAGCGGGTTGGCCGGATTGTTGAACTGGTCGGCGAAGAACGCGCCGGGAATCTCCTTCGCCAGCCGCGCCGCATAGTCCTGATAGTAGGCCGGATGCCCTTTGCCGACGTCGCTGCGGGTGGTGTGCACTTCGGCGCCGAGCGCCTTCAGGTGCAGCACCTTCTCGTTCGACATCTTGTCGGGCACCACCAGCACCACACGGTAGCCCTTGGCGCGCGCCACCAGCGCCAACCCGAGCCCGGTGTTGCCCGCGGTCGCCTCGATCACGGTGCCGCCTGGGCGCAGATGGCCGGCACGCTCGGCCGCCTCGATCATCGAGCGACCGATGCGGTCCTTGATCGAACCGCCGGGGTTCTGCGACTCGAGCTTCAGCAACAGCGTGCACAGCCCGGTGTCGATGCGCGTCACCGGCACCAGCGGCGTGTTGCCGATCAGGTCGAGGACGGCGGGGCTGTCGGCGCGCGGCATGTGCGCGTTATGCGAGGCCGCCTCGCGTCTGTCAAGGCGCGGTCTTTTGCGTGCTCGCCTGACGTCTCGGAACCGCGACCGGCCGCCTTAGCGCCGCTCCGCAGACCCCGCGCCCGCCGGGCCAGGGCATCGTGGCCGGCCTGTGCGGCCGACTAGTCGTCAGCTTCGATGCCGGTGGCCACGAGGATGCGTGACACCATGTTGTAGGCCGCGATCACGCCGATCAGCTCGAACAGGTGGCGGTCGCTGCCGAGCGCGCGGCGCGCGGCGTCGAACGTGGCGTCACTCACCTCGACCTGGCGCGTCATCTCGACCGCCAACTGCAGCGCACAGCGCTGCGTAGCATCGAACACGGCGGCGTCGATCAACGGCAGCGTGCCCAGCGCGTCGAGCTGCGCCTGCGTGCCGCCCTGCGCCAGAAAGACAGGCCCGTGGTGAACCAGCTCGTACTCGGCGCGATTGAGCACCGCCACCGCGCACATCGCCAGCTCGCGCAGCGCCATCGGCACGTCAAGCTCGCTGCGCACGCGGCCGAGCATCTCGTTCCAGCCGGCGGCGAACGGCGGGCTGTGCAGCAGCATGCGGTCGAGCGCACCCAGGCGTCCACCGCGGCGCTTGCGGATCGCAGCCACCAGCTCGGTTGGGCCCGCCTCGGCGTCGGTCTTGTACGGAATGCGCGGCATGGGTCGACTGAATGCAAAGGCCCGCCGCAGCGGGCCCTCGATGCTAACCGCGCGGCCAGCCGGTCAGAGGCTGGTCTGCACGCTGACGATGCGGCCGCTGCGCGGCTCGACCTCGCAGCGGTAGGTGAATGGCGCCGCGTTCATGCCCGGCGCGCGCTCGAACGCGCCACGCCCTTCGAGCGCGATGCGCTCGTCCTGCGCCGGACGCAGCTGGCGAGACTCCGAGTCGAGCACGATGCGCGTGGCGCGCGGGTGCTTGCTCTTCAGCGACGCTGCGGCGGCACCTTCGCAATCGCTGACCGACACGTTGCTCAGGTCGGGCACGAAGGGTTTTTCTTCGCTGACCGCGGCCAGCTCGCGAAACACCACGCCCGAGGTGGCGCCGGTCTTGGTGTTGAGCGCGCAGCTGTAGCTGAACGGAACGATGCGCGCGCCGGGGCCGCGGTAGCGGCCTTCGCCCTTGAGGCTGGTTTCGTCTTCGGTGGATGGCGTGACCGTCCGCTTGGACTTGATGTACTGAATGTCCTGCGCGTCCTTGCCGCGCATGCGCTTGACCGATTCGGTGACCGCCACCTCGCAATCGTCGACCGCCTTGGCGGCATCCGCCTGCGCGTGCGCGATACCGCCCGCACACGACAACGCGAACAGGACGACAAGAGGGAACTTGCGCTCGGTGACCATGGTGCTGTGAATGGAGACAGTGTTGCACCCATGGTGTCGCCTTTCCGCGGTAGGGGCAAGGCCGGAAACGTAAGCGTCCGCCATTCGTGCGCCGCTCATGCGGGGGGCATGCGCGAGCGCGGGGTTACCGGTTGCAGGCTCGCGAGCCACTGTAACAACAGCGTGTTGATGCGTTCGGGTTGCTCCCAGGTCATCAGGTGGCCGGCGTCACGCAGCACTTCGAGCCGCGCGTGCGGCACCGCCAGCGCGATCTCCCGCGAGTGCTCCGGCGGCGTCAGCAGGTCACCATCGCCGCAGGCCACCAGCAGCGGGCAACGAATGTCGGTCAACCACGGTCGCATGTCGGCGCGCGCCATCACCGCGCGGTTCTGGGCGATCAACTGCACCGCACCGACGCGCAGGATCTGGGCCACGTAGTCGTCGACACGCGCGCCGTCTTCGGCATGCGCAGGATGGAATGCAAACTTCGCGTTCGTGCGCAGCACGCCTTCGGCGCGGCCCTGCTCGAACTCGACGATCGCGTCGCCGCGCAGCCGGATCAGCTCCGGCGTGTCGGGCCGCGCGCTGCTGGACAGCAGCGCCAGCGCAGCGATGCGCTGCGGCGCCGCGCGGTGCGCGTGCAGCGCGAGCATGCCACCCATCGAGCTGCCCACCAGCACCAGCGCTCCGGCGTGCTCGGCCAGCAGCGCGTGCGCCATCGCGGGCAGATCAGCGTGTCGCTGGTGCACCGTGGTCACCCGCACGTCGTGGCCCGCTGCCACCAGGGCTGGCAATTGATCACGCCACAACGCGGCGTCGCACGCCAGGCCCGGCAACAGCACCACGGTCGACATCGGTTTGTCGTCGATTGAGGGGACAATCGCATCATGACCGAGCTGCTCGTGATGCGCCACGGCGAGACCGACTGGAATCGCCAGCACCGCTTCCAGGGTCAGATCGACGTGCCGCTCAACGCAGCCGGGCTGGCGCAGGCGCAGCGCCTGGCGCGGCGGCTGGCGGTCGAAGACTTCGACGTGGTCGTGACCAGCGACCTGCTGCGTGCGCGCACCACCGCCGAGGTGGCGGCGGGCGGCCGCGCGATCGTCTGCGAGCCGCTGTGGCGCGAGCAGGCGTTCGGCGTGCTTGAGGGACTCGACGCGCCGACCATCATCGAGCGCCATCCGCAGCTGTGGACCCAGTGGTTGCTGCACGACGCGGACTACGCGCTGCCCGGCGGCGGCGAGAGCGTGCGCATGTTCCACACTCGCGTGCTGAGCGCGCTGCAGCGCATGGCGCAGCAGCACAACGGCGCTCGGGTCGCGGTGTTCACGCACGGTGGCGTGCTCGACATGTTGTGGCGAGCGGCGCGCAACGCGCCGCTGCACGGGGCCCGCGTCTGCGAGATCCCAAACACCGGGATCAATCGCCTGCGCTGGCACGACGGTGCGCTCGAGATCGTGCAGTGGGCCGATGCCGCGCACCTCGACGGGCTGCCCGAACAGCCCGACACCACGCCGCTGGGCGTGCGCTAGCGGTCGCGCCCTCAGCCGTCGCGCGTCGCGGCCGCCTTGTGAGGCCGGTCAGACGGGGCGAATGCGGTAATTGGGTTTTGCAGCGCTCGCTGTTCGTGCGATCGATCACTCAGGATTGTTCCTAGGATGTCGATCACTCGCACATCACTGTCAGGTGATCTTGCGGTGAATTTGGACATCTGAGGGGCTACAGGCCAAGGAGATCAAGGACCTGATCGGCGACTCGGTGCAGAAGGTCGACGCCGGCGGCTTGCAGGTCGCCGAGGCCGGCCAGACGATGAGCGAGATCGTCCAGCAGGTCAGCCGCGTGTGCGACCTGATCGCCGAGATCAGCGCGGCGGCCGACGAGCAGAGCAGCGGCATCGCGCAGGTCAACCGGTCGGGCAGATGGACCAGGTGACGCGCAGAACGCTGCGCTGGTCGAACAATCGGCGGCGACGGCAGCGGCCGAGAGCCTGAAGGTGCGGGCGCAGCAACTGGCGCAGGCGGTCGCCGTGTTCAGGCTCGGCAACGCGCAGGCACCGGCCATGGCGCCGGCTGCCGCCACCGAGCGCCTTGCAGCGCCGCGCGCCGCCAAGCCTGCCGCGCCGCTCAGGGTTGCCGCCGTGGCGCCCGCGACGACCGCCGACGGGGACTGGCAGTCGTTCTAGCCGTGCGCCGCGCGTTGGCTCGTCGCGGGCCCGCGCGCAAGCGCGCTCACTGCCACCACAGCGCCGACAGGTCGTTGGCCAGGATCGGGGCGTCCTTCCACAGGCCTTTGAGACTCGACTTGGCCACCGTGATCCAGGTCGGCTGGTACAGGTAGGCGGCCACCGCGTCGTCGGCGACCAGTCGCTGTGCATCGGCCATCAGCTTGTTGCGCTGCCCGGCGTCGGCGGTGGTGTTGATCCTCTCCCACAGCGCGTTGAACTTGGGCGATTCATAGCCCCAGTAGTAGCCGGGACGCGCGAAATTGCCGAAGTCCAGCGGCTCGACGTGCGCGATCACGGTCAGGTCGTAGGCCTTCTGTCCGTACACGCCCGACAGCCACTGTGCCCACTCGACATTCTCGAGCCTGGCGTTGATGCCGACCTTGGCGAGCTGCGCGGCGATCACCTCGCCGCCCTGGCGCGCATACGGCGTCGGCGGCAGCTTCATCGTCAGCTCCAGCGGCGTCGCGACGCCGGCTTCCTTCAGCAGCGTGCGCGATTGGTCGGGCGCGAATGCATTGACCGCGGTGAGGTCGACGTACCCTGGTGCACCGGGGACGTAGAAGCTGCCGATCGGCGTGCCGAAGCCGTCGGCGGCGCCCTCGATCACCGCTTTGCGGTCGATCGCCATCGCGATCGCGCGACGCACCCGCACGTCGTCCAGCGGCTTGCGCTTGTTGTTGATCGCCAGGATCGTCTTGGACCGCGAGCCGCCGATCAGCACCTGGAAGCGCTTGTCGCCCTGGAACTGCGCCAGGCTGCGCGCGGCCGCCACGCGCGGGAACGCGTCGACGTCACCCGACAGCATGGCCGCCACCTGTGCGGCAGCGTCGCTGATGAAGCGGATCGTCACGCGCTTGAGCTTGACCGCCTTGGCGTCGCGGTAGTCGTCCCAGCGCGCCAGCACGATCGCCGAGCCTTTGTTCCAGCTCTCCAGCCTGTAGGGGCCGGTGCCCACCGGTTGCGTGTTGTTGGTTGGCGCGCTCTTGGGCTCGACGATCGACGCGGTCGTCTGCCCGAGCTGGAACAGGAAGTCGGGGTTGGGACTCTTCAGCGTCAGGATGATCGTCAGCTCGTCGGTCGACGCGATGTGAGCGATGTTGTTGAACACCGCCTTGTCCTTGTTGAGCGACCCCTGCGCGACCGCGCGCTCGAACGAGAACCTCACGCTGTCGGCGCTGAACGGCTCACCGTTGTGGAACTTGACGCCGGAGCGCAGCTTGAACGCCCACGTCTTGTTGTCCGGCGTGACGCTCCAGCCGTGCGCCAGCAGCGGCTTGATCGAGCCGTCGGGCTCGATCTTGGTGAGCGTTTCCAGCACGTTGTAGTGCACCACCTCGCCGATCGCCGACGCGGCGCCTGCGGTCGGATCGAGCCCCGGCGGCTCGAGCGTCATGCCGATGACGGCGTTGTCTTTCTTGCCCTGCGCACAGGCCGGCATCGCCAGCGTCAGCGCCGCCACGACGACGGCCAGTGCGCCGGCGCGCCATGCGATCGCGTATCCCATCGTGCAGCCCTCCGCAGCCACCTTCCGCCGCGATGGTAGCGTCACCCTCCGGATCGCCGCCCCTGGCTTGGCCGGGAGTTGGCAGCTGACTTCAGTGGCGCACCCTACGCACCGAACACCTGCACCTGCACGGCGATGCCACCAAAGCTGATGGACTCGCTCATGGTGTCAAAGTCGGTTGTCGCGGTCAGCGCATCTTGCCGAGCAGGGTCTGCACTTCGTCGAGCACCTCGGCGAGCGCCTGCCCGCGTTTGGTGTCGGGCGCGAGTCGCGATTGCAGCTCCTGCTGCATGAAACACACCGTCATCCGCACGTAGGCGGCGTCGAGCGCCTTGCGCACCGCAGCCATCTGACCGGCGATGTCGAGGCACGACTCCCCCGTCTCGATCATGCGCTGCACGCCGCGCAACTGGCCCTCGGCACGTTTGAGGCGGTTGAGCAGGTCGGTGCGCGCCGATTCGTCGCTGAGGTGGGCCATCGTGCTGTTCTCCAGGGCGGCCATGGCCGGCCGGTCGCGCGGCATTGTCGCCGCGCGGGGGCACGCGCGCGCGCTCGTCAGCGCACGCACGCGGCGGTCGACTCGGGCACCCCGAGTTTCTTCAAGACGATGCCCAGCGGGCACACCTTCGAGAAGCCGAACTGCAGCAGGTTCGCGCCGACGAAGGCGGTGAATGCGAGCCACCAGGGGCTGACGAACAGCGGGCTGGCGGGGATACCCAGTGCCAGCGAAATCAGGATGAAGCTGCCGGCAAAAACATGGATCAGACGGTCGACGGTCACGACGAACTCCTTTCGGCGATAACAGCGGTGGATTCGAATCGCCGCCGGTACGCGGCGTAGTACAGAACCGGGATCACGACCAGCGTCAACAGCGTCGACACCAGGATGCCGAAGATCAGCGACACGGCCAGGCCGTTGAAGATCGGGTCGTCGAGGATGAAGGTGGCGCCGATCATCGCGGCCAGCGCGGTCAGCGCAATCGGCTGCGCGCGCACGGCCGCCGCCTCGATCACTGCCCGCTTGAAGGCGACGCCGCGCGCAGCCTGCAGCTCGATGAAGTCGACCAGCAGGATCGAATTGCGCACGATGATCCCTGCCAGCGCGATCATGCCGATCATCGACGTCGCGGTGAACTGCGCGCCGAGCAGCGCGTGGCCCGGCATCACGCCGATGACCGTCAGCGGAATCGGTGCCATGATCACCAGCGGTGTGGAGTAGCTCTTGAATTGCGCCACCACCAGCAGGTAGATCAGCACCAGGCCCACCGCGTAAGCCGCGCCCATGTCGCGGAACGTCTCGTAGGTGATCTGCCACTCGCCGTCCCACTTGACGGCGTATTGGCGGTACGGGTCGCTCGGCTGGGCGACCCAGCGTTCACCGAGCGCGCCGGTACCCGGCAGTGCGGCGGCCTGCAGAAGGCGCCGGATCGCGAACAGCCCGTACAGCGGCGAATCCGGCAGCTTGCCTCCTGCGCCGACGTCGCCGAACACGTAGCTCACACCCAGCAGGTCCTTGGTGTACAGGGGCTTGTCGATCACGCCGCGCTGCACGCGCACCAGTTCGCTCAAAGGGACGAGCGCCCCGCTGGCCGAGCGCAACGGCAGCGAGAGCAGCGAATCGAGTCCGACCTGCGACTCGCGCGGCAGCTGCAGGCGCACCGGCACCGGCAGCTTGGCCTGGCCATCGTGCAGGTAGGCCGCGTCGGCGCCCGACAGCGCCGCCTGCACCGTCTGCGCGACGGTCGCCACCGCGATGCCGAGCGATTCCGCTTTGCTTCGCTGCACGCGCAGGAACGCGCGCGGCGCGTCCTCCCTCAGCGTGGTGTCGACGCCGACGATGTCGGGTGTCTGCGCGAACGCCTCAGCCACGTGTTGCGCGAGTTGTTGGCGGCCGGCTTCGTCGGGGCCGTAGACCTCGGCCACCAGCGGGCTCATGACCGGTGGGCCTGGTGGCACCTCGACCACCTTCAGCCGCGCCCGGTGCGCGGCTGCAATCTGCTGCAAGGCCGGCCGCAGCCGCTGCGCGATCGCGTGGCTCTGCTCGCGGCGATGGTGCTTGTCCACCAGATTGACCTGCAGGTCGCCCTGCTCGGCGTCGGCCCTCAAGTAGTACTGGCGCACCAAGCCGTTGAAGGTGATCGGGCTCGCAGTGCCGGCATAGCCCTGCAGGTCGCGCACCTCGGGCTGTCGTGCCAGGAACGCAGCCATCTCCTGCAGCGTTGCGGCGGTGTCTTCGAGCGGCGTGCCGGCGGGCATCTCGACGACGAGCTGGAATTCGCTCTTGTTGTCGAATGGCAGCATCTTCAGCACCACCCACTGGATGGCCGCCAGACCGACCGATAGCAGCAGCGCACCGACGATGCCCGCCAGCAGCAACCAGCGCTTCCTCGCGCTGTCGAGGAACGGCAGCAGCAGCGCGTGGAACAGCCCCTGCAGCCGCGCACCGAGCCGGCCCGGTGCGATGCCTGCCGCATCCGCGTGATGGCCCTTCATCAGCCTGAGCGCCAGCCACGGCGTCACGGTGAAGGCGATCGCCAGCGAGAGCGCCATGCCGAGGCTCGAGTTGATCGGGATCGGGCTCATGTACGGGCCCATCAACCCCGAGACGAAGGCCATCGGCAGCAGCGCCGCGATCACCGTCAGCGTGGCCAGGATGGTCGGGCCGCCGACTTCGGCGACGGCGCCGGGAACGATCTGCCGCAGCGGCTTGTCCGGCTCGAGCTGTTGGTGCCGGTGGATGTTCTCGACGACGACGATCGCGTCGTCGACCAGGATGCCGATCGAGAAGATCAGCGCGAACAGTGACACGCGGTTCAGCGTGAAGCCCCAAGCCCAGCTCGCGAACAGCGTGGCGGTCAGCGTCAGGATCACCGCCGCGCCGACGATCACGGCCTCGCGCCGGCCCAACGCCAGACCCACCAGCACGATCACCGACCCGGTGGCGAAGACGAGCTTTTGAATCAGCTGGTTGGCCTTCTCGGCTGCGGTCTCGCCGTAGTCGCGCGAGATCGTCAGCTGCAGGTCGGGCGGCAGCACGGTGTTGCGCAGTTCGTCCAGGCGTTCGCGCGCCGCGCGCGCGACCTCGACCGCGTTCTGGCCCGGCTTCTTGGTGACCGTGATCGTCACCGCCGGATGCACGCCGCCGGCGGCCTCCGAGGGCGCGACCGCGATGCCGGGCGTGTGCCAGACGTAAGCCGTGGGCTGCGCTGCGCCGGAGTCGACGCGCGCCACCTCGCGCAGGTACACCGGTCGCCCGGCATGAACGCCGACCACCAGGTCGCCCACCTCTTCGGCCGTGCGCAGGTACTCCCCGGTCTCGACGGCGAGCATCTGCGCGCCCGGGCCGTCGGTGTCGACCACCGCACCCGAGGGCATGCCCAGATTCGCCGCCGCCAACGTGGCTTTCAGGCGCGCGACGTCGATCCCACGTTCGCGCAAGCGAGCGGGCTCCAGGGCCACCT
>DASTZF010000057.1:0-34825 GCA_035764445.1 Burkholderiaceae bacterium
ACCACGCGGCCCGGGCCGCCGATGGTCTGCACCTCGCGCGCGCCCGGCACCCGCTTCAGCTCGCTCTCGAGGCTGCGCGCGACGCGCTCCAAGGCGACCGCCGCCGTGTCGTCGCGGCTCCACAGCGTGGCGGCGAGAACCGGCACGTCGTCGATGCCCTTGGGCTTGACGATCGGCGGCAACGTACCGAGGCCGCGCGGCAGCCAGTCCTGGTTGGCGTTGATCACGTCGTACAGGCGCACCAGCGCCTCGGTGCGCGGCACGCCGACCTTGAACTGCACGGTCAACACGGCGACGCCGGGGCGCGACACGGAGTAGGTGTGCTCGATGCCGGCGATCAGCCCGAGCACCTGCTCGGCCGGTCGGGCGACCATGGCCTGCACGTCGGCGCTGCTCGCGCCTGGGAACGGCACGATCACGTTGGCCATCGTCACGTTGATCTGCGGCTCTTCCTCGCGCGGCGTGACCAGCACGGCGAATGCGCCGAGCAGCAGCGCCACCAGGGCCAGCAACGGCGTCAGCGCGTGCGCCTGGAACGTCGCCGCCAGGCGGCCGGCCACACCAAGGCGTTGCAGCGCAGCCGCCGCCGACCGTGGGCTGTCGGCAGACTGCGACGTGCTGGCGTGCATCACGGCGTTGCCCATCAGCGCGTGGCCAGCGATGCGGCGGCGCCCACCTGCGGCACAGCGTCGCTCAGGCCGGCCTTCACCGCATCGACCGCGACGCGCTCGCCGGGTCTTAAGCCCGCATACACGTCGGTGCGCGTGCCGCGGTCGATGCCGACACGCACCGCGCGCAGCACGAAACGATCACCTTGCGCCACGTACACGGCGGTGAGCTCGCCGCGACGCAGCACCGACGAGGTCGGTACGACGACCGGCGCGGCGGCCGCCACGCCAGCTGTCGCGAATCGCACCTGCACCGTCTGCCCGGGCAGCAGACCGGTCAGCTCCGGCGCCGGCAGATCGAGGCGCCACTCCACGGTCTGCGATACGGGGTCGGCGCTCGGTAGCACGGTGCGCGCAGTGGGTTCGATGCTGCGGCCGTCGGGCAGCATCACCTGCAGCTGCCGAGCTTCGCGCGCCAGCGCGGCGCGCGACGACGGTACCTGCACCACGGCGCGCAGGGCTTCCGGCGCATAGACAGTGGCCACCGCGCGGCCGGGCGTGGCCAGGTCACCGGCTTCCACCAGCGTGGCCAGCACCACCGCGTCGAACGGGGCGGTGATCGTCGTGAAGCCATGCGCCAACGCGGCCTGCGCCTGCACCGCCTGCGCCTGTTGCAGGTTCGCCTGCGCGGCCTGTGCCTGCGTGTCGGCCACGTCGAGCGCCGCCTGGCTGATGAAGCCCTGCGCGTGCAATTCACGGTTGCGTTTGGTGTTGAGCTCGGCGTGACGCCATTGCGCCCGAGCGTCGGCGACACCGGCTTGCGCACGCAGCAAGGCAGTCTGCGCGTCGCGCTCGTCGATGCGCGCGATCAGCTGGCCACGCTTGACCCGGTCGCCGGCCTTGACCGCCAGCACGGTCACGTTGCCGGCGAGCTGCGCGGCGAGGGTGGACTGCCGCGCGGCCTGCACCGAACCGTCGAGCACCAGCGCCGCGTCGTCGCCACCGGCCTGCACCACCAGCGTCGCCACCGGCAGCGGCGCGGCCAAGGCACGCAGCCAGAGCGACAACGAGACGGCCAGTATGGCGAGCCCGCGGCGTCGACGGGCTGAATGTATACCCATGTAGGTATCCTATCAGATACCCTCACAGGTATCAAGCAAGCGACGATGTCCGTCCCGCTCGCTGCCCGCAAACGACAAGGGCCCCGCACGGGGCCCCTGCACGCCGGTACGTCGGGCTAGAACGGGATGTCGTCGTCCATGTCGTCGAAGCCGGTGGCCGACTTCGCCGGCTTGCCAGCCGGCGCGCGCGGTGCCGGGGCGCTGCGCGGTTCGCCATGCTCGTCGGCACCGCCGCCGCCCATCCCTTCGCGGCTGCCGAGCATCTGCATCTGCTCGGCGATGATCTCGGTGGTGTAGTTGTCCTTGCCTTCCTTGTCCTGCCACTTGCGCGTCTTCAGACGGCCCTCGACGTACACCGAGCGCCCTTTCTTCAGGTACTCACCGGCGATCTCGGCCAGTCGGTCATAGAAGACGACGCGATGCCACTCGGTTTCCTCCTGCTTCTCGCCGCTGTCGCGGTTCTTCCAGTTGCGGGTGGTGGCGATGCTGACGTTGCACACCGCCGCGCCGCTGGGCGTGTAGCGCACCTCGGGGTCGCGGCCGAGGTTGCCGATGATGATGACCTTGTTGACCGATGCCATGGAGCCTCCTGGTGTGGGGGCCATGCGAGGGCGCTGACCCGATGCCATTCATGATAGCCATGCGGGCGCTGCGCGCCATCGCACCGAGGAGCGCCCCCTTGCGGTGGCGCCGATTCGCGGGGCCGCCGCGTGTCAACCCCGCTGCGTGGCGGTCGGTACCATCGCGACTTCATGGCCGAAGCCGCCAGCGCCCCACCTGAGCTCGCCGTCGCTGGCGACGCGCAGCACCTGCTGCGTGAGGTGTTCGGCTACGAGGCGTTCCGCGGGCCGCAGCGGGCAATCGTCGAGCATGTGTGCGCGGGCGGCGACGCGCTGGTGCTGATGCCCACCGGCGGCGGCAAGAGCCTGTGCTACCAGGTGCCGGCGATCGCGCGCCACCGCCGCGGCCTCGGCGTGACGCTGGTGGTCAGCCCGCTGATCGCGCTGATGCACGACCAGGTTGGCGCGCTCGAGGAAGTCGGCGTGCACGCGGCGTTCCTCAACTCGACGCTCGAGTCCGACGAGGCACGCCAGATCGAGCGCGAGCTGCTGTCCGGTCGCCTGGTGCTGTTGTATGCCGCGCCCGAGCGCATTCTGACGCCGCGCTTCCTGGCGATGCTCGACTCGCTGCACGAGCGCGCGCTGCTGAGCCTGGTGGCGATCGATGAGGCCCACTGCGTCAGCCAGTGGGGCCACGACTTCCGCGAGGAGTACCTCGGCCTGTCGCAGTTGCACGAGCGATTTCCCACCGTGCCGCGCATCGCGCTGACCGCCACCGCCGACGCCCACACGCGCGCCGACATCGTGCAGCGGCTCGCGCTCGCCGACGCGCGCCAGTTCGTCAGCAGCTTCGACCGGCCCAACATCCGCTACACGATCGTCGAGAAGGACAACGCGCGCGCGCAGCTGCAGCGCTTCATCGACGACGAGCATGCGGGCGACGCCGGCATCGTCTATTGCCAGAGCCGCAAGAAGGTCGAGGAAACCGCCGCCTGGCTCGGCACCGTCGGCGTGACCGCGCTGCCGTACCACGCCGGGCTCGACCCGCAGATCCGGCGCGAGCACCAGGACCGCTTCCTGCGCGAGGACGGCATCGTGATGGTAGCGACGATCGCCTTCGGCATGGGAATCGACAAGCCCGACGTGCGCTTCGTCGCCCACCTCGACCTACCCAAGAACATCGAGGGCTACTACCAGGAGACCGGCCGCGCCGGACGCGACGGTGCAGCGGCCGACGCCTGGATGGCGTACGGCCTGGCCGACGTGGTCAACCAGCGCCGCATGATCGACGACAGCGTCGCCGGCGAAGACTTCAAGCGCATCCAGCGCGGCAAGCTCGACGCGCTGCTGGCGCTGGCCGAAACGCACGACTGCCGGCGTGTACGGCTGCTCGGCTACTTCGGAGAGCACTGCCAGCCGTGCGGCAACTGCGACAACTGCATCCAGCCGCCGCAGACCTGGGACGCGACCGAGGCCGCGCGCAAGGCGCTGTCGTGCATCTATCGCTTCCGGCAGCACGGCGGCATCGGATTTGGCACCGGGCACCTGATCGACGTGCTGCGCGGCAAGCACACCGACAAGACCGCGCAGCACGGCCACGAGGCGCTGTCGACCTTCGGCGTCGGCGCCGACCTGTCCGAGGCGCAATGGCGCGGCGTGCTGCGTCAACTGCTGGCGCTCGGCCATGTGCACGCCGAGGGCGAGTACAACACGCTGGCGCTGATGCCCTCGGCGCGCGCCGTGCTCAAGGGCGAGGTCGCGATCGTGTTGCGCGAGCCGCGCGAGGCGCCGCCGCGCCGCCGGCGGGCGCGCAGCGGCGCGCTGGCGCCCGACGTGGTGCTGAGCGAGGCCGGCGAAGCGCGTTTTGCCGCGCTGCGCCAATGGCGCTCGACGGTGGCGCGCGAGCACAACCTGCCTTCCTACGTGGTGTTCCACGACGCGACGCTGCTGCAGATGGCACAGCGCGCCCCGACGACGCGCGATGCGCTGGCGCTCGTCAGCGGAGTCGGCGCCAAGAAGCTCGACGCCTACGGCGACGCCATCCTGCGCGTGCTGCGCGAGGCCACCGAAGCGTCGGGCAGCGCCTGAGGCCGTCCGGCTCAACCCCGCGCACGGGCCTCGCGCGTTGAATGATCTCAATGTGTTCGTGCGCATGGCGCCGCTGCTTCGCCATGGCAGACTGCAAGCGATGAACGACGAGGCGCTGCCGCTGGCGACGCGTGCCGATGACGACGACCTGGCGCTGATGTCGGCCTTCGCGGCCGGCGACGTGCAGGCGTTCGAGTGGCTGTACCGGCGCCACCACGCGGCGCTGTACCGTTTCGTGCGGCGTCTGCTCGGGCGCGACGGCGCCGCGCAAGCCGACGAGGTGTTCCAGGACACCTGGCTGCGTGTGGTGCAGGCCAAGGATCGCTACGTGCCCCAGGGAGCGAGCTTTCGCACCTGGCTGTTCACGCTGGCGCACCACCGCGCGGTCGACGTGCTGCGCCGCTCGGGCCGTGAAGTCACGCTGAGCGATGGCGACACCGACGAACCGTTCGTGCCGGAGGGCACGGCGTGGTCGCTGTGGCCGCGCCCCGAGGAGGCGATCGACGAGCTGGTGTTCTGGCGGCGTGCCGGCGCCAAGCTGCTCGACTGCCTCGAGCAGTTGCCGCTCGCGCAGAAGACGGCGTTCCTGCTGCACCACGAGGACGGCATTTCGTTGGACGAGCTGGCGCGGTCGCTGGGCATCGGCTTCGAAACCGCCAAGAGCCGTCTGCGCTATGCGCTGGCCAAGTTGCGCACCTGCATGGGTGCTTACCTCGACGCCGCGGCGCTGCGGCCGCGTCCCGCCGCGGCATGGGCCGATGCGCCGGGCGACGCCGAGCACTTGCCATGAGCGACGACCTCACACACGACGCGCACCTGCGCGCGGCGCTGCGCCACGCGCCCGACCACGCGCTGTCGCCGCCCGCAGGCGTGAGTCGGGCGATCCTGGCCGCTGCGTGGCAGGCCCATCGCCCGGCGCGCCCGATTGCGGCGCCACCGCCGCGCATGCGGCCGGCCGGCAGGACGCCGTTCGCCGTCTGGCTGCAGCGGCTGACCTCACCGCGGTGGGCTGGCGTGCTGGCCAGCAGCCTGGTCGCTGCGCTGGGTCTCGGCCTCTGGCTCGATCTGGCCACCGAGCCCGTGGTCCAGCGACCCGATGGGCGGGCGACGACCGCCACACCGCCGCCCGCGAGCAACACGGAGGCCGAGACGGCAACGGGCGCGGGCGCGCCAAGCGAAGCCACCGCCGCCAACGAGACACGCGATGCGACCAGCGCGAACGGCAGCACCGCGGCATCACGCGGCGCAGTGAAGTCGGCACCCGGTGAAACTGCCCTTGTGGCCGCAGCACCCGCGACTGCAGCGCGACCGGCCGACCGTGCCGCGCCACGACGTGACGATCACGAGTCCGTCGCGTCGCAGCGGCCTGCCGCTGACGGTCGCTCGGTCACGGAGCCGGCGGCGCGCCAAGAAAAGCGCGCAACGCCACACCTCGAGCAGGCACGCGTGAGGGGCGATCAAGCCGCCGATGCGGTGGCCGAAGCACGCGCGCCGGCGGCGCAGCCGGCGGCTCCTCTCGCCGAGGCGGCTACGGCGGCCGCGCCTGCCGACGCGAAGGCGCCGACGAGCGGACCCGGCGAGACGCGCGCAGCGGCCGCTGCGCCGCAGAGCGGCCCGCCCACCGTGCCGACACCCGGCGCCACCGAGTTACGTGCTGCATTGGCGCCGCAAGGCGCCCGCAAGCTCGAGATCAGCGAAGCGGCGACTGCGTCACCGGCGGTCACGCTGTTGCAGCGCGTCCGCGCCGAGACCGCGGCAGGCAGCGCTCGCTGGACCTGGGCGGCACCGGGCAGCGCGATGATGGCGCCGTTCGACGATGCCGCGCAGGCCTGGCTGCAGCGGGTCGCCCAAGCCGCCCGCGGCCGCTGGAGCGAGGTGAGCGATCGCGGCGAAACGCACGACGCGATCGAGGCGCGCTGGTGGCGCGACGGCTGGCCACATGCGACGTTGCGCATCGAGGCCGACGGCTTGCGTTGGATCGAGGCCGCTGGCATCCGTCACGCCCCGTTGGATGCCACCACCGTGCAGCGCCTGCGCACCCACTGAGCAGGGCCGCTGCGCGCGCGACCACGCCCGCGCTTTGCTCGCGGCTGCACCCGCCCGTAAGATGCTCGGTTTCGCGCTGCCATGCCCAAACCATCCGACGTCGGCACCGCATCGCCGCCGCGCGCAGCGCGCGGTGTGCGCACGCGCGACGCAGCCCGCGCCGATCCTGGCGCGGCCGACCCCGCGCCGGCGCAGTCGCCCCGAACCCAACCCGTCCCGCAGCACGGGCCGCAGACGCTGCACGTGCGGGGCGCGCGCACGCACAACCTGAAGAACATCGACCTCGACATCCCCAAGCGCGCGCTGGTGGTGATCACCGGACTGTCGGGGTCGGGCAAGTCGAGCCTGGCGTTCGACACGCTGTATGCCGAGGGGCAGCGTCGCTACGTCGAGAGCCTGTCGGCGTACGCGCGGCAGTTCCTGCAGTTGATGGACAAGCCCGACGTCGATCTGATCGAGGGCCTGTCGCCGGCCATCAGCATCGAGCAGAAGGCGAGCTCGCACAACCCGCGCTCCACCGTAGGCACGATCACCGAGGTGCACGACTACCTGCGGCTGCTCTACGCACGCGCCGGCACGCCGTTCTGCCCCGATCACGGGCTGCCGCTGCAGGCGCAGAACGTCAGCCAGATGGTCGACGCGATGCTGGCGCTGCCGCCCGATACGCGGCTGGTGGTGCTGGCGCCGGTGGTGCGCGACCGCAAGGGCGAGTTCAGCGAGCTGTTCGAGCAGATGCAGGCCCAGGGCTTCGTGCGTTTTCGCATCGGCACCGCGGGCGGCGAGCGCCAGGTGTTCGAGGCCGCCGATGTAGCCAAGCTGAAGAAGACCGAGAAGCACGACATCGATGTTGTGATCGACCGTCTGCGCGCGCGACCGGAGATGAAGCAGCGATTGGCCGAGAGCTTTGAGGCGGCGCTGCGCATCGCCGAGGGTCGCGCGATCGCACTCGAGCTCGACGGCAACGCCGACGACGCGGGTCGCCCCCGGCCGCCGCGCGAGCACCTGTTCTCCAACCGCTTCGCGTGCCCGGTGTGCAGCTATTCGCTGCCCGAGCTCGAGCCGCGGTTGTTCTCGTTCAATTCACCGGTCGGTGCCTGCCCGCATTGCGACGGGCTCGGCCAGGTGACGGCGTTCGACCCCGAGCGCGTGGTCGCTTTCCCGTCCCTCAGCTTGGCCGCCGGCGCGGTGAAGGGCTGGGACCGGCGCAATGCCTACACCTTCTCGATGATCGAAAGCGTGGCCAAGCACTACGGCTTCGACGTCGACACGCCCTTCGAGCAGCTGCCCGACGCCCCGCGCCAAGTGCTGCTGCATGGCTCGGGCACGCAGGACATCGAGTTCGTCTACCGCGCCGAGGGGGCAGCCGGCCGCGTGCGCACCGTCAAGCGCTGGCATCCGTTCGAAGGAATCATCCCGAACTTCGAGCGGCGCTTTCGCGAGACCGATTCGATGGCCGTGCGCGAGGACCTCGCGCGCTACCAGGCGGCGCGGCCATGCCCGCAGTGCCACGGCACGCGGCTGCGCCGTGAGGCGCGCCACGTGCGGCTGGCGGCCGCGGGAGACCCCGAACCGTCGGCCGGCCGCGCGATTTACGAGATCGAGCACGCCACCTTGGCCGCGGCGCTGTCGTACTTCGACTCGCTGCAGCTGGCCGGCGCCAAGGCCGAGATCGCCGACAAGGTGGTGCGCGAGATCCGCGCGCGACTGAAGTTCCTCAACGACGTGGGGCTGTCGTACCTCAGCCTGGACCGCGGCGCCGACACGTTGTCCGGCGGCGAGGCGCAGCGCATCCGGTTGGCCTCGCAGATCGGCTCGGGGCTGACCGGCGTGATGTACGTGCTCGACGAGCCGAGCATCGGGCTGCACCAGCGCGACAACGCCCGGCTGATCGACACGTTGAAGCGGCTGCGCGACCTCGACAACAGCGTGCTGGTGGTCGAGCACGACGAGGACATGATCCGCGCCGCCGACCACTGCGTCGACCTCGGGCCCGGCGCCGGTGTGCATGGCGGTGCGGTGGTTGCTCAAGGCACGCCCGAGCAGATCGCGGCGCACCCGACGTCGCTGACCGGACAGTTCCTGTCGGGTCGACGACGCATCGCGGTCCCCGCCCGGCGCACGCCGTGGCAGCCCGTGTCGCTGATCGGCGACGCGCCGGCCGCGGCAGCGGGCGCCTGCCTGCGCATCGTGGGTGCGCGCGGCAACAACCTGCGCGCGGTGACGGCCGACGTGCCGGTGGGCCTGTTGACCTGCGTCACCGGTGTCTCGGGCTCGGGCAAGAGCACGCTGGTCAACGACACCTTGTACGCGGCGGTCGCGCATCACCTGTACGGCAGCACGCAGGAGCCGGCGCCGCACGATGCGATCGAAGGACTCGACTCGTTCGACAAGGTGATCGCCGTCGACCAGAGTCCGATCGGCCGCACGCCGCGCAGCAACCCAGCCACCTACACCGGCCTCTTCACGCCGATCCGCGAACTGTTCGCCGAGGTGCCGGCAGCGCGCGAGCGAGGCTACGGCGCCGGCCGCTTCAGCTTCAACGTCGCAGGCGGCCGCTGCGAGGCGTGCCAGGGTGACGGCGTGATCAAGGTCGAGATGCACTTCCTGCCCGATGTCTACGTGCCATGCGACAGCTGCCGCGGGCTGCGCTACAACCGCGAGACGCTCGAGATCCTCTACAAGGGACTGAATGTCAGCCAGGTGCTCGACCTCACGGTGGAGGACGCACATGCCTTCTTCGACGCGGTGCCGACCATCGCGCGCAAGCTCAAGACGCTGCTCGAGGTGGGGCTCGGCTACGTGAAGCTCGGCCAGAGTGCGACCACGCTGTCGGGCGGCGAGGCGCAGCGCGTGAAGCTGGCACTGGAGCTGTCCAAGCGCGACACCGGCCGCACGCTGTACATCCTCGACGAGCCGACCACCGGGCTGCACTTCGCCGACATCGAGTTGCTGCTGGCGGTGCTGCACCAGTTGCGCGACGCCGGCAACACGATCGTCGTGATCGAGCACAACCTCGACGTCATCAAGACCGCCGACTGGCTGATCGACCTCGGCCCCGAGGGCGGTGCCGGCGGTGGCCAGATCGTCGCGGTGGGCACGCCGGAAGACGTGGCCGGCAGCGCCGCCAGCCACACCGGACGCTTCCTGAGGCCGGCGCTGGCCGCGGCCGCTGCTCGCTGAGCTGCGCTTGCCGACAATGGCGGCAGGCCGTTGCGTCGGCTCACTTCGCGCCAGCGAAGTCAAGGCGCGCAGCGCCGACCAAAGAGAAAACAAAAGGCCGGCTCAAGGCCGGCCTTCGCTGCACTCGGCGGGCCGCTGCGGGCCCGCGGGGGCGCGTCACTTGAGGTGCGAATTGATCAGCTTGGTCATCTCGAACATCGACACCTGAGCCTTGTTGAAGATCTCCTTCAGCTTGGCATCGGCGTTGATCATCGTGCGCTTGTCCTTGTCCTGCAGGCCGTTCTTCTTGATGTAGTCCCACACCTTCTTGGTCACCTCCGTGCGCGGCATCGGCTTGTCGCCAATCACGGCGGCCAGCGCGGCGCTCGGCGTCATCGCCTTCATGAACGCTGCATTCGGGGTGCGCTTCTTGGCGGGAGCCTTCTTCTTGGCGGCCTTCTTCGCAGGAGCCTTCTTCTTGGCCGGCGCCGCCTTCTTCGCGGCCTTCTTGGCCGGCGCCTTCTTGGCGGCCTTCTTGGCCTTCTTCGCGGGGGCTTTCTTCGCTGCCTTCTTCGCAGCCTTCTTCGCAGTTGCCATTTGAAATCTCTCCATCACGTGAGTGGTTGATGTGCCGGAACCCGGGTGAGAGCCGCGTGGACTCTCGTTTCTCTCATGGTCCCTGCGGGCGCGATGGTACAGCGAGCTTTACGCGGTGAGAAGCGTTTTTCCCTCGTGGAGAGCGCTTTTCTCCCTCGTGGAGCGCATTTCTGTCGCCGCGACGCATCACGTGCGCCCCTCGGAGCACTTTGGTGCAGCGTATGCTCGCCACCCATGAAATTGATCGTTCGGTGGCTGCTGTTGGCGGCGGCGCTACTGCTGGTGGCCCATCTGTACTCCGGCGTGCAGGTGGCGAACTTCGGCGCAGCGATGGTCGCCGCCCTCGTGCTGGGCCTGCTGAACACGCTGGTGCGGCCGCTGCTGGTGCTGCTGACGCTACCCGTCACGCTGCTCACGCTGGGGCTGTTTCTGTTCGTCATCAACGCACTGATGTTCTGGGCCGCCGCCAGCCTGCTCGAGGGCTTCAACGTCGCGGGCTTCGGCGCCGCGCTGATCGGCTCGTTGATCTACAGCCTGGCCGGCGTGGTGATCGACGTCGCGATCGAGCGCCTGTTCACCCCATCGGCCGCCTGAAGCAGCGGCGCGTCACTGGGAGGGTTCGCGCTGCGGGCCCTTGCCGCGCATCTCGTCGAGCAACGCGCGCCGCTGGCCCTCGAGCTCGCGCAGACGCGAATCGATCACCGACGATTCGATGAAGTCCTGCGCCGCGCCCGAGCGCGCCAGGCGCTGCCCGGCACGCAGGCGGTCGATGGCGCCGTTCCAGTCGCCCAGCGCGGCGCGCGACTCCGCCTGCGCGCGCACCGCCCGCAAGGGCTGGCCCTGGCGATCGGCGCACGACGACAGCTCGTTCCATGCCAGTGCGTCGCCGCGGTGATCGCTGGTCCAGCTCTGCAGTACCTCGCACTGACGCTTCACGCGTGCCGCATCGCTCGCCAGCAGCGTTGCCTGCGCCTCCAACAGCATGCGTGGGCGCGACGCATCAGCGGGCAGCGCCGCCAGCCGACGACTGGCGGCGGCGGAGTCGCCTTGCGCGATCGCCGCCTCGACGCCCAGCAGGGCCCATGCGCGTGCGCGGCGGGCGTCGATCGAGCCGCCGGCGACCAGGCGATCGCCCGCCGCATACGCCTCGCCGGCGCGCGCGAAGTCGCGCAGCTGCAGCGACGCCAGCACGCTCGCGTACAGCGCCGCCAACTTGTCGTCGGTCGTGTTGGTCAGTGCCTTGTCGAGGTCCTGCAGTCGGCGACGCGCCTGCACGGTCGGATCCATCAGCACCCGCGCACGCGCCTGCATCAAGGCGTGTTCGGGACGCACCGCACCCGCGGGCGCGGCACTGGTGCCGAGTCGCGACTGTGCCTCGGCCACGCGCTCGGTGGTCAGTGGGTGGCTGCGTAGGTACGGATAGGCACCGTTGTCGTTGAGCCGATTGGCGTAGTCGAGCTTCTCGAACATACGGGCCATGCCCGAGGGAGAAAAGCCGGCGTCGCGCAGCACCGAGAGCCCGATGCGGTCGGCCTCGCGCTCCATGTCGCGCGAGAAGTTCAGCTGGCCCTGCACCGCGGCGGCCTGGCTGCCCATGACGGCGGCTTGCGCGGCGTCGGGACTGTTCGCCTTGGACGCCGCGAGCACGCCGAGGATCAGCCCCGCCAGCGCCAGCAGGCTCTGGCGCTGGCTGACGGCGATGCTGCGCGCGATGTGGCGCTGCGTGACGTGCGTCAGTTCGTGGGCCAGCACCGAGGCGAGCTCGTCGGCCGAGCCGGTGAGGTTGATCAGCGCCAGGTGCACGCCGACATAACCTCCGGGCAAAGCGAACGCGTTGACGCTGCGGTCGCGCACCAGGAAGGCTTCCCAAGCGAAGGTGGCGTCGATGTCGGGCGCGATCTCGCCACGCTGGCGTGCAGCCTGCACCAGCGGCTGCCAGATCGACTGCAGGTACTCCAGCAGCACCGGATCGTCGAGGTAGTCGGGGTCGCGGCGCACCTCGCGCATGATCTGCTCGCCGACGCGCTTCTCGGCCGCCACCGTCACCTCGTCGGCAGCCGACTCGCCTAGCGACGGCAGGCGCACCTGCGGCCACGCCGAAGGCGCCAGCGCGAGCGCCAGGCACAGCAAGCCGGCCACGCCGCGACGCGCCAGCGACCATACCGGTGCGGTTCGGGTTGCGCGCGTGGGGTGGTTCATCGAGTTCGCGAAGGAGCGCCCGGCGAATGCCGTTGGAGCCTCGGAGGGGACCGCCAGTTCACCGGCCGCCTATGATCGCACCGCGACGTTGCCCGCCTGTAAACGGATTCAAAACCCCATGCCTCGACGCGCCAACCCGCTGACCCATTTTGACGCCCAGGGGCAGGCCCACATGGTCGACGTGGGCGCCAAGCAGGAGACGCATCGCACGGCACGTGCCCACGGCAGCATCCGCATGCAGCCGGCCACTCTCGAGCTGATCGCCTCGGGGCAGGCGAGCAAGGGCGACGTGCTCGGCATTGCGCGCGTCGCCGCGATCCAGGCGGCCAAGCGCACCGCAGAACTGATTCCGTTGTGCCATCCGTTGCCGCTGACGCATGTCAGCGTCGAGTTCGCGCTCGATCGCGGCGCGAGCGCGGTGCACTGCACGGTGCAGGCCGAGACGCTGGGGCGCACCGGAGTCGAGATGGAGGCGCTCACCGCCGTGCAGGTCGCTCTGCTGACCGTGTACGACATGTGCAAGGCGGTCGATCGCGGCATGGTGATGGGCGACATCCAGCTGCTGGAAAAAAGCGGCGGCCGGTCGGGCCATTGGGTCGCCCCGCAGGCTGGCTGACGGCGCGCGCCCGCGTCAGCGCGGCTGCGTGAACTCGCGCCAATGCACAGCGCGCGGCGGCGGCTGGCACTGAAACGCCCGTGCGGCCTCCTCGGTACGCTGGCAGGGGGCGAAATACTCGTCGGCGCCGGAATTGTGGAACTCGCGGATGCGAGCGGCCAGCCAGCGCGCCTTGTCGAGTTCGCCCTCGGCTGCCAGCGCCTGTGACCAGGCGATCATCAGCCGCACGTCGAGCAGTTGGTGCGGAGCGCGCTCGAAAGCCAGCCGCTGCGACGCCGACAGCGGGGCCTTCGGCTCGCCGAATGCGGTCGCAGCGGCGTAGTCGGCGTGCTGTCCGAACAGAGGGCTGCGCTGGCCGCGCTCGATGCGCACCTCCAGCGGAGCGGCGAACTCCGGCGGATCGTAGATAACGACGACCCGCGAGTAGTCGAGCAACGCCGCGACCGCGCCCACGACCATCAGCGTGCCGATGCCGAGCCAGCTGCGGTTCGCCCGCGGCCGCTCAGGCACGGCTGGCGCAGCCGTCGTGCCGTGGCGCTGCACCGGGCCGACCGGTGACAGCGCGAAGCCCCATGCGAACGCAGCGGGCAGCAGGAAGTACGCGTACCACAACGGATACTCCAGCAGGCTGTGCAGGCCGATCATCAGGACCAGCATGAACGCGGCACGCCTGGCGGCGCCGCGCTCACCCTCGACACGGCGCGCGCGGCGCCATGCCGCAACGAGCGCGATCACGAGCAGCGCGAACACCAGCGAGCCGAGCGGAACTCCCAGTTCGACCAGCAGCTGCAGCGGCAAGTTGTGGGTGTGATCGAAGAAGGCGAGCGGGCGCTGTGGGAATTCGGTCAGCGTCCAGGCCAGGTTGAATTCGCCATAGCCGACGCCCAACCACGGCTCGCGGCCGATCAACTCCAGCGTGTTGGACCAGATGGCGAAGCGGGAGCTCGACAGATCGCCGCCATGACTCAGGCGGGCCTCACCCGCGAACGCGCGCGGGTCATGGTGCGCCCACGCTCCCAAGCCAAACCAGGCCACGGCGTAGAACAGCGGCACTGCACACAACATCCACCTCACGTCGCGACTCAGCCGGCGATCGAGCAGACCCCAGGCAGCCAGCAGCATCGCGCCGACCAGCCCGGTGCGCGACGCCGATAGCACGACGGCGAATAGCAGGACCACGCCCATCGCGATCCCGAGCCCGCGCCGCAACCGCCGCGTGTCCAGCATCCACGCCACGGCCACGAGCGACCACAACAGCAGGCTGGCGAGGTGGTTCGGTTGCCGCACGTTGCCGGTGGCGCGCCCGGGCGCCGGTGCGGCGATCCAGCCGCCATCGGCCAGCGAGGGCGCGAACACCTGAACGATCCCGATCGCAGCGCTGGCCAATCCGGCGATCGTCAGCGCCACGGCCAACGCGCCGAACGCCGCGTGATGATCGGGATGCTCGCTGTCCAGCGCATAGATGCTCCACGCCACCGCGGCCGCGGCGCACACGACGGCGAATCCGGAGATGCTGATGGGCCACGGCAACGGCCGCAGTAGCGACGACGCAAGGCATGCCAACGCGCAGACAGCGAGCGCCAACCACAACGACAACGACGCCCCCCAGGAGCGATCCGGCTGGCGATGCGCCGGCGAGGTGGCGATCAACATCAGCCACGCCCCCCAGCCGGCGAGCGCGAGCGCCTGATTGACCGCCGTGGGTGACGGCGGAAAGTTCGCTGCGACCAGCACCGGCACCACCACCGCGCTGGCAACCACCACGGACCACGCGGTGCGCTGCGTGGTCATCAGAAAAAGCCGTCTCGGTGAAGGTGACCCACGATGCGAGCGTCCGGCTCGGCCACCACGGTCACCCAGTCGTTGGTCCGGCGCGAGCGCAGTGGCAGGAAGCGCAGTTGTGCGGTCGTTGCTCCGGCGGAACTGGCGATCGCCTGCAGTTCGCCCGCGGCATCGGGATAGCGCTGCAACAACAGAGCCGTCGGACGCGATTTCGCGAGCACCGCTGCACGCTGCGAGTCGTAGTCGCGCCAGCACCGCGGCAGCATCGCGAGGTCGATACCGCTGAGGCCGGCCACCATCGCCTCAGCCAGTTCAGCGGGATCGGCGGGCTTGATCGCTGCGAATGTTCGAGGGCCGAGCCATGGCAGGCTGCGCAACGCCGGCTCCGGCGCCTGGCCCAGCATGTCCGGGTCGATGTCGGCGGCGGAGACCACCCGCATCTGATCCACCTCGAAAACCAAGCCGATCGGACGCGCCGCCGCGAGCACATGCAGACCATAGCCGAGCGCAAACAGCTGGACGACCACGATCACCGCCATGTCTCGCGCCAGCGCGCGCATCAACTTGCCCGGCGCTGCGACCACGAGGGTGAGCACCGGACCGAGCACGATGTCGACCGACAGCATGATCGCCATCAGCTCCAGGCCGCCGGCGAGCCGGTTGTGCGGGTAGGGGTACCACAGCCAGACCAGCAGCAGCGTGCCCAATCCCGCCACGACTGTGCTGCCGAGCAGGTGGAAAGCGGCAGGGCGGATGCGAGATGCGACCCGCTTTGGCTGAGTTGCTTCCGGTGCGCCCATCTCGGGCGCGCATCGTACGGCATCGTTCGTCCGCCAGTGGCGCGGCCAACAGGCTCGCCGGCGTATCGTGATGGATTTGCGCGCGGTGCGCGCTCGCGCGCGCTCGACGGGTGCGACCAGCGGATACCGCACCGCCGTTTGGGCAGAATCCGGGTTCCGCAGGCTTTGTGTGAAGGCACCAAGCGAGTCGTGGGCGCTGACGCGGTTCTTCTAGAAGCCAACGAACAGGAAACGTGATGCTCGGATGGTTTGACGCGAGTGATGCGAAGGCGTTCGGGGCCGCACTGGCAAACGATTTCATTCGCCAGGTGGCGCCCAAACAGAATCTGCCGCAGAAGAAGTTCGCTCAGAAGGCGGAGGCGGCGCTGACAAAGATTGCTCGAGACGTTGCCGAATTCCGCAAATCGAATCGGCTGAACGTATACAAGAGGGCGCAGTTGACCAACCAGTTCAAGTGGGCGATGAAGGACGCCGGGTACGACGATGAGTACGTCGACAAGCTGGCAGACTGGCTGATTCTGAAGCTATGAGCTTGCGCACGTCTGACCGAGGGGACGTGTCGTGACGGGGTGGCTGCGCTGGCTGCTGCCGAATACCGGCGCCGGGCGGCCACAAACGCCGGCACCGTCCTCCCCTCCGCTTGATGCGGCAGCAGCGCTGCGCCAAGGCGACGCGCTCGTCGATGCCGGCCGCTTCGAGGACGCGCAGGCCAGCTATCGTCTCGCACTGGCCCAGGACGTCAGCTCGGTGTCTGCCCGCGTGAACCTCGCGTTTGTGCTTTTGCGCAGCGATCGCTCCGACCAAGCGGTGCCACTTCTAGTCGAGGCGGTTGCCCTGGCGCCTGACAACGCCGACGCTCAATTTATGCTGGGAGCGGAATACGTACGTCGGAACGACATGACGCGCGGCAGCGAATGCCTGGAGCGGGCCGTGCAGTTGCAGCCGTCGCTCGGCTACGCATACCCGCCGCTGTGTCATGCCTCGTTCGCTCTCGGCGACTCGGCGCGCGCGCTGGCCGTGGCGCTCAAAGGCCTCGAGGTGGCCCCCGACCTGCCGGAGCTGCACTACTACCTGGGCAACGTGCGAATGGGAGAGGGCGAGTTCGAACTTGCCGCCTCCTCGTATGGGCAAGCCCTGAAACTGCAGCCGCGATATGCTGGGGTGCGCGCCAATCTCGGGCAGGCGCTTGCTGCGCTGGGCCGGGTGTCGGAGGCTCGCGAGAGTTTTCGTCAAGCGCTGGCCGATGGCCCGCAGGACTTCACCAGTTGGTCCCACTTGGGCGCTGGATTCCGTGATCTCGGCCTGCTCGATGAGGCGCTGGCCGCGTATCGCCAGACGGCCCGGCTAGAACCCGATCGGGCGAGCGTGTTCGACGCCATCGGCTTGATCGAGCAGCGGATGGGCAAGCACGAGGCTTCGTTGAAATCACTCGAGCGTGCCGTCGCACTGTCACCCGAATCGGCGCAGCTGCACTGCAACCTAGGTTCCGCCTATCTCGCCCTGTATCGCAATGACGCCGCGATGGCTTGCGTCGAACGCGCACTGGCCATCGATGCCGACTTCGCACCAGCCCACGCGATGCGGGCGTTGTTGGAACTCGATCGGGGTGCTTTCGATGCCGCCCTGCCGGCCTACGACAGGGCCATTGCGCTGGACAGCGAGAACCTGCAGATTCGCAGCCATCACCTTTTTTCACTGAACTATGTTGACGACCTGCCGCGCTACATGGCAGCGGCGCGCGCGTTCGGAGCGCTGGTCAGCGCCGGCGCCAAGCCGCTCCAAAGTTGGAAAGTCGCTTCGGAGGACCGCCCCGCAAGATTGCGCGTGGGTCTCGTGTCGGGCGACCTGCGATTGCATCCGGTAGGCTATTTCATCGAAAGCGTAGCATCGCAATTGGCGAGCCATGGCGTCGACCTGGTCGCCTTCCCCACCAGCCACTACTCTGACGAATTGACCACCCGTCTGAAGCAACGCTTGGCAGGCTGGCATCCGATTCTGGGCATGACCGACGCCAGTGCTGCCCACCTGATCCGAGACCAGAGCGTTCACGTGTTGCTCGATCTGGCCGGTCACACCGCGCACCACCGGCTGACGTTGTTTCCTTGGCGGGCGGCGCCGGTGCAAGCGAGCTGGCTGGGCTATTTCGCAAGCACAGGGGTCCCGGGGATCGACTTCCTGATTGCCGATGACGTCACCGTATCGGAGGACTCTCCGCCCGACCAATTCACGGAGCAAGTCTGGCGGCTGCCGCACACTCGACTTTGCTTCACCGAGCCTGCCGAGCGCGGCGCATTTCCGCTCTCTGCGCTGCCCGCCGTGGATCGGGGATTCGTCACGCTGGGGTGCTACCAGAATTTCAACAAGATCAACGATCGCGTGATTGCGGCCTGGGGCGAGATCTTTCGCGCGCTACCGACCGCCCGCTTGTTCCTGCAGAGTCGCCAGTCGGGCGACCCTCGCAACCGCGAAGCGATGGGTCGAAGATTGGAGGCGGTGGGCATCGACAGTGACCGCGTCGACTTCGCGCCGCCCGCCGAGCGGAGCGACTACTTGAAGTCATACGCCAACATCGACTTCGCGCTCGATACCTTCCCTTTTCCAGGCGGTACAACCACTTGCGAGGCGCTCTGGATGGGTGTTCCGACGTTGACCCTTCGGGGCGAGACCATGCTGCAGCGGCAGGGCGCGGGTCTGCTGATCTGTGCGGGCCTCGCGCAATGGGTAGCGACCGACGTCTCGGACTATGTGCGCCGCGCGGTGTCGTTGGCGGCCGCGACCGAGCCGCTCGCACAGCTGCGCGCGTCGCTGCGGCAGCGGGTGCTCGCCTCACCGATCTTCGACGCAACCGCCTTTGCGCGGCACTTCGCCGATGCCTTGTTCGGCGTGTGGGCCCGCGGCCGACCCGGCGCCGTTTGATGCTCGCGGCGGTGCTCGACGTCAAGGAGACGTCGAGGGCAGCCTAACCGCCTTGAGGAGTGGCGCCGTTTCGGCCTGAGCATTCCAGGCGCTCACCGCCTGCTGGCATATCAACAGGGTATGCAAACTACACAGCAGCCCCAGCGCGCGCTCTGCGTTTGATGTGTCGCCGTGCAGTGCAGCAGCTTTCGCGTACTCGAACAGCAGCGGCGCAGACGGGTAGCGCATCGCAGCCCGAGACATTTCGTCGAGCTGTCCGACTCGCATGATGCCGGCCGGCTCCGTTCGCAGCGCCCGCAAGACGGCGCCCAAAGGTTCCAGTGCCCACACCTGTGGTGGCGGGGTTGCGGTCAAGTCGCCGATGCGTGCCGTTCGCATGCGCAGTGCCATCAGGTCCGTCTCGACGCGTCGATAGTCAGCGAAGACGACAAGCGCCCCGGCGACGAGACCCAGTAAGACGACTCGGACCAGCCCGTCGCGCACGCGCACGACCTGGACGACGCCCAGCCGCTGATTGAGAAGCCCCATGCTGATGGCTGCCGGAGTCAGGAACATCAGGTGGGCGTGAGGCAGCTCGACCATCGCATGAACCAGCAGAACGGTCGACATCAACCAGAGTACGGCGTCCCTCTGGCGACGCAGCCCGCCGGCCCGAAGTACGAACCAGCCAAGAAGCGCCACGATGCTCAGCGTGCCGATGAGCGCGCCGTTCCAGGTCAGCAAATCCAAGACCAGGTTGTGGGCGTGCGTGACGACCAGATGCAGCGGCGCGTGTTGCAGCGCCACCGCCTGCTGGGCGACCGCGCCTTGGTTCCAGCCGTAGCCGAACCACGGTTGGAACCGGATCGCCTCGACACAGAGCTGCCAGATCTGCGGTCGGCGGCCGATGGCAGCCTGATCCGACAGCGTGAGCGCCTTGTCCAGCATCAGGTCCTGCGCGGTGAGCGGCCAAAGGGCGACCAGCAGCAGCAGCAACCCCACGAGTGCGCCGACCACTCCGCCACTGGGCCCACGGCCCTCGAGACGCCGCCATGCGATGGCCGCTGCCGCCAGACCGAGCGCGCACACGATGCCGGTCCTCGATTGCGTGACGGCCACGCCGATCAGCAGGAAGCACGCTGCAAAGACGGCGGTGAACGCGCCGATGCGGCGCCGATCGAACGCCCACCACAGCGCCAGCAGCCCCCAGTTCAGCAGGGTCGCGAGCAGATTCGGTTGGCCGACATTGGCGATCGGGCGGTTGCTGTTCGGCAGCGGCTCGACCAGCATGCCGAGGTACGTCAGGTCAAACCTTTGGTACAGAGCCAACCCGGTCGAGAGCAAAGCGGCGCATAGGAGCCCTGCGAACAGCGTATCGCCGGCCCGATCGGGCGCGCGCTCTTCGGCTCGGCGTGCGACCGCAGCCGTTGCCGCGAGCGCAGCGAGATGCAGTGCCACAAGCACGCCGTCGCTGGCGAACAGCAGCAATCCGGTGGCGCCCTGCAGCAGCGGCACGACGGCGAGCAGCAGGGTGCCGCACGCCAGGCGGTCTAGGGCCCAATGATGGCCGCGCTGCCGCCACGCGACCCAGATCGCGAGCGGCACGACGCCGAACGCTGCGAGCCAGTCGTTGTAGAAACTGGTCCACGGTTGCCCGTGAATGCCCACCAGCCACGGCGCGGCCCATGCCAGAGCCAGCAGCGACCAGCCGAGTCCGGTCGGCTCGTCAGGCTGGGCCATCGAGTCCCTGCGCAGCCCTGCCCAAGAAAAAGAGAAGAGGCCCTCAAGGGGCCTCTTGGTCAGCATAGGACCGACTGATTACTTGCAGCTCGACGGACGATACTTCTGGTCGATCGTGCCGCCGCAGGTCCACGTGACTTGCGTGTTGTTGTTGCTCAGCGTGCCTTGCAGCTGGATGGTGCTGCCCGAGATCTTCGGTTCACCCTGAGCGGTGGCGATGATGTTGGTGCCGTCCCAGGTGACGGTCGACACGTACTTGCTCAGCTGCGTTTCCGGAACGAACGAAGCGGCAATCGGCAGGGCGCTGTAGGTGTTCACGTATTCCGACACACCGGTGCGCGCCGACGAAGCGGCCAGCATCACTTCCGACACCTTCGCACGGACGGTGTACTCCTGATAAGCCGGCAGCGCGACCGCCGCCAGGATGCCGATGATCGCCACGACGATCATCAGTTCGATCAAGGTGAAACCTTGTTGGATGCGTTTCATGGATTTCTCTCCTTCGGGAACAGGGTGGGTTGGTTCCACCTGGTTCGGATGCAGATGCCATGCCAGGGGCTGGAACCACCCAACCGGCCATTGAGTGGGCGTTAGTTCACGCCCGTTACATCCCAACTGCCGATTTGCGTCAGCTTCGCGAGCGCGAGGGTGACGCTTCCCGTCACCCCGGTTACAGACCCGCCGCGGTTAGTCGATTGCGATGATCTGGCCTTGGGTCAGCGCGCGGATGCGATGCGCGCTGTTGAGCGCGGCGATCTCGCTCATCACCGCATCGACTTCGCCTGGCTTGATGTGCGTGATGAAGACGTTGGTCGGGTGCTCGAGGCGAGCGAGCTCCTGGCCGAGCATCGATGGGCACAGATGGCGGCTGACCCGCGCCAGCTGGCGCTCGTCGTCGCTGAACGCGGTCTCGATCACCAGGGCCGCGATGCGCATGCCGTGCAGCCGCGTCCACAGCGCCGGATTGGGACCGGTATCGCCGGTGAAGATGAAAGCGCCGCGCTTGGCGACCGGTGCACCCAGCACCGCGAAGCCGACCGCTGGCACGGTGTGCACCGCAGGCAGGACCTCGATGCGTCGCTCGCCCAAGTTGACGACCTGTCCCACCTCGAACGGCACCAGTTTCAGCAGCGGCGCCTCGGCCGATGGCAATCGCGTGAAATCGGGCCAGATCACGCCGTTGAAGATGTGCGTGCGCAGCGCTTCGATGGTCGCCGCCAGCGCATGCACCTGCACCGGCTCGCGCCCAGTGCGGCTGCGCGCGACGCTGTCGGCCAGCAAGCCGATCGCCAGCACATGGTCCAGATGCGAATGGCTGATCAGAATGTGGTCGATGGCGACCAACTCGTCGAGCGACAGATCGCCGGCGCCGGTGCCGGCATCGATCAACACGTCGCCGTCGAGCAGGAACGATGTGGTGCGGCACTCGCCGCCGATGGAGCCCGAACAACCAAGGACGCGGATCTGCATGGGCTAAGGGTTGGATGCGCCGCCGGCTTCCGGCGCCTCAGGATTCAATGGCGCGAGGCACGTCGCGCGCAACCGACTGACGACAATCCCATACCGCCGTGCCGACCACCGTCCCTCGCATGGTGCGGCGCAGCGCGCATCTGTGCAAGGCAGGAGTGACGTTCACTGCAGCGGCGCTGCCCGGGGTTGCGTGGGTGCACAAACGGCTCGTGACAAGAGTCACGACGCCGAATTCAGCTCTGGATGAACTGCATCTGGGTACCGGCGAGCTCGATGACGTCGCCGTTCTTCAGATGCACCGAGTCGCCCGTCAAGGGCGTGCCGTTGATCGCCGGGCGATGCGCACCTTCGACGTGGGCGATCACGTAGCCGCCGGGGCGCTTGGTGATGGAAGCCACCTGCACACCGGGCTTGCCCACCGTGGTCACCACCTTGGTCAGAGACACCTCGCGCCCTGCGGCGGCGCCGTTGAGGACCTTGATCGACGCCGGGTTGCTGCCGGCGCCCAACGATCCGAACCCCGAGCTGGCTCCGAGCCCGGAGGTTTGCGAGAACACAGGCGGTGCGGCGGCGGCGGCACCAGCGGCCGCGCCCTGGCGCATGATCATCGTCTTCTCGTATTCGCTGCCTTCCTCGACGAGGTACTTGATCTTGTACTTGCCGATCTCGACCGTGTCGTTGTGAGCCAGCAGCTGTTTCTTGACCGCCTTGCCGTTGATGTAGGTGCCGTTGGTGCTGTTGAGGTCTTCGATGAAGACATCCTGACCGACCATCTGCAGTACCGCGTGCTCGCCGCTGACGGCGAGGTTGTCGATCACGATGTCGTTATAGGGCCGCCGCCCCAGCGTGGTCTTGTCCTTGATGATCTGGACTTCTTTGATGACCACACCATCGAGCGACACCACCAACTTGCCCATGCTCATCCTCTAGTGATTGGTCGGCGGTACTGCTGCCGACCGCTGCCCCGCCGGGCACCGCTCATCGCTTGAACGGCCACCACGAACGTCCGGTGCCCCCCGGACCTCCGGCTGCGCGGACCAGAATCAGCGAGATATTATCCTTTCCGCCGGCCTCGTTGGCCGCTTCGACGAGCGCAGAGCCGGCCGTCTCGATCGACTCGTGGGTCTGCAGCAACTGTGCAATCGCCGCGTCGTCGATCATGTCCGACAGACCATCGGAACACAGCAGGTAGACGTCGCCCAATTGCACCTCATGCAAATGGGTTTCCAGCAGCACGGTGTCCTCGACGCCGACGGCGCGCGTGACCAGGTTCTTGTTGGCCGAGAACGCGGCTTGCTCGGCAGTGATCAGGCCGGCATCGATCTGCTCTTGGAGCAGCGAATGGTCGCGTGTGATCTGCGACAGACGCCCCGCCCGCCACCGATAGGCCCGCGAGTCCCCCACGTGGCCGAGCAGCAGCCGCGCGTCGCGGAACACCGCGACCACGAGGGTCGTCCCCATGCCGGCGTACTGAGGATTGGAGTTGGCGGCGTTGAAGATCGCGCGGTTGGCGTTGTCGACGCAGATGTCCATCGCGCGCCGGATCTCGGTGTCGGTGGCATGGCCCATCGCCTCG
This sequence comes from Burkholderiaceae bacterium, assembly GCA_035764445.1. Classification (GTDB taxonomy): domain Bacteria; phylum Pseudomonadota; class Gammaproteobacteria; order Burkholderiales; family Burkholderiaceae_C; genus JAEUPI01. The sequence continues at coordinate 23,258 of DASTZF010000057.1, forward strand.
TGCAGCCAGCGGCCGAGCTCGGTCTTGATGAACGAAGTGGCCATCGTGCTGGCCACTTCGCCGGCGTTGTACCCGCCCATCCCATCGGCCAGCACGGCCAGCGCGTTGGTCTCGTCGACTTCGACCGAGTCCTCGTTGTTCGAGCGCGCCCGGCCCGGGTCCACGATGTGGAAGTACTCGAAGCTCATGGCGGTGGAGGACACGCGCGGATTCGTGCGCTGTTTCGTGCGGCTGACCGATTGTGCCTCGGAACCATCGACCGACGTCCCTGCCCGCGGTGCCCGGTCAAGGGGTCGCGGCGCGTCCGACCGTGCGGTCCGCCACGTCCCACAGCCGCGCGGCCACCTGCGCGGCATCGCTGGGGCGCTTGGCCTGGTCCTTGGTCAGCAGCGGCATCACGGCGTCGCACAGCGCCGAGTCCAGGTCCGGCCTGAGCCACGCCAACGACGGCGCCGGCTCGGCGGCCACCGCCCGCAACAGCTCGCCCAGGTTGTCTGCCTGGTGAGGGCGGCGTCCAACCAGCAGCTCGAACAGCGTTGCGCCAAGGCCGTAGACATCGGCGGCCGGCCCCACCGCGCCCCCAGCCAGCTGCTCGGGGGCCATGTAGTCGGGTGAGCCGAGCGTGACCCCGGAACGGGTTTGCGTGTGTTCGCTGCTGCGTGCCAGCCCGAAGTCGCTCAGCTTGACGGCGTCCGTTGTCCAATCGACCAGCACGTTGGCCGGCTTGACGTCGCGGTGCACCACGCCACGCCCGTGCGCGTAGGCCAGCGCCTCGGCCAGACGCGCGCCGATGCGCGCCACCAGCGGCGGCGGCAGCAGCCTCGCTGCGCGTGTGTAGCGCGTGAGATCACAGCCGCCCACGGCCTCCATCGCCATCCAGGCGCCGCCCTCGCTCGGACCGGCGTCGAGCACGGCCACGATCCCTGGGTGCTGCAGAGCGTGCAGCACCGTGGCTTCACGGCGAAAGCGTTCGAGGGCATCGTGCCACTGCGGCGTCGCAACGCCGACGCCGAGCTCGAGCACCTTCAACGCCACCCAGCGGCCATTGCGACGGTCCTGCGCCAGGAACACCTGCGACGCCGCACCCCGACCCATCAAGCGCCCGATGCGGTAGTTGGCCAGCCCGGCGGCAGCTGCGGCCGGCGGGGGCGTGGCGACGTCCTGCCTGCGGGAGTTCAACCATCGCCACATGTCGGCGTCCGTCGAGGTCACGGCCAACGGACAGCGAGCGGTGGCAGCGCTCCTCGACTCAGGCAGCCGCGCGGCGCGTGCGCCGGCGCTGCAGCAGCCAGCCCAGCGCGACCACCAGCGCCGCGCCGACCGCGCCGCCGACGTTGACCTGCCAGTGCGGCAGGTCGCCGACGCGCGCCACCAGCGCCGGGTCGGTGAGGAACATCTCGCCGGCCAGGAAGCCCAGCAGCGCGGCACCTGCGGTGATGATGATCGGGAAGCGCTCCATCACCTTCAGCAGCAGCGTGCTGCCGAAGATGATCAGCGGAATGCTCAGCGCCAGGCCGATCACCAGCAGCGGGATGTCGCCCTTGGCTGCGGCGGCGACGGCGATCACGTTGTCCAGGCTCATCACCAGGTCGGCGATCAGGATGGTGCGGATGGCGGCGAACAGGCTGCCGCCGCCGGAGCCGACGTCGCCCTCCTCGTCATCGTCCTCGAGCATCAGCGTCACGCCGATGTAGATCAGCAGCACGCCCCCGACGATCTTGAGCCACGGCCACTTCAGCATCTCGACCGCGATGATGGTCAGCACCACGCGCATCACGATGGCGGCGGCGCTGCCCCAGAAGATCGCCTGCTTCTGCTGGCTCGGCGGCAGCGAGCGCGCCGCCAACGCGATCACCACCGCGTTGTCGCCCGACAGGATGATGTTGACCCAGATGATCGAACCCAGTGCCGCCCAGAACGCAGCCGAGGTGAACTCCATGCAGACTCCGTGTCGTTGGTGTGCGGCGCGCGGTCGCCGGGTCAGTGTACGGGGGCGGACCGCCCGGTCCGCTGCGGACAACTACGCACGCAGGTGCGGCCGAGGCCGCTACAGCAGGCTCTTGAGCAGACGCCCCATCTCGCTGGGGTTGCGCGTCACCTTGAAGCCGCACTCCTCCATGATCGCCAGCTTCGCGTCGGCGGTGTCGGCACCGCCGGAGATCAGCGCGCCTGCGTGCCCCATGCGCTTGCCTGGCGGCGCGGTGACGCCGGCGATGAAGCCGACGACCGGCTTCTTCATGTGGGCCTTGCACCAGCGCGCGGCCTCGGCTTCGTCCGGGCCACCGATCTCGCCGATCATGATCACCGCGTCGGTGTCGGGATCGTCGTTGAACAGCCGCATCACGTCGATGTGCTTCAGCCCGTTGATCGGGTCGCCGCCGATGCCCACCGCACTCGACTGGCCGAGGCCGATCTCTGTCAGCTGCGCCACCGCTTCGTAGGTCAGCGTGCCCGAGCGAGACACCACGCCGATGCGGCCTGCGCGGTGGATGTGACCGGGCATGATGCCGATCTTGATCTGCTCAGGCGTGATCAGACCAGGGCAGTTGGGGCCCAGCAGCAGGGTCTTCTTGCCGCCGGCCGCTTCCTTGGCTTTCATGCGGTTGCGCACCATGAGCATGTCGCGCACCGGAATGCCCTCGGTGATGCAGACCACCAGGTCGAGTTCGGCCTGCACCGCTTCCCAGATCGCGTCGGCGGCGCCGCCCGGCGGCACGTAGATCACGCTCACGGTGGCGCCGGTCTTCGCTTTGGCGTCGGCCACGCTGGCGAAGATCGGGATGCCTTCGAAGTCCTCGCCCGCGCGCTTGGGGTTCACACCGGCCACGAAGCAGGCCTTGCCATTGGCGTAGTCGCGACAGCCCCGGGTGTGGAACTGGCCCGTCTTGCCGGTGATGCCCTGCGTGATGACGCGGGTGTTGCGATCGATCAGGATGCTCATGCTGGTGGTCCCGGCGTCAGCGCACGGCTGCAACGATCTTGGTCGCCGCGGCGGCCATCGTATCGGCGCTGATGATCGGCAGGCCCGATTGCGCCAGCAGTTGCTTGCCGAGATCTTCGTTGGTGCCTTTCATGCGCACCACCAGCGGCACCGTCAGGTTGACCGCCTTGCAGGCAGCGATAACGCCCTCGGCGATGGTGTCGCAGCGCATGATGCCGCCGAAGATATTGATCAGGATGCCCTTCACGTTGCGATTGCGCAGCATGATCTTGAAGGCCTCGGTCACCTTCTCGGCGGTGGCGCCGCCGCCCACATCGAGAAAGTTGGCAGGCTCGCCGCCGAACAGCTTGATGGTGTCCATCGTCGCCATCGCCAGCCCGGCGCCGTTGACCAGGCAGCCGATGTTGCCGTCGAGGCTGATGTAGCTGAGGTCGAACTTGCTGGCCTCGACCTCGGCCGGATCTTCTTCATCGAGGTCGCGGTACGCCACAACCTCTGGATGACGAAACAGCGCGTTGGAGTCGAAGTTGAACTTCGCGTCGAGCGCCTTGATGTTGCCGTTGCCCTCGAGGATCAGCGGATTGATCTCGGCCAGCGAGGCGTCGGTTTCCGTGTAGCAGCGGTACAGGTTCTTGAACAGCGTCACCGCCTGCGCCTGGCTGCCCACCGGGATCCCGATGCCGCGCGCCAGCTCGCCGGCCTGCGAGTCGCTCAGTCCGGTGAGCGGGTCGATGAAGACCTTGATGATCTTTTCGGGCGTGTCGTGGGCCACCTGTTCGATGTCCATGCCACCTTCGGAGCTGCCCATCAGCACGACCTTCTGCGTCGCGCGGTCGGTCAGCACCGCGACGTAGTACTCCTTCTTGATGTCGGCACCTTCCTCGATCAACAGGCGCCGCACCTTCTGGCCGTGCGGACCGGTCTGGTGGGTCACCAGTTGCATCCCGAGGATCTGGTTGGACAGCGCCTTCAGCTCGTCCAACGAGCGCGCGAGCTTGACGCCGCCGCCCTTGCCACGGCCGCCGGCGTGAATCTGCGCCTTGACCACCCACAGCTTGCCGCCCAGGCGCTGCGCCGCTTCGAGTGCCTCTTGCTGCGTGAACGCCGGATAGCCACGTGGCACCGGTACATCGAAGTTGCGCAGCAACTCCTTGCCTTGGTATTCGTGAATCTTCATGCTGAACCTGAGGCAGTGGCGGGTACCTTCACCATGGCGGGTCGCTGTGATCGATCGACCCGCGCCCACGACGGGCTGCTGCGAAGCGCGCGCAATTTAGCACGCGAGCCTGTGCGCGGCGATCAAAACACTCCGTCGCTGCCGCGGGCTGTTCGTCCTGTGCCAGTGGCTGGGTCACGACGACGATTCGTCGTCGTGATCGCCCGATACGATCTTGTGCACCACGTCGGCCGAGAAGCCGCGTGCGGCCAGAAAGCGCGCCTGGCGCGCCCGGCCGCTGGCATCGCCTGCGAGCTGGCCGAACTTCTTGCGCCACACCTCGCGCGCGCGCGCCGGTTCGCTGGCGCGCAATCGCTGCTGCAGCTCGGCATCGGGCGTCACCCCGTGACGGCGCAGCTCCTGCTCAATGCGCCGGTTGCCGAATCGGTCATGGCGCGCGTGAACCCTGGACTCGACGAATCGCGCGTCGCTCAGATGACCCTGCGCGCACAATTGATCCAGTAGCGCATCGACCTCGGGCCCCGCCCGATCGTCGCCCGCGGCGCGCAGCAGTTTGTCGCGCAGTTCCCGGCGGCTGTGTTCGCGTTGCGACAGCCACCGCAGTGCGCGGGCCTTCAGCGACAGGCCCGGCGCAGTGGTGTTTGGTTGGCTCATGGCGGCGGCACCCGCGTGCAACCGCAGCGCCGGCGCTGATGCGACTACTCGGCCGCGCGCTCCGGCAGCAGCGGCACGCCCATCGACTCGCGGATCTTGTTCTCGATCTCGTGCGCGAGATCGGCGTTCTCGCGCAAGAACTCGCGGGCGTTGTCCTTGCCCTGGCCGATCTTCTCTCCCTGGTAGGCGTACCAGGCGCCGGACTTCTCGAGCACGCCGGCGCTGGCACCCATGTCGACGATCTCGCCCTCGCGGCTGATGCCCTCGCCGTAGAGGATGTCGAACTCCGCGCTCTTGAACGGCGGCGCGACCTTGTTCTTGACCACCTTGACCTTGGTCTCGCTGCCGATCACCTCTTCGGCCTTCTTGATGCTGCCGGTGCGGCGGATGTCCAGGCGCACCGAGGCATAGAACTTCAGCGCGTTGCCGCCGGTGGTGGTCTCGGGGTTGCCGAACATCACGCCGATCTTCATGCGGATCTGGTTGATGAAGATGACCATGCAGTTGGTCTTCTTGATGGTGGCGGTGAGCTTGCGCAGCGCCTGGCTCATCAACCGCGCCTGCAGGCCGGGCAGCGAGTCGCCCATTTCGCCTTCGAGCTCGGCCTTGGGCGTCAGCGCGGCCACCGAGTCGATGATCACCAGATCGACCGAGCCGGAGCGCACCAGCGAATCGACGATCTCGAGCGCTTGCTCGCCGGTGTCGGGCTGGCTGATCAGCAGCTCCTGCAGGTTGACGCCGAGCTTCTGTGCGTACTGCACGTCGAGCGCATGCTCGGCGTCGATGAACGCGCAGGTGCCGCCGAGCTTCTGCATCTGGGCGACCACTTGCAGCGTCAGCGTGGTCTTGCCCGAGGATTCGGGGCCGTAGATCTCGATCACGCGCCCGCGCGGCAGGCCGCCCACACCGAGCGCGATGTCGAGCCCCAGCGAGCCGGTGGACACCACCTCGATCGGCTCGATGGCCTCGCCGTCGCCCAGCCGCATGATCGAGCCCTTGCCGAACTGCTTTTCGATCTGCGCCAGTGCGGCCTGCAGGGCCTTGGCCTTCTCGGTGTTGAGCGCTTTGACGGGTGCGTCCATCGAGTTCCTCCTGGGGTTGCGGGGCATTATGGCAGACAGGCTGGATGTTTGTACAGTACCCCGACCCGTCTCGTTGGATCGACTTGAGTCTCGTTGGATCGACTTGATTTGGGTCGCGGCCACGGCCAGCGCCCTGCCTAGAATCATCACGCGGCGCGAGCGAATGCCGCCGCGCCCAAGGAGGACGGCCATGCGAATCCTGATTGCCGAAGACGACCAGGTGCTGGCCGACGGGCTGCTGCGGGCGCTGCGGGCCTCGGGCTATGCGGTCGACCAGGTCAGCAGCGGCAGCGAGGCCGACGCCGCATTGACCGCTCAGGAATTCGATCTGTTGATCCTCGACCTCGGGCTCCCGAAGCTGCACGGCTTCGACGTCCTGCGCAAGCTGCGCGCGCGCGGCATCACGCTGCCGGTGCTGATCCTTACCGCGGCCGACAGCGTCGAGCAGCGGGTCAAGGGGCTCGATCTGGGCGCTGACGACTACATGGCCAAGCCGTTCTCGCTGCAGGAGCTCGAAGCGCGGGTGCGCGCGTTGACGCGGCGCGGCCTCGGGTCCGCCTCCAGCGTGATCAAGCACGGCCCGCTGACCTTCGACGCCACCGGACGGGTGGCTTACATCAATGATCAGTTGGTCGAGCTGTCGGCGCGCGAGCTGTCGCTGCTCGAGGTGTTGCTGCAACGCGCGGGTCGGCTGGTCAGCAAGGACCAGCTGGTCGAGCGCCTGTGCGAATGGGGCGACGAAGTCAGCAACAACGCCATCGAGGTCTACATCCACCGCCTGCGCAAGAAGATCGAGCAGGGGCCGATTCGCATCGCCACCGTGCGCGGGCTCGGCTATTGCCTCGAAAGGATCGTCGCCTGATCGCCGCCGACCGCAGAGTCGGCTTTTCGCGGCCGCCGGATGTCTGAGCCTGTCCCCGCAAAGCGATCGCTGTTTGGCGCCGGCAGCGAACAGCGGTCGTTGTTCGGCGAGATCCTCGACTGGATGCTGGCGCCGCTGCTGTTGCTGTGGCCGATGAGCGTGGCGTTGACCTACCTGGCGGCGCAAAGCATCGCCAATCAGCCGTACGACCGCGAGTTGGGCGAGTTGGCGCGCACGATCGCGCGTCAGATCGTGTACGAGCCCAGCGGGCCCGATCACAGCGAGCGAGCGCGGCTGCGCATGTCCGACATCGCTGCCGAGGTGCTGCGCACCGACGAGACCGACCGCGTCTACTTCCGCGTGTTCGGCGCACGCGGCGAACACGTGGCCGGAGATCCCGAGCTGGCGGCACCGGAGGAGTCCCCGGTGCTCGACCAGCTGCTGTTTCGCGATGACGAGATCCATTCGGAGCCCGTGCGCATCGCGTATCTGTGGGTCGCCGGCGCCGACCCACGCGCCCCGCCGGTGCTGGTGCAGGTGGCCGAGACGCTGGGCAAGCGCTCACGCCTGGCCACCGAGATCATCAAGGGGGTGATCATTCCGCAGTTCGTGATCCTGCCGCTGGCGGTCTTGCTGGTGTGGTTGGCGCTGGCTCGCGGCATCCGGCCGCTCAATGAATTGCAGCGGCGTATTCGCCGCCGTCGCAGCGAAGACCTGAGCCCGATCGACGAGCGCGAGGCGCCCGAGGAGGTGGCCCCGCTGGTGCGCGCGATCAACGATCTGCTGGCCAGACTCGACCAGTCGATCGGCACGCAGAAGCACTTCCTGGCCGACGCCGCCCACCAGCTGAAGACGCCGCTGGCCGGACTGCGCACGCAGGCCGAGCTGGCGCAGCGCGAGATCGATGCCGGCCAGCAGGATCCGCGCTCGCTGAAGCGCTCGTTGCAGCAGATCGCGCACTCGAGCCAGCGGGCGGCGCACATGGTCAATCAGCTGCTCGCGATGGCTCGCGCCGAAGACAAGGAGTCGGCGCAACGGCGGCAGGACGTGCGGCTGGCCAGGCTGGCGCGCGAGGTGGTGCGGGATTTCGTGCCGCGCGCGATGGAGAAACACATCGACCTCGGCTACGAAGGCCCCGAGGCGGACGACGCCGGCACCCGCATGATCGGCCAGCCGCTGCTGATCCGCGAGCTGATCCGCAACCTGGTCGACAACGCGCTGCACTACACGCCCTCAGGGGGGGTGGTGACCGTGCGCCTGACCTCCGACCCGTTCGGTCAAGTGGTCGTGCTGCAGGTCGAAGACTCTGGCCCTGGCATCGCCGAGGCCGAACGCGAGCTGGTGTTTCGGCCGTTCTACCGCGCGATGGACGTGCAGGCCGAGGGCAGCGGCCTCGGGCTGGCGATCGTCAAGGAAATCGCCTCGCAGCACGACACCACCGTCACCGTCGCCGACGCGCGCGCGCGCGCCACCGCCGCGCTGGCCGGCCAAGGGCCGGGCGCCCTGTTCACGCTGCGCTTCCCGCTCGCCGGCCCGCCGCCCGCTTGAGCGCGCGCGGCGCGCGCCGCACCGTGACAGTCTGTCGAGCGCGTCAGCCGGCGTCGCTGCCGAACTGGCGCTGCATCAAGGTCAACAGGCTCGCATCGTCGAGCCCCGCCAGGCCGCGTTCGCAGGCGAGCGCGAACAGTTGCTGTGCCACCGCGCCGAGCGGCGGCCGCAGGCCGCCCGCCTGTGCCATGGCCATTGCCAATGTCGTGTCCTTGGCCAGCAGACTGGTGTGCGCGCGCGGCGTGAAATCGCCGCTCAATGCACGCGGCAAGCGGTCACTGCCGATCCAGCTTTGCGCACTCGACTGCTCGAACACCTGCAGCGTGCGCCGCGGATCGAGCCCGAGGTGCTCGGCCAGTGCCAGGGCCTCGGCCGCGGCCGCCAGATTGACGCCGGCCAGCAGGTTGTTGACGAGCTTGGTGCGGGCGCCGTCGCCGATGCGCTCGCCCAGACGCACCAGGCGCGACGACATGTCGCGCAGCAGCGGTTCGTGACGGACGAACACGGCATCGGCACAGGCCACCATCAGGCTCATCGTGCCGTCACGCGCACGCGCCGGACCGCCCGACATCGGCGCGTCGATGCACGGCACGTTCGCGCCCGCGAGCCGTGCCGCCAACGACTCGACCTCGCGCGGCGCGATCGTCGAGCAGACCATCACCGTCGAGCGCTCGTGCAGGCCTTCCTGCGCACCACGCTCACCGAACAGGACGCTGTGGCATTGCGCGGCGTCGACCACCACCGAGACCAGCAAGTCGCAGTGCGCGGCCAGAGTGGCGCAATCGGGCACTGCGTGGCCGCCCGCGACGACGGCGGCGGCCTCGGCCTCGGGCCGGATGTCGCGCACGACGACGCGGTGCCCGCGATCGAGCAGCCGCTGCGCAATGGCCAGGCCCATGTTGCCGACGCCGATCACGCCGACCGGCGCCGCGTGGGTGGAGGGCTCGGGCATCAACTCTGCATCAACGGCCGGCTGCGCGCGATCGACATCAGCAGACCGAGACCGAGCCCCAGCGTCACCATCGCGGTGCCGCCGTAGCTGATGAACGGCAGTGGGATGCCCACCACCGGCAGCACCCCGCTGACCATGCCCATGTTGACGAACGCGTAGGTGAAGAAGCTCAGCGTGATGGCGCCTGCCAGCAGGCGCGCGAACACGGTGGGCGCCTCGCCGGCGATCATCAGGCCGCGCAGGATCAGCAGCGTGAAACCGATCAGCAGCCCCACCGCGCCGACCAGCCCGAACTCCTCTCCGAAAGCGGCGAACACGAAGTCGGTGGTGCGCTCGGGAATGAACTCCAGATGGGTCTGGGTGCCATTCATGAAGCCCTTGCCGCTGACGCCGCCCGAGCCGATGGCGATCATCCCCTGGATGATGTGAAAGCCCTTGCCGAGCGGGTCGGTCGTGGGATCGAGCAGCGTACACACCCGGTGCTTCTGGTACTCGCGCAGCATCGGCCACGAGAAATTGGGGTCGCACAAACGGTCCTGGCTGACGATGACCGCGATGATCCCGCTGGCGCCAAGCACCAGCACCGGGATGATCAGCTTCCACGACAGGCCGGCAAAGAAGATCACGTACAAGCCCGCCGACAGGATCAGGATCGCGGTGCCCAGATCGGGCTGCTTGACCACCAACCCCACCGGCAGCAGCAACAGCAGCGCGGCGATCGCGAAGTCCGGCGCGTGCAGTCGCCCCTCGCGTTTCTGGAACCACCAGGCGAGCATCATCGGCATTGCGATCTTCAGGATCTCGCTCGGCTGGATCACGATGCCCAGATTCAGCCAGCGCGTCGCGCCCTTCTTGGTCACGCCGAGGCCGGGCACCAGGATCAGCAGCAGCAGCACCACGCCGAGCACATACAGCGGCACCGCGAGCCCCATCAGCTTCTGCGGCGGGATCTGCGCGACGACGAACATGATCACGAACGCCAGCGCCATGTTGCGCGCGTGATCGACGAAGCGCGTGCCGTGGTCGAAGCCGGCCGAGTACATCGTGATCAGGCCGGCGGCAGCGAGCAGCGCGACCACGAAGCCGAGCATCGCGTCGAAGCCGCCGAACATCGGCCGCACGCGCTGCCACAGGGTTGGCTGTTCGAAGACGGCGCTCATGCCACCCCCTTGGCCCCGCGGGCCGTCCCCCCACGGGGGCGCGAGCGCCTTCGGAGCGGCCGTGCGGCGCTCATCGCGGCCCCTTGGCAACGGCCTGCTCGCCCGGCACCGTCGCCGCAGCGGCGACGCCGGGCAACGCATAGTCCTCGGCCGGGCGCGGCTTGCCGACCGGCGTGGTGGCCTTGCCCTGCTGGGTCAGCGCCATGTCTTCGGCGCTCGGCACCAGCCCGAGCAGCAGGAAGTCGAACACGCGGCGCGCGATCGGCGCGGCGGAGTCCGAACCGAAGCCTGCGTTCTCGACGACGACGCCCAGTGCGACGGTCGGCGCCTCCAGCGGCGCGAACGCGATGTACAGCGCATGGTCGCGCTGGTGTTCTTCCAGCTTGGCGGCGTTGTACTTCTCGTTCTGCTTGATCGACACCGCCTGCGCGGTGCCGGTCTTGCCGCCGGTCTTGTACGGCGCGCCGATGAACGAGCGCACCGACGTGCCCTCCTGCGTGACACCGTACATCGCGCGTGTCACCAGGTCGACGTGCTCGCGCTTGAATGGCAGCGGAGCCAGCGGATCGTTGGCCACCCGCCGGCGCTCGCGCGTCACGATGTCCTCGATGTCGCGCACCAGGTGCGGCTTGTAGCGCTGGCCTCCTGTGGCCAGCGTGCCCACCGCGTTGGCCAGCTGCAGTGCGGTGAAGTTGTTGTAGCCCTGGCCGATGCCCAGCGAGATCGTCTCGCCGGCGTACCACTTCTGCATCTCGGGGCGCTTGTAGGCCTTGCGCTTCCACTCGGTGGAGGGCAGCAGGCCGGTGACCTCGCCGTCGATGTCGATGCCCGTCTTGCGGCCGAAGCCGAACGGCGACAGCTGCTCGTACATCAGATCGACACCGAGCTCGTTGGCCAGCGAGTAGTAGTAGACGTTGCTCGACTTGACGATCGAGCGCGTCATGTCCACTGGCCCGAGCCCCTTGTCGCCGTGGCTGCGGAAGGTGTGGTTGCCGAACTGGAACGTCCCGCCGTCGAAGATCACCGTGTTCGGGCTGCGCTTGCCGGTGTTCAGTGCAGCCATCGCCATGAACGGCTTGAAGGTCGAGCCCGGCGGGTAGGTGCCGCGCAGCGCGCGGTTGAGTAGCGGCTTGTCGATCGACTCGTTCAGATCGCGCCAGTTGTCGGCGTCGATGCCATCGACGAACAGGTT